>NC_018513.1:2833899-3148777 GCF_000292915.1 Burkholderia cepacia GG4
GCAGAACGGTGATGAAATCGGACATGTCGGCTCCAAACTAACGATCGGGTAAGAGGTCTGTCACGTTAGATCGAAAGCGTTATCGGGGCTTGTATGCGTCCGACACCGACTCGTCTAATTTCGACACGGGCTTGCGGGCAAGCGCGCCGCCGGCGCGTTCCGTTCCGCCTGGGTCGGATGCGCTTTGCCCCCCTGGCGCTACCGTGCCGCGTCGTGTCGCAGTCGACCTGCTCGCGAAACTGGCGCATCGAGACGGGCCACCGTCGGGGAACGCGCAGTCCGCAATCAGTCGTTTGCCAGCGGCCAAAACTCTTCACTTGCAACATCCCCGCCAAACCCTGTAGAATCACGCGTTCTGCGGGCGTCGTATAATGGCCATTACCTCAGCTTCCCAAGCTGATGACGTGGGTTCGATTCCCATCGCCCGCTCCACGTTTCCTCCGCGCTGATCCGTCGGGTCAAGCGCCGGCCTCGAGAGCCAATCCGCAAGACTGCTGCAAGGGTCTGTGCCGGTCGCTCAAGCATCCCTCCCCTGTTGTCTCGCAAGCCGCACGTGCGTCGTCGCATCTGCTTCGTCACGCCCGGACGCTCTCGATTCACGCACCGCCGCGCCCGCCCAATGAAAAAAGGACACCCCTTCCGTCACGCGGAACGACGTGTCCAAAAACCGGTGCCGGGGAGTGCGCCGTTAGCGCCAGCACCGGTCAACCTGCGTCGGGCGAACCGCGGCTCAGCTACCCTGCACCGCTTGCCAGGCCTCGTACAGATCCTGCCCTTCATCGCGCGCGCGGTGATAAACCAGCTTCATCTCACGCTCCTCGAGCGGACGCGCGATCTCCACATAGCCGCGCGCGGCCGACAGGTCGTACGGCTCGCCGTCCTCGTTCGAGTACGCGTAATACACCTCGCTGACCCCCGCCAGATACATCGCCGACAGGCACATCGAGCATGGATACCCGCTCGCATACATGACCGAGCCGCTCAGGTCCGTGCTGCCCTGCGCCTTGCTCGCGGCGCGCACAGCCTGCATCTCGGCATGCGCGCTCGGGTCGCAAGTCGCTTCCACTTCATTGACCGAGCGGGCCAGCACCTTGCCGTCCCGGACCAGCACGGCGCCGAACGGCCAGGTCTTGCGCTCGCGAACGTTCTCCATGGCGAGACGGATCGAGTCGACGAGGTAGGTTTCTTGATGAGACATGGGACTGCTTCTCCATTCAGGTGGGGTCAACTGCCGCGGTACGTCGAGAAGCACCACGGCGAGCAGATCAGCGGCACGTGATAGTGCTGTGCCGGATCGAAAACGGTGAACCGCACCGGCACGACATCGGACAGCGCGGTCGCGTCCTTGAAATGCGTGCCGATCGCAAAGCGCAGCTCGAACTGCCCGGCCTTCGCCGCCGCGCCGGGCAGCATCGGCGCGTCGGTGCGCCCGTCGGCATTGCTGACCGTCCGGTTCAGCAGCCTGGGCGGCGTGACGCTCAGGTCATAGAGTTCGATCGGCACGCCGCTGATCGGCTTGCCGGTCGTCAGGTCGAGGACATGGGTGCTGATGCCAGCCATTCGCTTGCTCCAATTCGTGTCGAGGGATGCGGGGAGAGACCTCGCCGCTCAGCTGCCGCGGTAGTACGTGTAGTTCCACGGTCCGAACTGCACCGGCAGGTGCAGCCGCTCGACGGCGCTGTTCACGCGAAAGCGCACGGGAACCTGCGACAGGAACGACGGCGCAGCCACCTGCGCATCCTTCATCCGGAAGTAGTCGTCGACATGCAGCAGCAGCTCGTAGTCGCCCACCTGATACGCATCGCCGATCAGCAACGGTTCGTCGCTGCGCCCGTTCCGGTTGATCACGACGCTGCGGATCGGCACGGCCCGGCCGTTCTCGAGCCGCGAGAAGTCGACCTTCAGGCCGGTCGCGGGCGCACCGTGATAGGTGTCGAGCAGATGAATCGTCAGGCGCGGGCTCGCGCCGTGCAGCGAGATCGGATCCGCCGCCTGTGCGGGGCGCAGCGCGTCGCCCTGCACCGCCGATGCCGCCGCCGCGTTCGCGCGGCCGGCCAGCAGCATGCCGCCGGCCGCCGCCATCGACGCGATCACGAACTGCCGGCGATCCGTTTTGATGATGTCGCTCATGTTCAGGACTCCTTCGATCGACGTGCATGGACGATGCCGGTGACGACGAGCACGGCGGACAGCAGCTCGATCGCGGCAACGAGGTACAGGCCCGGTGCGAGACTGCCGGTCGCGCTCTTGACCAGGCCGAGCACGTACGGCGCGCCGAAGCCGGCCAGGTTCGACACCGAATTGATCAACGCGACGCCGATCGCGGCGGCGCTGCCGGCCAGGTACAGGTTCGGCAATTGCCAGAACACGGGGATCGCGCTCATCGTCCCGGCCAGCGCGATGATCATCGCGGCGATCGTGAATGCCGGCGCCACGCCGGGCATCCCGAGCAGCACGGCCAGCACCGCCATCGCGAGCGCACCGCAACCGGCCGGCACCGCGAAGTGCCAGCGCACCTCCTGGTTGCGATCGGAACGCGCGCCGTTCAGGATCATCCCGGCAGCACCGAACACGTAGGCCAGCGCGGCAATCCAGCCGATCACCACCGTCGTGCCGAAGCCCGAATCGCGGATGATGGTCGGAATCCAGAACGTCAGCGCGGAGTTCGCGCACAGCAGGCAGAAGAAGATGCCGATCAGCAGCCACACCTTCGGATTGCGGAACAGCGTGCGCCAGTCGTGCCCGCGCTCGCCGAGGTCGCGCTTGTCCGCGTCCAGCACGTTGCGCACGACCTGCTGCTCGGCCACCGACAGCCACTTCGCCTGCTCGGGCCGGTCGGTCATGTAGAAGTACGCGACGATGCCGGCCAGCACCGACGGGATGCCCTCGATCACGAACAGCCATTGCCAGCCGTGGAAGCCGTGCGAGCCGTCGAGCGACGTCATGATGCTGCCGGCCAGCGGGCCGCCGAGCACGCCCGCGATCGCGGACGCCGACATGAACGTGCCGAACGCCTTGGCACGCCGCGAGCTCGGATACCAGTAGGTCAGGTAAAGGATGATGCCGGGATAGAAGCCGGCCTCGAACGCGCCGAGCAGGAAGCGCAGGATGTAGAACTGCGTCGGCGTCTTGATGAACGACTGCAGGATGCAGATGATCCCCCAGCCGATCGTGATGCGCATGATGGTCTTCTTCGCACCGATCTTCTGCAGCAGCGCGTTCGACGGCACTTCGAAGAAGAAGTAGCCGAGGAAGAAGATCCCGGCGCCGAGGCCGTAGACGGCCTCGCTGAACTTGAGCGTATCGAGCATCTGCAGCTTCGCAAAGCCGATGTTCACGCGGTCCAGCCACGCGAGCACCCACAATGCGGACAGGAACGGCAGAAGGCGCCACGACACCTTGCGATAGACGCGCTCTTCAAGCGTCGGCTCGACCGACGAATAGACTGACGAATGCTGTTCTGTGACGGACACCGGTGTCTCCTGAAATAGTTCGGCCTGCGTGGGCCGGCGACCCCAAACCCTTCGTCCCGCCCCCGCGGCGTGCGGCGCTCCGCTGCCGCACCGGCGACTCGCAAGGTCGTGATCTTGTTGTGAAGCCCGACCATATAGCAGGGGCCTGCCGGCAGACAGGCGCGGGTTGTTATAGACCCCATAGCAAACGCCGGTGCAGGCCGGTTCCGTACCGCTTCGCGGGGCCCGTCCCGTCGCATCCGGCGGGCGTCCCGGCAGCTTCGGCAGCGCACGGCACGGCCCGGCGGCCGCGCGCGCCGGCACGATACGCCGCGCGGCGGGCCGTTGACGCCGTCCGACACTCGGCGGCAAAGTGGAGCCGGTCAACGAACCCGAACTTCCCCATGCGCAACGACGATCCACTGGACACCTACCTGCTTCGCGTCCTGTGCACGCTGGTCGAGGAACGCAGCGTGTCGCGCACGGCGATCCGCCTGAACCAGTCGCAACCGGCACTCAGCAGCGCGCTGAAGCGCCTGAGAAAGCTGTTCGACGATCCGCTGCTCACGCGCGAGAAGAACGAGATGGTGCCCACCGAGCGCGCGCTGCAGCTCACGCAGGACGCGCGGGTCGCACTCAATGCACTCGAGAAGATGTTCAGCGCCGACGACGCGTTCGACCCGCAGCGCTCCGAACGCACGTTCACGATCGCGATGCCCGACTACCTCGCACCGCCGTTCTTCGCGGACCTGGCCCGGCGCTTCCGCCAGCACGCGCCGAATTCGAAGCTCGTGACGCTGCCGATGGGCGCCGAGTACGACTACGAGAAGGCGCTGGCGGAAGGACACGTCGACGTGGTGCTCGGCAACTGGCCGACGCCGCCCGAACACCTGCACATGAACGTGCTGCTCGAAGACGAAGTCGTGTGCCTGATGTCGAAGGACAATCCGCTCGCGAAGCCCGGCCGGCTCACCGCGGAAAGCTATATCGACGCGTCGCACCTGGTGCCGCTGCCCTATTCGAGCTCGCAGCGCGGCGTGGTGGAGAGTTCGCTCGCGACGTTGCGCCTGAGCCGCGGCAGGCAGATGTCCTGCCCGTATTTCAGTCTCGCGCCGTATCTGGTGAGCGAGTCCGACCTGATCCTGACGACCGCGCGGCATTTCGCGGCCTACTATGCGCGCCGCCTGCCGCTGCTGATCCGCCCGGCGCCGTTCAACTTTCCGCTGATGCGCTTCTACGTGCTCTGGCATCCGAACAAGCATCGCTCGAAGGCGCATGCGTGGCTGCGAGGGTTGCTGTCGGACAGCGGCGAGCGGCTGAAGTCGATTGCCGATACCGCATGACGTGCATGACATACAGGCCGCGCGGACCCGCCACGGCCGGAATGCGCGGCGAATGCATCGACTGGTATACGGCCAATAGGACTTGCCCCCTTCTGGTTGCGCCGGCCCGATTCCTATACTCGGAACCTCCATTCCCGCTCCAAGGTTCCGACTGACGATGCCCTCGACCCCACTCGACACCCCCAATCTCGCCGCCATCAACACGATGGCGAAGGACCAGTTCGTCCAAGCCCTCGGCGACATCTTCGAACATTCGCCGGACGTCGCCGAGGACGCGTGGAACGCGCGCCCGTTCGCTTCCGTCGATGCGCTGCACGACGCGATGATGGCGAGCATCCGCGGGCGCGGCCTCGACGCGAGAAAGGCATTCTTCGATCGCCACCCGGAACTGTCCGCGCAGGCGGTGCGCGGCGGCGGGCTGACCGATGCGTCGGTCAGCGAGCAGACGAGCGCCGGCCTCGACGCGCTGACCGACGCCGAGGAAACCCGCCTGCAGCAGATGAACCGGCAGTATCGCGAGCAGCACGGCTTCCCGTTCATCATCTGCGTACGCCACTACACGAAGGCCGGGATCTTCTTCGAACTGGAAAGCCGCGTGTCGCGCGACACCGCGTTCGAGCTCGACTACGCGCTGAACCAGATCAAGGCGATCACGCGTCGCCGGCTCGACCTGCGGGTCGGCTGAAGCGCGCGGCCGCCGCAGTGCCGCAACCCGGGGCCGCGGCGGGGTTCGCGCCGGCCCCGGCGTCATATGTCCCTCCCAAACCGGCACGCCGCGGCGCCGGCCTCGACCTTGCCAGTCGGGTCAAACCAGTCCATAATCCGGCTCTTTCCGGTTTGCCGAACGGGAAATCCTTCAGGATCAACGGCTTGACGGCTCTCGCCGCGCCCGTCCACGTTCCGCAACCGCGCGCCAGCCGCCTCGTCGAAGGCGGCTTTTTTGTACCGCGCCGGCGCGTCCCGCGCGCCCGATGCCCGCGCCCGAACCGAGCCTTTCTCTGTCACCGATGATGCACGACGATCCGAACGAAGCCGGCCTGCCGCCGGACGATGCCGCCCTTCCCGACGAAGCCGCCGACGGCGCCGACGAAGTCAACCCGCTGCACCGCCGCCGCATCCGCAGCTTCGTGACGCGCGCCGGCCGCGTGTCGACCGGCCAGCGCCGCGCGCTCGACGATCTCGGCCCGCGCTTCGTCGTCCCGTACGCAGCGGAACTGCCCGACTGGGACGCCGTGTTCGGCCGCAGCGCGCCGCGCATCCTGGAGATCGGCTTCGGGATGGGCGCATCGACCGCGGAAATCGCCGCCCACCGCCCGGGCGACGACTTCCTCGGCGTCGAAGTGCACGAGCCGGGGGTCGGCGCGCTGCTGAAGCTGATCGGCGAGCAGGACCTGCCGAACATCCGCATCATCCAGCACGATGCGGTCGAGGTGCTCGAGCACATGCTCGCGCCGGAAAGCCTCGACGGCGTGCACATCTTCTTCCCGGATCCGTGGCACAAGGCGCGCCACCACAAGCGCCGGCTGATCCAGCCGCCGCTCGTCGCGCACCTCGCGTCGCGCCTGAAGCCCGGCGCGTACCTGCATTGCGCGACCGACTGGCAGAACTACGCGGAACAGATGCTGGAAGTGCTCGGCGCCGAACCGACGCTCGAAAACACGGCCGCCGACTACGCGCCGCGTCCCGACTACCGCCCGGTCACGAAGTTCGAACGACGCGGGCTGCGGCTCGGCCACGGCGTATGGGACCTGGTGTTCCGCAAGCGCGCCGGCTAAGCACGCTGCACGGCGGCGCACTGCACGCGCCGCCGCGCAACGGAAAACGGCCCGACCGGCATGTGCCGATCGGGCCGTTTGTCATGGGAAGCGCCCCTGCCCCCGCGCCGGCATCACGCCCAGTTCAGCCACCCGCTGTAACCCACGAGCAGCACGAACAAGCCGAACACGATCCGGTACCACGCGAACACGGTGAAGTCGTGCGTCGCGACGAAGCGCAGCAGCCAGCGCACGCATACGAACGCACTGATGAACGCGGCGACGAGCCCGAGCGCAAACAGGCCGAGCGAATCGACCGTGAACGCCTGCCAATCCTTGACGGTTTCATAGAGCGTCGCGCCGAAGATGATCGGAATCGCGAGGAAGAACGAGAATTCGGTCGCGACGCGCCGGTCGAGGCCGAACAGCATCCCGCCGATGATCGTCGAGCCCGAGCGCGACATGCCGGGCACCAGCGCGAAACATTGCGCGATGCCGACCTTCAGCGCATCGAGCGGGGTAAGCTCATCGACCGACTGGACGCGCGGCGGCTCGCTGCGCTCGCGCTGCCGCGCCTCGGCCCACAGGATGATCGCGCCGCCGACGACGAGCGCGAACGCGACCGGCACCGGCGCGAACAACACGGCCTTGATCTTCTTCTCCAGCAGCAGGCCGAGCGCGATCGCGGGAATCGTCGCGATCACGACGTTCAGCGTGAAGCGCCGCGCGTCGGGCCGGCTGGGCAGCCCGGACACGATGGACACGATCCGTTGCCGGTATTCCCAGCAGACCGCGAGGATCGCGCCGAACTGAATCACGACATCGAAGGTCTTTGCGTGCGCATCGTTGAAATTCAGGAAGCTGCCCGCAACGATCAGGTGACCGGTGCTCGACACCGGGAGAAATTCCGTCAGCCCCTCGACGACGCCGAGGATCAATGCCTTGCAGATCAGGATCCAGTCCATCCGTGGCCCAACTCCGAAGTAGTCGAATGAAAGGGCCACGTTGCCGCCGCGGCCCGCCCGGCCGCGCGCGGTGCACCGTCACTTTTCGACGATCGCCACGCGTATGCCGTTTGTAAGAATCGTAATTGTACCGGGTTCGTAGTTCACCCCGGCAAATTGCAGTTGTTCGGGCTTGAACGTATAGATCGGATAGTTGGTCAGCACCTGCGTCGCGAGCAGGCCGGCGGCCGCGCCGACCTGTTGCGCATACAGCTGCGCGTCGCCGTCGAGCACGAGGCTGTCGACGGCCGGCGCCTTCAGCACGACCGAGCGGCTCGGCGCGTCGTACGCGAGCTGGCCCGACACGGTGAACTTGCCGCTCACGGGCTCGCGCAGGAACGGGCTCGCGAAATGCGCGTCGAGCTGCACGGCGACGCGGTTCTGGTCAGGCAGCAGGTTGACCGCCGGATTCGCGAGCGATACGTCGACGACCTGCGCGACCGTCTTCTGGTACGGGAACTTGCGCGCGACGGCTTTCTGGACGTCGCCGCGCGAGAACGTGTAGTGATCGGGGATGAACGGAAACGTCGACGCGCAGGCGGCGAGCGATACCGACACGCCGATGGCGCCGGCGCAGGCGGCGAGGAAACGGCGCCGGCCGGGCGTGCAAGATGCGGTCATGCTGAACAATCTCCTGTATCGGGCGGAACGGCAGCCTGGCGATCGGCTCCGGCCCAGGTCGGCCAATGGACGGAGGTTAGTGCCGCGGCGCACGCCGCCGGTTCCATGCGTCGCAGCGCGTGCGCCGGCCGGTGCGCGGCAGCGCGTTACCGCGCCGAGCCGGCGCGGGGCGACGGCTGCGTCGCGACCTCGAGGCGCGTCAGCCACGCCAGTGCGTCGTCGCGCGACGCCCCGCACATCTCCGCGGACGGCTGCAGCCCCGAACAGCACGCGGGGCGCTCGGGGCGGCCGAAGATCCGGCAGCGCAGGTCGTCGCCGAGCTGAATGCAGCGCACACCGGCCGGCTTGCCGTCGGGCATCCCCGGAATCGGACTGGAAATCGACGGCGCGATGCAGCACGCACCGCAGCCCTCACGACACGCATGCGGCGGCGGGACTTCGGCGGGTGCCGGGCGGACAGGCATTTCGACGGACACTCGACTCTCTCGAACGGACAACAAAAAACGGTGCGGCAACCGGACGCGGCGTCCGGCAGCTCACTGCGCATTGTGCCACCACCGGCTGCGACGTTATTACACAATGCAGCCGAAACGCACGTTTATATACTCGAAAGCATCTAAAAAGCGCGAGACCATCATGAATTCCGGTTCTGCCGACACCCTGTTCCGTCCCGATTTGCTCGCGAAGTACGGCGCGAACGGGCCGCGCTATACGTCCTACCCCACCGCGCTGCAGTTCCGCGACGATTTCGATCCGGCCGACTACGTGCGTGCGGCGAGCGATCCCGGCGCGTCGTCGAGCGAGCTGTCGCTGTACTTCCACATCCCGTTCTGCAACACGGCCTGCTTCTATTGCGGCTGCAACAAGATCGCGACCAACAACCACCGCCGCGCGCGCCCGTATCTCGAGCAGTTGAAGCGCGAGCTGGCGCTGCAGGCCACGCTGTTCGATCCCGCGCGCCCGGTCACGCAGCTCCATTGGGGCGGCGGCACGCCGACCTTCCTGTCCGACGGCGAAACGGCCGAGCTGATGGCGGCCACCCGCGAGCATTTCGCGCTCGCGCCGGACGCCGATGCCGAATCCTCGATCGAGATCGACCCGCGCACGGTCACACCGGCGACGCTCGTCCACCTGCGCAACATCGGCTTCAACCGGCTGAGCCTCGGCGTGCAGGATTTCGATCCGGTCGTGCAGCAGGCGATCAACCGGATCCAGCCGCTCGCGATGACGGCCGACCTGCTCTCCGCCGCGCGCACGACGGGCTTCCATTCGGTCAGCGTCGACCTGATCTACGGGCTGCCGCACCAGACCATCGCCGTGTTCGCGCGCACGCTCGAGACGATCATCGAGCTCGCGCCCGACCGGCTGTCGGTGTTCGGCTACGCGCACATGCCGCACCTGTTCAAGATGCAGCGGCAGATCGACGATGCGACGCTGCCGCCGCCCGCAACGCGCATCGCGCTGCTCGGCCTCGCGATCGACATGCTGACGTCGGCCGGCTACGTGTACATCGGGATGGATCACTTCGCGCGGCCGTCCGACGAACTCGTGCGCGCGCAGCGCAACGGCACGCTGCAGCGCAATTTCCAGGGCTACAGCACGCGCGCGGATACCGACCTGGTCGGCTTCGGCGTGTCGTCGATCGGCAAGGTCGGCGACGTCTATGCGCAAAACGCGAAGGACTTGCCGGCCTATGGCACCGCGCTCGACGCTGGCCGGCTGCCGATCGCGCGCGGCGTGCGGCTCACGCCCGACGACCGGCTGCGCCGCGACGTGATCACGCAACTGATGTGCAACCTCGAACTGCCGTTCTCGCATATCGAGGCCGCGCACGGGATCCGCTTCGCCGATCACTTCGCGCGCGAGCTCGACGCGCTGCGCGGGTTCGAGCAAGACGGGCTGCTGACCGTCGCCGGCGACCGCCTGACGATCCACCCGGCCGGCCGGATGGTCGTGCGCAACATCGCGATGGCGTTCGACGCCTACCTCGGCCAGACGCCGCAGCAACGCTACTCGCGCACCGTCTGACGCCGCGCGGCCGCATGCGGGCGGCCGGTTTGATAAAGTAAGGGGCTTAACGCCCCTGCAAGCACCCGCACGATGCGCACCACCAAAGCAACCAACGCGGTCGAACGCCTGAAGACCCGCTCCGGCAACCCGCAGTTCGCGGCCGTCGCGATGGCGGGCGGCCTGTTCTATCTGGTCGACCGCTCGGGCGGCACCGCCGAGAAGCGCTGCGAGCCGCTGCCGCTCGACGAATTCGTCAAGTTCGTCGACGAATTCGGCCCCAAAAAGCCGCGCAAGGCGAGCAAGCTCGACCTCGCGTTCGAGGCGCAGATCAAGAAGAGCAAGGGGTAAAGGTCTGTTGCAGGCCGTCTGAAGGCTTCGCCGCCGCCCCGTTTGGTACAATCACGAAGTTTCTCTATCCCCGCTGATGGCCGACCAGGCTGCGTGACCACACCATGAATATCGAAAACGCGCGTTTCAACATGATCGAACAACAGATCCGGCCGTGGGACGTGCTGGATCTGGACGTCCTGGGCCTGCTGTCGATCGTCAAGCGTGAAAATTACGTTTCGCCCGAACATCGCGATCTCGCGTTCGCGGACCTCGAACTGCCGCTGCCCGGCAGCCGCAGCAAGATGCTGTTCCCGCGCGTCGAAGCGCGCGTGCTGCAGGAACTGGCGGTCAAGAAGCACGAGAACGTGCTCGTGATCGGCGCGGGCTCCGGCTACCTGGCCGCGCTGTTCGCGCATCGCGCGCAGTCCGTGACGGCCGTCGAGATCGATCCGGCCATCGCGAAGTTCGCGGCAGACAACCTGCGCAACGACGGCGTGACGAACGCGGAAGTCGCGCTCGGCGACGGCTCGCTCGGCTGGCCGGGCAAAGCGCCGTACGACGTGATCTGCGTCGCGGGCGGCCTGCCGGTCGTGCCGCAGCAGATGCTCGAACAGCTGAAGATCGGCGGCCGCCTGTCGGCATTCGTCGGCGGCCGTCCGGTGATGAAGGCGCAGATCATCACGCGCATCGACGACAAGCAGTACCGTGTCGCCGACGTGTTCGAAACCTACGTCGACCACCTCGTCAACGCGATCGAACCGTCGCGCTTCAAGTTCTGAACGGCGGCCCCATGCAGATCCTGACGCCCGCGATGCTCGCGGAATGGCTTCGTGATCCGGCGCGCCCCGCGCCGGTCGTGCTCGACGTGCGCGAGCCGTGGGAAATCTCCACCGCACAGATCGCCGGCAGCGTGTCGATCCCGATGCAGCAGATCCCCGCGCGCAGCGAGGAGCTCGACGACGAAGCGGAAATCGTCTGCGTGTGCCATCACGGGATGCGCAGCGCGCAGGTCGCGATGTTCCTCGAATCGCGCGGCTTCACGAAGCTGTACAACCTGCAGGGCGGCATCGACGCGTGGTCGCGCGACGTCGATCCGTCCGTGCCGCGTTACTGACCTTCCCGGCGGCGCAGCACCTGCCGCCGCGCCGGCCGGCAGGTTGCCGCCGGCCGCACTGATCCGCCGAACGGGCGCGCATGGCGCGCCCGTTTGCATTTCCGCCTCCGCGTCCCGCCCTACCCCGTTTCCGCCAGCGCATCGGCGACGATCGCGAACAGCTCGGCGACCTGCGCGTCGTCGATGATGAGCGGCGGCGAGAACGCGAGGATGTCGCCCGTCTAGCGGATCATCGCCCCCTTACTGGTAGCACCTGACGAACACGTCATACGCACGCGCGCCCGGCTTGCCGTCGCGCGGCTTCAGCTCGACGGCGCCGACGAGGCCGAGATTGCGCCCGTCGATCACGTGCCGCGCGTCCTTCAGCGCGTGGATCTCTCGCTCGAACAGCCGGCCGCGCGCGTAGAGATTCATCGTCGCGCACGCGGCTGCCATCGCGAGCGGGTGTCCCGAATACGTATCGCCGTGGAACAGCTCGATGCCGGCGGCGCGCCGCCGACGATCGCGTCGTGGATCGCGTCGCTCGCCGCGACCGCGCCCATCGGCACCGCCGCGTGGTTCGTGCCTTTCGCCATCGTCGGCAGGTCGGGCGTGTTCGTGTCCGGCTGACTCATGGCGGCTCCTCGTCGAGGTCCGGCGCGGCAACGCGCTGCGCCGGCGTGGTGCGAAGACATGGGGCGCGGCGGATCGAACATCGAGTGCAGGCACCGCAACGGGGAAGACAACCGTGCACCATTTGCGCCCGCGCGAGCGCACCGCAACGGATCGCGCGTGCTGCACGACGCATCATCCGCACCGCGCCGACGCCCCGCCCCATCCCGCACAGGCACGCCAGGCGTGCATCCGCGCGACTGGCACATGCCTTGCGTAAACCCGATGCCGACGCCACCACGGCGCACGCTCAACCAACACGTCAAGGGGAAACCGATGAAACGTCGCAGTCTGCTGAAGTTCGGTTCGATGGCCGGTGCGCTCGCGCTGGCGGGCAAGAGTCCGTTCGCGCACGCAGCCGATGCGGGCACGGGCCCGATCAAGGTCGGCATCCTGCATTCACTGTCGGGCACGATGGCGATCTCCGAAACGTCGCTGAAGGACACGGCGCTGATGACGATCGCCGACATCAACAAGAACGGCGGCGTGATGGGCCGCAAGCTCGAGCCGGTGGTCGTCGACCCGGCATCGAACTGGCCGCTGTTCGCGGAGAAGGCGCGCCAGCTGCTCACGCAGGACAAGGTCGCCTGCGTGTTCGGCTGCTGGACCTCGGTGTCGCGCAAGTCGGTGCTGCCGGTGTTCGAGGAGCTGAACGGCCTGCTCTACTACCCGGTGCAGTACGAAGGCGAGGAAATGTCGCGCAACGTGTTCTACACGGGCGCCGCGCCGAACCAGCAGGCGATTCCGGCCGTCGAGTACCTGATGGGCGCGGAAGGCGGCAGCGCGAAGCGCTTCTTCCTGCTCGGCACCGACTACGTGTATCCGCGCACGACCAACAAGATCCTGCGCGCGTTCCTGAAATCGAAGGGCGTGAAGGATGCCGACATTCAGGAGGTCTACACACCGTTCGGCCATAGCGACTACCAGACCATCGTCGCGAACATCAAGAACTTCTCGCAAGGCGGCAAGACGACCGTGATCTCGACGATCAACGGCGACTCGAACGTGCCGTTCTACAAGGAACTCGGCAACCAGGGGATCAAGGCGACCGACGTGCCGGTGGTCGCATTCTCGGTCGGCGAGGAAGAGCTGCGCGGGATCGACACGAAGCCGCTCGTCGGCCACCTCGCCGCGTGGAACTACTTCATGTCGGTGAAGAACCCGACCAACACGAAGTTCAAGGACCAGTTCGCCGCGTGGGTGAAGGCGAACAACCTGCCGGGCGGCGCGAAGCGCGTGACCAACGACCCGATGGAGGCGACCTACGTGGGCATCCACATGTGGAAGCAGGCCGTCGAGAAAGCGAAGAGCACCGACGTCGACAAGGTGCGCGTCGCGATGATCGGCCAGACCGTCGCCGCGCCGTCGGGCTTCACGCTCGCGATGGACGGCAATCATCACCTGCACAAGCCGGTGATGATCGGCGAGATTCGCGGCGACGGCCAGTTCAACGTCGTGTGGAAGACGAAGACGGCCGTGCGCGCGCAGCCGTGGAGCCCGTTCATCGCAGGCAACCAGGGCAAGCCGGACATCGTCAGCTCGATTCCGGCGTTCCTGCGCCGGCAGCGCGCAGCGCTCGCCTGATGCGATGCGGAGCGCCCCCGCACGGCGTGGCGCTCCGCTCGCACACCGATGCCGGTGCGCCGCCGCGATTGCTGACGCACCGCATGCGCCCGCACACCGTTGCACGAATGTGCTTTCCCACGCCCGACAGGATGTCCCGATGCCTACACGCTTTCGCCGCGCCGCCGTCGCGGTCGTCGCCTGTGCCGCGCTTGCCGGTGCGCTGCCGCGCGCCGCGTTTGCACTGACGGCCGCCGATACCGCCGCGCTCGCCGGCGACGACTTCGACGCGAAAACGGCCGCGATCGAACGGCTCGCCACCGATCCCGATCCGCGCGCCGTCGCCGTGCTCAATGCATTGTCGACCGGCGACGCGCTCGCGACCGGCGACGCTCGCCTGCTGATCCAGACCGGTGACACCGCGCACGACGCGCTCACGCAGGCCGCGACGCCGGCCGGCGACGCGCAGCCGGTGATGCTGAACAACCTGCTGCGCACGAAAATCGCCGGCGCGCTGTCGGGGCTCGCCCTCGCGTCGCCCGATGTCACTACGCGACGCGACGCGATCGATACCCTGCTGAAGTCGCCCGACCCGACGCTCCAGCCGATGATCGACCGCGCGCGGGCGAAGGAGACCGATCCGGCATTGAAGCGCCGCCTCGATGCGCTGTGGGCGATCGCCGCGTTGCACGATGCCGATCCGGCGATGCGTCTCGACGCCGTACAGGTCGTCGCCGCGCGCCGCGATCTCGACATGATCGAACAGTTGCGCCCGCTCGTCGCGAAGAACCCGGACGGCAGCGACGCGGAGCCCGACGCGCGCGTGCGCGAAGCCGCGCAGCAAGGTCTCGAGGCGTTGCACGCGTTGCAGCGCCGCGGCGAGATCGCCGGCACCGTGTTCGCAGGCCTGTCGCTCGGCAGCGTGCTGCTGCTCGCGGCGCTCGGCCTCGCGATCACGTACGGGCTGATCGGCGTGATCAACATGGCGCACGGCGAATTCCTGATGATCGGTGCGTACGCAACCTATGTCGTGCAGACGCTGATCCAGCGCTATGCGCCGGCCGCGTTCGACTGGTATCCGCTCGTCGCGGTACCCGCGTCGTTCGCGGCGGCCGCGCTGGTCGGCATCGTGCTCGAACGGCTCGTGCTGCGGCACCTGTACGGCCGCCCGCTCGAAACGCTGCTCGCGACCTTCGGCGTGAGCCTGATCCTGATCCAGGCGACGCGCATGCTGTTCGGCGCGCAGAACGTGCAGGTCGTGAACCCGTCGTGGATGAGCGGCGGCGTGACCGTGATGCAGAACCTGATCCTGCCGTACAACCGGCTCGCGATCCTCGCGTTCGCGCTCGCGGTCGTGTTCGTGGCGTGGGCGGTGCTGACGAAGACGCGGCTCGGCCTGTTCGTGCGCGCGGTCACGCAGAACCGCCGGATGGCCGCATGCGTCGGCGTGAAGACCGCGCGCGTCGACGCGTATGCGTTCGCGTTCGGCGCAGGCATCGCGGGCCTCGGCGGCTGCGCGCTGTCGCAGATCGGCAATGTGGGCCCGGACCTCGGGCAGAACTACATCATTGATTCGTTCATGGCGGTCGTGCTCGGCGGCGTCGGACAGATCGCCGGCACCGTGCTCGGCGGCTTCGGGCTCGGCCTCGTCAGCAAGGCGATCGAGCCGTTCTGGGGCGCCGTGCTCGCGAAGATCGCGGTGCTCGTGATGATCGTGCTGTTCATCCAGAAACGTCCGCAGGGCATGTTCGCCCCGAAGGGACGCAGCGCGGAGGCGTGACATGACTTCATTCACCGATTCGTTGTCGAACCCGGTCGCCGACGCGCCGAAACCCGCTGCCGCCGCGCGCGCGGAGGAAAGATTCGCGCTCGGCCTGCCGCCGCGCCCCGCGCTGCTGTCGCGCCGCGCGTGGCTCGCGCTCGTCGCGCTATGCATCGCGATCGGCGTCGGCGTGCCGCTGGCCGCGCTGGTCGCGCCCGAATCGAGCGCGTTCCACCTTTCCGCGTATGCGATGACGCTTGCCGGCAAGCTGATGTGCTACGCGATCGCCGCGCTCGCGCTCGATCTCGTCTGGGGCTACTGCGGGATCCTCAGCCTCGGCCACGGGCTGTTCTTCGCGCTCGGCGGCTATGCGATCGGCATGTACCTGATGCGCGAGATCGGCCGCGACGGCAAGTACGGCAGCGACCTGCCCGACTTCATGGTGTTCCTCGACTGGCATCAGCTGCCGTGGTACTGGAGCGGCACCCAGCATCTCGGGTGGGCGCTCGCGCTGGTCGTGCTGGTGCCGGCCGTGCTCGCGTGGGTGTTCGGCTTCTTCACGTTCCGCTCGCGCGTGAAGGGCGTATACCTGTCGATCATCACGCAGGCGCTGACGTTCGCCGCGATGCTGCTGTTCTTTCGCAACGAGACGGGCTTCGGCGGCAACAACGGCTTCACCGACTTCAAGCGCATCGCGGGGTTTCCGATCACGTCGCCCGGCACGCGCACGGTGCTGTTGCTGCTGACCTTCGCGACGCTCGTGCTCGCGTTCGTCGCCGCGCGCGCGATCGTCACCAGCAAGCTCGGGCGCGTGGTCACCGCGGTGCGCGACGGCGAGACGCGGCTGATGTTCCTCGGCTACAGCCCGCTCGCGTACAAGCTGTTCGTGTGGACGCTGTCGGCCGTGCTGTGCGGGATCGCAGGCGCGCTGTACGTGCCGCAGGTCGGCATCATCAATCCCGGCGAGATGTCGCCCGGCAACTCGATCGAAATGGCGATCTGGGTCGCGGTGGGCGGGCGCGGCACGCTGATCGGGCCGATCGTCGGCGCGTTCGCGGTGAACGGCGCGAAGAGTTTCTTCACCGCGTACTTCGCCGAATACTGGCTGTTCTTTCTCGGCCTGATCTTCGTGCTCGTGCCGCTGCTGCTGCCGCGCGGCATCATGGGCCTCGTCGACACGCTGCTCGCAAAGGGGAAACGGAGATGAACGGCACGGCCCTCTACCAGTTCATGCCACCGACCGAAGACGATGTGCTGGCCGTCAGCGGCAGCGCATCGATGGGCCGCGTGGTGCCGCCCGGGATCGACACGTCGCACGGCACGATCCTCTACCTCGAGGACATCGAGGTCAGCTTCGACGGCTTTCGCGCGCTGAACAAGCTGTCGCTCGCAATCGACGCCGGCGAGCTGCGCTGCGTGATCGGTCCGAACGGTGCGGGCAAGACGACGATGATGGACGTGATCACCGGCAAGACGCGCCCGGATGCGGGCAAGGTGTTTCTCGGCCAGACCATCGACCTCGCGCGGATGAACGAACCGGAAATCGCGCGCGCGGGCATCGGTCGCAAGTTCCAGAAGCCGACCGTGTTCGAACAGCATCCGGTGTGGGAAAACCTCGAACTGGCGATGCAGACCGACAAGGGCTGGCTCGCGTCGCTGCGCGCGCGGCTCGACCGCACCGCGCAGGCGAAGATCGAGGAGACGCTCGCGCTGATCGGCCTCGAAAGCGACGCGTATCGCGCGGCCGGCGAGCTGTCGCACGGACAGAAGCAGCGGCTCGAGATCGGCATGCTGCTGATGCAGCGCCCTGCCCTGTTGCTGCTCGACGAGCCGGCGGCAGGGATGACCGATCACGAGACGATGGAACTGGCCGCGCTGCTCAACACGCTGCGCGGCACCTGCTCGCTGATGGTCGTCGAGCACGACATGGCGTTCGTCGCGGCGCTCGCGGGCGACACGGGCCGCGTGACGGTAATGGCCGAAGGCGCGGTGCTCGCGCATGGCACGCTCGACCAGGTCAAGCGCGATGACGCGGTGATCGAGTCCTACCTCGGACGGTAATGCAATGCTGAAGATCGATGCACTGAACCAGTACTACGGCGGCAGCCATATCCTGCGCAACGTGAACCTCGCCGCCGACGACGGCAAGCTCACCGTGCTGCTCGGCCGCAACGGCGTCGGCAAGAGCACGCTGCTGCGCTGCCTGATGGGCGTCGTCGCGGCGAAGAGCGGCAGCGTGTCGTGGCGCGGCACGCCGCTCGGCACGCTGCCGCCGTACGCGCGCGTCGCGGCCGGGCTCGCCTACGTGCCGCAGGGCCGCGACATCTTTCCGCGCTTGACCGTCGAGGAGAACCTGCTGGTCGGCGCGGCCAGCCGCAAGGCGCCGTCAACGGTGCCAGACCGCATCTACGACCTGTTCCCGGTCCTGAAGGACATGCGCGCACGGCGCGGCGGCGACCTGTCGGGCGGCCAGCAACAGCAGCTCGCGATCGGCCGTGCGCTGATGAGCGAGCCGCAGTTGCTGATCCTCGACGAGCCGACCGAGGGCATCCAGCCGTCGATCATCCAGGACATCGGCCGCACGCTGCGCCAGCTCGTCGACGAGTCGAAGATGACCGTGCTGCTCGTCGAGCAGTATTACGATTTCGCGCGCTCGATCGCGGACCATTACTGGGTGATGAGCCGTGGCGAGGTCATTGCGGGCGGCGATGCACGGGACATGGAGACGAACGGCGTGCGCGAGCTGATCGCGGTGTAGCGAGCAAGGCGGTGCGGGATGGCGCCGATGCGAGGCGTCGGCGATCGACATGGGGCAGGCGATCGTCGACGTCTTCGCGCAGCCGGCGATCGCCATCGCCACGTTCCGCGGCGCGCGCGCCCAGGCGTATATTGTTTTGTTGCGTTAGCATCCTCGTTCACTGCGCCCGTCTCCCGCTTCCCGCCGATGTCCGCCCCCGATTCCCACGCCCCGCTGTCCCGTCCCGCCGTCGCCAAGTCGTGGCGCGGCCGCCTCGAACTCGGCTTCGAACGGCACGGCGCACGCACGACGCTCGTCCACCGGCTGCACGACGGCCCGCTGCGCGTGCAGCGGCCGCTGTACCCCGAAGGCGACGCGATCTGCCACGCGGTGATCGTCCACCCACCGGGCGGCGTCGCGGGCGGCGACCGGCTCGACATCGACATCGCGCTCGGCGACGGCACGCACGCGGTGCTGACGACGCCCGGCGCGACCAAGTGGTACAAATCGAACGGCCTCGACGCGACGCAGCGCATCGGCATTGTGGTCGGCGAGCACGCGAAGCTCGACTGGCTGCCGCAGAACAACCTGTTCTTCGACGCGGCCCACGCCGCGCTCGACTTCACGGTGACGCTCGGCGCGGGCGCGAGCGCGATCGGCTGGGACGCGACGCAGCTCGGCCGGCAGGCGGCCGGCGAAACGTGGTCGGCGGGCCGCATCGCGTCGCGCTCGGCACTCGTCGATACCGGCGGCCGGCCGCTGTGGACCGAGCGCGCGCTGCTCGACGCGCACGATCCGCTGCGCGGCGCGTTGCAGGGCCTCGCCGGCTTTCCCGTCTACGGCACGCTGTGGGCGGCCGGCGCCGCATGCGACGCCGCGCTCGCCGAAGCGCTCGCCGCGCGGATGCCGTTCGACGACACGCTGCGCGCGGGCGCGACCTGCGTGACACCCGGCGTCCTGCTGGTGCGCGCGCTGTCCACCTCGATGGAAGCGCTGCAGCGTCACTTCACCGACTGCTGGCTGCAGTTGCGGCCGATCGTGCACGGCGTTGACGCGCGGCCGCTGCGCCTCTGGCAAACCTGAGCACACGCAGCACGGCACGCACCATTTCGGCGCAGCGCCGCCGCCCGCGCTGCATGCGATTCACGCAGCGCGCACCACGACCGTGCATCGCCCCGCGCTCCGCCGGCATGGCACGCCCCTTGCTGCTTACATAGCGAATACACGACGCACCGAAATCGGCGCGGTGCTACGATGAAGCGCGCCTCCGCCGCAACCCTGCGCATCGATAACAATTACGTTTTCCTGAACGATTGCCTTCATGAAACTGACTCCCCGAGAAAAGGACAAGCTGCTGATCTTCACGGCGGCGCTGCTGGCCGAGCGCCGTCGCGCGCGCGGCCTGAAGCTCAACTATCCGGAAGCGGTCGCGTTCATCACCGCCGCGCTGATGGAAGCCGCACGCGACGGCCGCACTGTCGCCGAGGTGATGCACTACGGCACGACGCTGCTCACGCGCGACGACGTGATGGAAGGCGTGCCGGAGATGATCCCCGACATCCAGGTCGAGGCGACCTTCCCCGACGGTACCAAGCTCGTCACCGTCCACCACCCGATTCCGTGACCGAGGTACGCGCATGATCCCCGGCGAAATCCTCACCGACGACGGCGAGCACGAACTGAACGCGGGCCGCGCGACGCTGACGCTCGTCGTCGCGAACACCGGCGACCGCCCGGTGCAGGTCGGCTCGCATTACCACTTCTTCGAAGTCAACGACGCGCTGTCGTTCGACCGCGCGACCGCGCGCGGCTTCCGGCTCAACATCGCGGCGGGCACGGCCGTGCGCTTCGAACCGGGCCAGACCCGCACCGTCGAGCTCGTCGCGCTGGCCGGCGAGCGCGCCGTCTACGGTTTTCAGGGCAAGGTGATGGGGCCGCTGTAAGCCGCGCCCCGCTCTTCAGGAACAGCACATGACACTACGCTTGAGCCGCCGCGCGTACGCGGAAATGTTCGGGCCGACGACGGGCGACCGCGTGCGGCTCGCCGATACCGAACTGCTGATCGAGATCGAACGCGACTTCACGACCTATGGCGAGGAAGTGAAATTCGGCGGCGGGAAAGTGATCCGCGACGGGATGGGCCAGTCGCAGCGCGTCGCCGCCGACGTGCCCGACACGATCATCACGAACGCGGTGATCCTCGATCACTGGGGTATCGTGAAGGCCGACATCGCGATCAAGCACGGCCGCATCGCCGCGATCGGCAAGGCCGGCAATCCCGACATCCAGCCCGGCGTCACGATCGCGATCGGCGCCGCGACCGAGGTGATCGCCGGCGAAGGGCTGATCGTCACCGCGGGCGGCATCGACACGCACATCCACTTCATCAGCCCGCAGCAGATCGACGAGGCGCTCGCGTCCGGCGTCACGACGATGCTCGGCGGCGGCACGGGGCCGGCCACCGGCACCAACGCGACGACCTGCACGCCGGGCCCGTGGCACATGGAGCGGATGCTGCAGGCGGCCGACGGCTGGCCGATCAACCTCGGCTTCCTCGGCAAGGGCAACGCGAGCCTGCCGCAGCCGCTCGTCGAGCAGATCGCGGCCGGCGCGATCGGCCTGAAGCTGCATGAAGACTGGGGCACGACGCCCGCCGCGATCGACAACTGCCTGTCGGTCGCCGACGACACCGACACGCAGGTCGCGATCCACACCGACACGCTGAACGAAGGCGGCTTCGTCGAATCGACGGTCGCCGCGTTCAAGGGCCGCACGATCCACACGTACCACACCGAAGGCGCGGGCGGCGGCCATGCGCCCGACATCCTGAAGGTGTGCGGCGAAGCGAACGTGCTGCCGTCGTCGACCAACCCGACGCGCCCGTACACGATCAACACGCTAGACGAGCATCTCGACATGCTGATGGTGTGCCACCACCTCGATCCGTCGATCGCCGAGGATCTCGCGTTCGCCGAATCGCGGATCCGCCGCGAGACGATCGCGGCCGAGGACATCCTGCACGATCTCGGTGCGCTGTCGATGCTGTCGTCCGATTCGCAGGCGATGGGCCGCGTCGGCGAAGTGATCATCCGCACCTGGCAGACCGCGCACAAGATGAAGGTGCAGCGCGGCGCGCTGCCCGAAGACGGCGCGCGCAACGACAACTTCCGCGCGAAGCGCTACGTCGCGAAGTACACGATCAACCCGGCGATCACGCACGGCATCGCGCACGAAGTCGGTTCGATCGAACCCGGCAAGTGGGCCGACCTCGTGCTGTGGGAGCCCGCGTTCTTCGGGATCAAGCCGTCGATGATCCTGAAGGGCGGGATGATCGCCATGGCGCAGATGGGCGACCCGAACGCATCGATCCCGACGCCGCAGCCGGTCCACTACCGCGAGATGTTCGCCACGCGCGGCGGCGCGCTCGCGCGCACGTCGCTGACCTTCGTGTCGCAGATGGCCGCCGATGCGGGCATCGCGGAACGCTACGGCCTCGCGAAGCGGATCGTGCCGGTGCGCAACTGCCGCAACGTGACGAAGGCCGACATGATCCACAACGCGTGGCGCCCGTCGATCAGCGTCGATCCCGAAACCTACGACGTGATCGCCGACGGCCAGCTGCTCACCTGCGAGCCGGCCACGGTGCTGCCGATGGCGCAGCGCTATTTCCTGTTCTGATTTCCGGTTTTCGTCCCATGCGCACCATCGACAAACGCATTGCCCCGAACGTGAAACTCGCCGCGTCGCTCGTCGCGCGCGCGCCGACACTCACGCTCGCCTATGACGCCCGCTGCAAGAGCCGCCTCGCGGCGACGCTCGATACCGGCGAGGACGTCGCGGTCCTGCTGCCGCGTGGCACCGTGCTGCACGACGGCGACGTGCTGGTCGCCGACGACGGCGCGCTCGTGCGCGTCGCCGCGGCGGCCGAGACCGTGCTGCGCGTACGCGCGGCCGACCCGCTCACGCTGATGCGCGCCGCGTATCACCTCGGCAACCGTCACACGCCGGTCGAGATCGGCGACGGCTACCTGAAGCTCGAAGCCGATCCGGTGCTCGCGGACATGCTGCGCCGGCTCGGCACGCAGGTCGAGGAGACGAGCGCGCCGTTCCAGCCGGAAGCCGGTGCGTACGGCGGCGGCCACAAGCACGGGCATGACGCGACGTTCGCCGAAGACTATGCGCTCGCGCAGCAGGTATTCGGCGAGCATCACGGCCACTCGCACTCGCAAGATCACGATCACGATCACGATCATCAACATGGTCCGGGCTGCACGCACGGCCATCACGACCATGACCACCACTGAACTCGTCGCGCTGCTGCATCTCGCGTCGCCCGCGCTGCCGATCGGTGCGTTCAGCTATTCGCAGGGACTCGAAGCCGCGCTCGACGCGAACCTGATCCGCGACGCCGAAACCGCGCGCGACTGGATCGCGAGCGGGCTGACCGACGTGCTCGCGCACGGCGAGCTGCCGTTCCTCGCGCACCAGATCGCGCGCTGGCACGCACACGACACCGACGCGCTGGCGCGCGAGAACGCGTGGTTCCTCGCGAGCCGCGAAGCGGCGGAGCTGCGCCGCGAGACCGAACAGATGGGCTGGTCGCTCGCACAACTCTGCACCTCGCTCGAATGGGGCGATGCCGCGCGCCGCGCGACGCTCGCGTCGCTGTCGCCGATCGCGCTGCCGACCGCGTTCGCGTACGCGGCGGCCGCGCACGACGCCAGCGCCGATGCGACGCTCGCCGCGTACGCATTCGGCTGGGTCGAGAACCAGACGTCGGCCGCGCTGAAGGCCGTGCCGCTCGGCCAGCTCGCCGGGCAGCGCATCATCGTCGCGCTGCGCGGCGCGATCGACGCGGCCGTGCGCCGCGCGCTCGCGACGCCGCCCGACGCCATCAACACGTTCGCGCCGCAGCTCGGCATCCTGTCCGCGCGGCATGAAACCCAGTATTCGCGGTTGTTCCGCTCCTGAACCCGACCCACACCATGAACGCACCCGCTCCCTCCTCCGCCCGCCGCACGAAGAAACTGCCGCCGCTGCGCGTCGGCATCGGCGGCCCGGTCGGCTCCGGCAAGACCACGCTGCTCGAAATGCTGTGCAAGGCGATGCGCGAGCACTACGACCTCGTCGCGATCACCAACGACATCTATACGAAGGAAGACCAGCGCCTGCTGACCGTCGCGGGCGCACTGCCCGAGGAACGCATCATGGGCGTCGAGACGGGCGGCTGCCCGCACACCGCGATCCGCGAGGATGCGTCGATCAATCTGGAGGCCGTCGACCGGATGCTGTCGCGCTTTCCCGACGCCGACATCGTGTTCATCGAATCGGGCGGCGACAATCTGGCGGCGACGTTCAGCCCCGAACTGTCGGACCTGACGATCTACGTGATCGACGTCGCCGGCGGCGAGAAGATTCCGCGCAAGGGCGGCCCCGGCATCACGAAGTCCGACCTGCTCGTGATCAACAAGACGGATCTCGCGCCGCTCGTCGGCGCGAACCTCGACGTGATGGCCGCCGACACGCGGAAGATGCGCGGCGAGCGGCCTTACGTGATGACGAACCTGAAGGCGCTCGAAGGCGTCGCGGACGTCGTCGCGTTCATCGAAAAGAAGGGCTTGCTGACGATCTGAGCGGCGCGGCGGCACGCTGCCGCCACGCCTGCCCGAGGCGGCATTGCGCCGCCCGCTCAGTCGTCGGATGGGTCCTGCATCGCGCGTTCGCCGCGCTCGACCGGCGGCAGCAGCGCCGCGAGCACGTCGACCGAACGCGCGGTCGCGCCGCGATGGCGCGACGCGAATGCCGCGCCGGCCGCGCCCATCGCGATGCGGCGCGCGTTGTCGGCGAACAGCGCGTCGAGCACGTGCGCGAGATCGAGCGGATCCGCGACTTGCATCGCCGCGCCGGCCGCGACCGCATCGACGGTCGCCTGCGTGAAGTTGAACACGTGCGGGCCGATCAGCACCGGCACACCGACCGCGCACGCCTCGATCAGGTTCTGCCCGCCGAGCGGCAGCAGGCTGCCGCCGATGAACGCGACGTCGCTGGCCGCGTAGTACGCGCCGAGCTCACCCATCGAATCGCCTAGCAGCACCGTCACGTCGCGAGCCAGCGGTTCTGCCGCCGCGGGCCGGCCGGCCGCAAGCGCCGCGGCATCCGCGCCCCACACCGAGCGCCGCACGCACTTGAATCCGTTGCGGCCGACGAGCGCCTCGACTTCGGCGAAACGCTGCGGATGTCGCGGCACGAGGATCAGCAGCGCGCCGGGCGTGCGCAGCGCGGCGAACGCCTGCAGCACCAGCGCCTCCTCGTTCTCGCGCGTGCTGGCGGCGACCCACACCGGCCGCGTGCCGATCGCGTCGCGCCAGGCGTGGCCGCGCGCCGCCAGTTCCGGCGGCGTCGTCATGTCGAATTTCAGGTTGCCGAGCACCGTCACGTTGCGCGCGCCGAGCGACGTCAGCCGCTCCGCATCGGCCGGGCTCTGCGCGAGCACGCGCGAGAAACCGCCGAACACGTCGCGAGCCGCCGCGCCGAACTTCGCCGCACGTCGATGCGAGCGCGCGGACATCCGCGCATTGGTCAGCACCAGCGGCACGTCCGCGCGGCGGCATTCGTCGATCAGCGTCGGCCACACCTCGGTTTCCATCACGAGGCCGAGCGTCGGCCGCCATGCGTGCAGGAAGCGCCGCACCGCGCCCGGCATGTCGTACGGCAGGTAGCAGCGCAGCACGCGATCGCCGAAGATCTGCTCGCCGGTCGCGCGCCCGCTCGGCGTCATGTGCGTGAGCAGGATGCGCGCGTCGGGGCGCGCGCGCATCAGCGCGTCGATCAGCGGCTGGGCGGCGCGCGTCTCGCCGACCGACACCGCGTGCACCCAGATCAGCGGCGCGCGGTCGTCGCGCGAGCGCCCGGCGACGTAGCCGAAGCGTTCGCCGATATGCTCGCGATAGCCGCGCTCCTTGCGCGAACGCACGAGGAGCCGGATGACGGCGACGGGCGCGACGAGCCACCACAGCGCGCGATAGATCGCCCTCAGCATGAGCCGGCTCCGTTACAGCGGATGCGGTGCGCGCTCAAACCAGTGCCCTGCCCTGCAGGCGCTCGAGAATCCCGAGCGGCGCGCATTCGCGGCGCACCATCGCATCGACCGGCAGGAAGAAGGTCTGCTCGAGCATGAACTGGCCGGACATCACAGCGTGCGAAGTCTGGTCAGAGAAACATATCCACACGCTGCCCGGCGGAAACGGCATCGTCTGTTGCGGGCAGGTCTTCTGGTAGTCGAGATCGGCCTTCATCCCGTCGTGCAGGTTCAGCATCAGGTGGTCGTACGCGCTGCGCGGCGACTTCGTCACGTGCAGCAGGTTCAGCAGCCACGCCGAGCCCGGCAACTGCGGCCGGATCTTCGGCAGGAAGCGCTTCGCGACGTCCTCGAACGGCTCGCCGACACGCCATACGCGCGGCTGGCCGGCCGGGTTCACGTTCGTGAACACGCGCAGGATCCGCTCGCCGTAGTTCGGCCGCGACGGGAACGCGTCGACGTGCAGCCGGCTGTCGTCCTTGCGCCACGACGTCTGGCGCGTCTCGACCTGCATCAGCCGCAGGCTCGTCGGCGCGACGCGCAGCTTGCCGCGGTATTCGGGGAAGAGGCCGTCGACGAGCGTGCCGGCCTGCTGCTGGAAGCGCGCGACCAGCGCGCGCACGGCCGACTGCGTGACGCTGTCGCCGAGCACGCCGGCAAGCGCGCCGCCGTTAGGCGCGAGGCTGATGTTCTTGCGTTTCGGATCGGCGAGCGCCGGATCGAGCAGCGCTTCCTCGCCGCCTTCGATCGCGAAGCGCAGGTGCGGGAAATACAGCACCTTGCCCTCCTCGACCGCGGCCAGCAGTTGCTCGCGCGGCGCCGACAGGTTGTGTCCGCTCCAGTCGGCGGACGGGACTTCGATGATCTGGGATTCGCTCATGATCGATTCGCGTGCGTGACAGGCAGGGCGGGCATGACGGGCATGGCCGGCGTTACAGCAGGCCGAAGCCCGCGAGCGCCGCCTTCACCTGCCCGATCGTCGGCGGCTGCCCCGCCGTGCCGAGATTGACGACGTTGGGCGACCAGTAGCCGCCGGTACGCCAGGACGTCGCGAAATTGTACAGTTCGACCGTCGGACGCTTCAGCGCGGCCGCGATGTGAACCAGACCTGTATCAACCCCGACCGTCGCGGCCGCGCCGTCGATCAGGCCAACCACAGCCGGCAGCGACAGCTTCGGCGGCACGATCGCCGCCGCGCCGAACTCCTTCGCGAGCCGCTCGCTGGTCGCGCGCTCCGCATCGTTGCCCCACGGCAGCACGAGCGACGCACCGCGCCGCACGAGCGCCTGGCCGAGCTCGATCCACGCGGCGTCCGGCCACTGCTTGTCGGCGCGCGACGTCGCATGCACGAACACCACGTACGGCACCGGCAGGTTCAGGCCGAGCGCGGCCACCGCGAGTGCCGCCGCGCGCGTATCGAGGCCGAAGTCGACCGGATCGGCCGGCGTCGGCGCCGGATCGCCCAGCGCGGCCGCGACGAGCTGGCGCGAACGCTCGACGACGTGCGTGCGCGGCTCGATCGGCACGCGCGTGCGGTAGAAGAAGCGCACCGGCCATTCGTAGCCCGCGCCGTCGGTGCGGTTGCCGAGGCCGGTGAGCGGGCCGCGCGCCCAGCTCGCGACCCAGGCGGTCTTGATGAGGCCCTGGCAGTCGATCACGAGATCGTAGCGCTCGGCCGCGAGGCGCTTGCGGAACGCGCCGATCTCGCGCCACGTCGCGCCCGAGAACGGCTTCTTGCGCCAGCGTCGCAGCGAGAACGGCAGCACGTTGCGCACGCCGTCGACGAGCCGCACGAGGTCGACGAAGCTTTCCTCGACGAGCCAGTCGATCTGCGCATCGGGGTGGCGGCGCCGGATATCGGCGATCACCGGCATGTTGTGCACGACGTCGCCCAGCGACGACACGCGCACGATCAGGATCTTTTGCACGCTGAAAAAACGCCGGCGGACGGCCGGCGACAGGCATAAAGACGCGATTTTATCGCGCCCGGGGCATCACACAGACAAAAAGCGGCCGCACGCCGGTGGCGTGCGCCGCTTTTCGGGGATGACGCGACGGATCAACCGAGCGTCGCACCGGCGGCGGCCCGCAGGCCGCCGGGGTTCAGAACGGCAGCTTGACGTCCGGCTTCGCGGCCGTCAGCACGCGGCGGAAGTCGTCCTGGATGCGCTTGAGCCCCTCCTGCGTCTCCGCTTCGAACCGCATCACGACCACCGGCGTCGTGTTCGACGAACGCGCGAGGCCGAAGCCGTCCGGATACTCGACGCGCAGGCCGTCGATCGTCACGACCTCGTCCGCACCGTCGAATTTCGCTTCCTGCTGCAGCTTCTCGATCAGGCGGAAGTTCTCGCCCTCGTCGAGCCAGAGCTGCAGTTCGGGCGTGCTCATCGCGTCCGGCAGCCCGTTCAGCAGCGCGCTCGGGTCGGCCGTCTTCGCGAGGATCTCCAGCAGGCGTGCACCCGTGTAGAGGCCGTCGTCGAAGCCGTACCAGCGATCCTTGAAGAACACGTGGCCGCTCATCTCGCCCGCGAGCGGTGCGCCCGTCTCGCGCAGCTTCGCCTTCACGAGCGAATGGCCCGTCTTCCACATCAGCGGCTCGCCGCCCTTCGCCTTCACCCACTGCGCGAGATGACGCGTGCACTTCACGTCGTAGATGATCTGCGCGCCCGGGTTGCGCGACAGCACTTCCTCCGCGAACAGCATCAGCTGGCGGTCCGGGTAGATGATCTGGCCGTCCTTCGTGACGACGCCCAGGCGGTCGCCGTCGCCGTCGAACGCGAAGCCGAGCTCGGCGTCGGTGTCCTTCAACGCCTGGATCACGTCCTGCAGGTTTTCCGGGTGCGCGGGATCGGGATGGTGGTTCGGGAACGTGCCGTCGATGTCGGTGAAGCGCTCGACGAGTTCGCAGCCGAGCGCCTTGAACAGGCGCGTCGCGAGCGGGCCTGCGACGCCGTTGCCGGCATCGACGACGAGCTTCAGCGGGCGCGCGAGCTTCACGTCGCCGACGATGCGCTCGATGTACTGATCGGCGACGTCGAACGTTTCATACGTGCCGCTGCCCGTCTCGAAGCGCTCGTCGACGATACGGCGGTACAGCGCCTGGATCTGCTCGCCGTAGATCGCGGCGCCGCGCAGCACCATCTTGAAGCCGTTGTAGTCGGGCGGGTTGTGGCTGCCCGTGACGACGATGCACGAATCGACGCGACGCTCGCCGCCCTTCAGCGGGAGCGGCACGCTCGCCGCGAAATAGCCGACCGGCGTGGGCACCATGCCGACGTCGACGACGTCGACGCCCGCCGCACGCAGGCCATCGGCGAGTGCGCCGACGAGCTCGGGCCCCGACAGACGGCCGTCACGCGCGACGACGACGGCGTCACCGCCCTGTGCGCGCACTTCGCTGCCGAATGCCCGGCCGATCCCGCGCGCCGTGTCGGCGTCGAGCGTCTTGCCGACCACGCCGCGAATGTCATATGCCTTGAAGATGGATTGGGAGATCATCGATTCTCTCTCGGTTGCGTGCATGGAAAATAATCTGGCCGCCTCTCGCGTGTGCCCGGCATCATACATGCGGGGCCTGCGAACGAGGAACGGGACGGCTGGCGCGGTGCCGTTCCAACTTATAATCGCCGGTTTTGATGACGCGCATGTCGCCCATTTTAATGCCTAGCCGTTCCGCCAACCCGCCGCCCCCGGGCGCCCTGCCGGCCGCTTCGCATGCGTGCGGCTGCTTCGCATGCTGAAGCGATTCGGCAACCCGGACGTCGCGAAGGCCGTCGCGAACCTGGTCTGGCTGGGGCTCGAACGGCTGACGCAGATCGGCGTCGCGATCGCGATCAGCGGTCTTCTGGCCCGTTATTTCGGGCCGGACGCGTTCGGCAAGTGGCAGTATGCGAATACGCTTCTCCTCGTACTGGCGCCGCTCACCTGGGTGTGCGGCGCCGAAATCCTGGTTCCGACCATCGTCCAGCGCCCGCCCGCGCAACTCGGCGCGGTACTCGGCAGCGCCTTCGCGCTGCGCATCGGCGTGTCCGCCGCGGCGCTTGTCGCGACCTGGATCGCGATCGGCGCCGGCGCGTTCGATCCGCTCGTCGGCGCGATGCTCGCGGGCCTCGCGGTCACGATGGTGTTCCGCGAGCCGTTCGTCGGCGTGATCAACGCGTGGCTGCAGAGCATGACCTACAGCAAGCCGCAGCTCGTGACCAGCATGATCACGGCGCTGGCGAAGGCGCTGCTCGTCTGGCTGCTGGTCCGCGCGGCCGCCGGCCCCGCCCGCTTCGCGTGGCTGTGGGCGCTGGAGGCCGCCGCGATCGGCTTCGCGCTCCTGCTCTACTACCGCCATCGTAACGGCGGCACGCTCGGCTGGACGTTCGACAAGCCGCTGTTCAGGCACTTTGCGACCGCCGGCACCGTGTTCTGGCTCGGCCTGATCTGCATGTACCTGTTCCTGAAGCTCGACCGCCTGATGCTCGAGCGTCACGTGTCGTTCGCCGACCTCGGCCGCTACTCGGCGGCCCAGCAACTCAACGAGAACTGGATCACGCTCGCGCTGATGCTCGCGCAGACCATCGCGCCCGCTTTCATCTACCGCGTGCAGGACGTCGTGCGGCTGCGCCGTAACATCGTCCGGCTGATCGCGATGACCGCCGCCCTGATGACGGCCGGCGCGCTGGTGCTGGACGCGGCCGCACCGCTCATCGTCGGCAAGGTGTTCGGCCGCGGCTACGAGGCGTCGGTCGACATCTTCCGCTGGGCCGTCTGGCTGTCCGTGCCGGCCGGCATCGAGGCGATAGGCAATCTTATCGTTCTCAAATATCAAGCAAAATTCGTGTTGCTGGCGAAATGGGTGCTCGCGCTCGCGATCGCAGCGCTCGTCAACGTGTTCGCGATTCCCCGGCTCGGCCTGTACGGCGCGCTGGTCGGGCTGGCGGCCGGCTATGTCGCCGCCGCCGCCGTTAATTTTTATTACATTCGTTTCAAGCTGCGCCCATGACGTCTCCCGATTGCCCGCCCCCGCTCGACGACGTGGCCGTGCTGATGCCGGCCTACAACGGGCACGACGATGTCGTGCGGACCCTCGCATCGTTTCGCGAGGACGCCCCGGTCCACGTGCTGATCGTCGACGATGGCAGCACGCCGCCGATCGTCGCGCCCGACCTGCCCGGCCTCACGGTCGAGGTCCTGCGCATGCCGCAGAACGTCGGCATCGAGCGCGCGCTCGAAGCCGGCATCGACGCGCTCGCGGCGCGCGGCGTCCGCTATGCGGCCCGCATCGACGCCGGCGACCTCGCCGCGCCGCAGCGCCTCGCAAAGCAGCGTGCGTATCTCGGCACCCACCCGCGCGTGGCCTGCGTCGGCATGTGGACCCAGGTCGTCTCGCGCGCCGGCGAGCCGCGCTTCATGCTGACGCCGCCCGCCGATCCGGGCACGCTGCGCCGCACGCGCTTCCTGCGCTCGCCGCTCGTGCATCCGTCGGTCATGCTGCGCATCGACGCGGTGCGCGAAGTGGGCAACTACCGCGCGAAATACCGCGCGGCCGAGGATCTCGATCTTTTTTTACGGTTAATGCAGCGCTACGATTGCGCGAACCTGCCCGAGCTCGGCCTCTACTACGAGCTCAACGAGGGCGGGATCAGCGCGACCAAGCGCCGCCGCCAGCTGATGTCGACCCTGTCGCTGCTGCTGCGTCACTTCAACGCGCTGAACCCGTACGACTGGGCCGGCCTCGCCAAGAACCTGCTGCATTTCGTGACGCCGTACCGCACGCTGCAGCGGATCAAGCAGATGCTGTTCGCCGCGCGGCCGTCCGCCTGACGGGTAACCGGCATTTTCGACGCTTTATTTTTCTTTTATTTCATGTCCGCCACCTCCCCGCTGCGCATCGCGCTCGTCTGCAACACGGCCTGGGCGATCTACACGTACCGCCACGGGCTGATCCGTGCGCTCGTCGCGCGCGGCGCCGAGGTCATCGTGATCGCGCCGCACGACCGCACGGTGCCGCTGCTCGAGCAGATGGGCTGCCGCTACGTTGCGCTGGCCGTCGCGTCGAAAGGCACGAGCCCGCGCGAGGATCTCGGCACGCTGGCCGCGCTGGTGCGCCATTACCGCGCGTTGCTGCCCGATCTCGTGTTCCATTACACGATCAAGCCGAACATCTACGGCTCGATCGCGGCGTGGCTCGCGCGCGTGCCGTCGATCGCGGTCACGACCGGGCTCGGCTACGTGTTCATCCAGAAAAGCCGCGCGGCCAGCGTCGCGAAGCGCCTGTACCGGTTCGCGTTCCGCTTCCCGCGTGAAGTCTGGTTCCTGAACCGCGACGATCTCGCGACCTTCACCGACGAGCAGCTGCTCGCGCACCCCGATCGCGCACGGCTGCTGCACGGCGAAGGCGTCGATCTCGACCAGTTCGCGCCGGTGCCGCTGCCCGCCGGCGACGGCCCGGTGTTCATCCTGATCGGCCGGCTGCTGTGGGACAAGGGGGTGCGCGAGTACGTCGAGGCCGCGCGCGTCGTGCGGGCCCGCTACCCGCAGGCGCGCTTCCAGCTGCTCGGGCCGCTCGGCGTCGACAACCCGAGCGCGATCGGTCGCGCGGACGTCGACGCATGGGTCGGCGAAGGCGTCGTCGAGTATCTCGGCGAGGCGCACGACGTGCGCCCGCACATCGCGGCGGCCGACTGCGTCGTGCTGCCGTCCTATCGCGAAGGTGTGCCGCGCACGCTGATGGAAGCGTCGGCGATGGGCCGCCCGATCGTCGCGACCGACGTACCGGGCTGCCGCGACGTCGTCGCCGACGGCGAAACGGGTTTCCTGTGCCGCGTGCGCGACAGCGCGAGCCTCGCGGAACAGCTGATCCGCATGATCGAACTCGGGACCGCCGGACGCGACGCGATGGGCACGCGCGGCCGCCGCAAGGTGACCGCGGAATTCGACGAGCAGCAGGTCGTCGAACGCTACCGGCAGACCATTCATACATTGACCGGCATCACACTCTGAAGGAGCGCATCAGAATGACCGCTAAAGGCACCATCCTCGTCACCGGCGGTGCGGGCTACATCGGCTCGCACACGGCCGTCGAGTTGCTCGACAACGGCTACGATGTCGTCATCGTCGACAACCTCGTCAACAGCAAGGCCGAGTCCGTGCGGCGCATCGAGCAGATCACGGGCAGGACGCCCGCGTTCCACCAGGTCGACGTGTGCGACGAAGCCGCGCTCGCGAAGGTGTTCGACGCGCATCCGATCACCGGCACGATCCATTTCGCGGCGCTCAAGGCGGTGGGCGAATCGGTGGCGAAGCCGCTCGAGTACTACCGGAACAACATCGGCGGGCTGCTCGCCGTGCTCAAGGTGATGCGCGAGCGCAACGTCAGGCAGTTCGTGTTCAGCTCGTCGGCGACCGTGTACGGCGTGCCGGAGCGCTCGCCGATCGACGAATCGTTCCCGCTGTCCGCGACCAACCCGTACGGCCAGTCGAAGCTGATCGCCGAGCAGATCCTGCGCGATCTCGAGGTATCGGACCCGTCGTGGCGCATCGCGACGCTGCGCTACTTCAACCCGGTCGGCGCGCATGCGAGCGGGCTGATCGGCGAGGATCCGGCCGGGATCCCGAACAACCTGATGCCGTACGTCGCGCAGGTCGCGGTCGGCAAGCTCGAGAAGCTGCGCGTGTTCGGCTCCGACTACCCGACGCCGGACGGCACCGGCGTGCGCGACTACATCCACGTCGTCGATCTCGCGAAGGGACACATCGCCGCGCTCGACGCGCTCGTCACGCGCGACGCGAGCTTCGTCGTGAACCTCGGCACGGGCCAGGGCTACAGCGTGCTGGAAGTCGTGCGCGCGTTCGAGAAGGCGTCGAGCCGGCCCGTGCCGTACGAACTCGTCGCGCGCCGCCCGGGCGACATCGCCGAGTGCTACGCGAACCCGCAGGCCGCGGCCGACCTGATCGGCTGGCGCGCGACGCTCGGGATCGACGAGATGTGTGCCGACCACTGGAAATGGCAGGAGGGGAACCCGCGCGGTTTTGTATAATCCGCTGTCCATTTTTCGAGCGATCCCATGCTCAGCTTCGCGTCCGGCTTCATCGTCTCCCTGCTCGTCACGTTGTTCATCGTGCGCTATGCGCATCTGCACGAGAAATTCTCGATCGACAGCGACCTGGCCGGCGTGCAGAAATTCCACGTGCGGCCGGTGCCGCGCGTCGGGGGCATCGGGATCCTCGCCGGGGTCGTGATTGCCTCGCTGATCCTGTCCCGGCGCTATCCGACGATCGCCGGCAGCATTCTCGGCATCGTCGCGTGCGGGCTGCCGGCGTTCCTGTCCGGCCTCGTCGAGGACCTCACCAAGCGCGTGTCGCCGCGCGCGCGGCTGCTGTGCACGATGGGCGCGGCCGCGCTCGCGTTCTGGCTGCTGGGCATCGCGGTCAAGCGCATCAGCGTGCCGCCGCTCGATTTCCTGCTCGGCTACGTGGCCATCTCGGCGTTCATCACGGTGCTCGCGGTCGCGGCGCTGGCGAACGCCATCAACATCATCGACGGCTTCAACGGGCTCGCGTCGATGGTCAGCTTCATGATGTTCGCGTCGCTCGCGTATGTCGCATTCCATGTCAACGACCCGGTCGTGATGTCCGCGTCGATCATCATGATGGGCGCCGTGCTGGGCTTCTTCCTGTGGAATTTCCCCGCGGGGCTGATCTTTCTCGGCGACGGCGGCGCGTATTTCATCGGCTTCATGCTCGCCGAACTCGCGATCATGCTCGTGATGCGCAATCGCGAAGTGTCCGCGTGGTACCCGGTGCTGCTGTTCATGTACCCGATCTTCGAGACCTGCTTCTCGATCTACCGGAAGAAATTCATCCGCGGGATGTCGCCGGGGATTCCGGACGGCGTGCACCTTCACATGCTGGTGTACAAGCGGCTGATGCGCTGGGCCGTCGGCACGAAGCACGCGCATGATCTGACGCGGCGGAACTCGTTGACGTCGCCGTATCTGTGGCTGCTGTGCCTCGTCGCGGTGATTCCGGCGACGCTGTTCTGGCGGCACACCGTGCACCTGTTCGTGTTCGTGGTGCTGTTCGCGCTGACTTACGTGTGGCTGTACCTCAGCATCGTGCGGTTCAGGGTGCCGAGGTGGATGGTCGTGAGGAAGGAAAAGCGCGGGCATTGAGCGCGGCGGGCGGCCGGCGGGTTGCCGGTTCGCGCCACCGCGCATGCTCCTGCGACGGACGAACCGCCGTTGCCGACAGGATCATGACGGCGCCGCGGCGGCTCGACGAACGGACGACTAGCTTCCCGAGGTATTCGTGCTCCAGCCTGGCGCTTGCGTGTAGATCACGACGTTACCGTCGTCCTGAATGTCAGTGACCGCCCCCGGATTTCCGCTCGTGCCGGAATACCAGAGCGGTGCCCCCGCCGAGCTGTAGACGACCAGATTGCCATCCGTTTGCATCGTCGCATAGGCACCCGGATGATTCGCCGTACCCGAACTCCACTGCGCGACGCCCTGGCGAAGCAGCACCAGATTCCCGTCACCCTGCATGACGAGCACGTTTGCGCCGTTGCCTGAAGTAAAGCTCTGGCCGCTGCTCAGCGTGACGCCCCCCTGCCAGACGGCCGGGCCGCTCGAGGAATTCGCCAGGCCCGACGCGGAAGTCCCCGTGGCAAATACGGGCACCGACAACCGGTAGATCACCATGTTGCCGTCGTCCTGTATGACAAGACTCTGGCCATATGATGTGCCGTTGGTCGACGAGAACCACAGCGCATTGCCGCTCGTACTGTAGATCACGAAGTTGCCATCGGTCTGGAACACGGCATAGGCGCCCGCGTTTCCGTTGGTCGCCGAATTCCATACCGCGGCGCCATTGGTCGTGTTGTACAGCACGAGGTTGCCGTCATCCTGCATGACCAGTCGATGGCTTTGGGACGCCGAGTACACGATTTGTGTCGGCCTGAGGGTCGTCCCTTGGTTGACGGCGCCGCCGTAGATCGGAGACGTCGGCGCGCATATCGACGAATGCAGCGTGCTGATGACCGGCGTGCCCCAGCCCGTCACGAAGTCCCATCCCGAACCCGCGCTGTATGCGCCGTTCGACCCGTTGGTGATATCGCGAAAGATCGATGGGGTCGTGGTTTCGGCGCTATACAGCGTGGGCGCCGCGAACCCGAGGTTGGTCGCGCAGGCACCGGACAGCATGCGCGCCCAGGTCGCGGCAAACAGCGGCGCGGACAGGCTGGTCCCGCCTACGATCTCGAGTTGCCCGCCTACGACGACCCGTTCGCCGCTGTTCGGATCGGCGTCGAACGCGAGGTCCGGCATGCCCCGGAAGGCGCGGCCCTTGAGCGCCGGAACGCTCGACTGCCACGATGGAATCGGCTCGATGCCACTGATGCCGCCGCCGCTGGAGTCCCACGCCATCTCGCCGCCGTAGCTGCCGTTCCCGTTCGTATAGAGCGAGGTGCCGCCCACTGCCACGACATACGGGGATGTGGCCGGGTATTGCACCGACGTGCCGGAGCAGCCGTACGCCACGCTGCCTGAATCCCCGGAACTGACCGCGAACGTCTGCCCCTGCGCCACGGCGAGCTCGAACAGCGTGTCCATGGCAGCCGTCGGGGCCCAGTTCTCGCAACCGCCGATCGACATGTTCACGACGCGGGCGGTGTTATCCGTCACGGCCCGATTGATCGCGAGCGCGATATCGCTCCACGCGAAGGACGGCGCGACATAGAAATTGAGTTGCTTGACGCCGCCGGACATCCCGACGACGGTCTGGCTATCGAGCGACCATTCGATGTTCGCGCTCGTGTCGGCACTCCGCAACCCGGCGTTGATCACCGAAACGGGTACGGCGGGCAACTGGTTGTTGCGTTCGAAGGTGGCCAGGTCGATGACGGGCTGCGTCAGATCGCCTTCTGCAATGATGCCGACGGTGATGTTGGCGGCAGTCGGCATGTTCCCCATCGAGTAGATGCCGGGGAAGTCCGTCGGATTGTGCGCGACCGTCACTGCCGCCGTGGTCGGCGACGCATTCGCGCGTGGCGCAGCTGCCGACAGGGTGGCGCGGACGAAATGCGGATGCAGGCGGGTCGCGGTATCGAGCCCCAGAACCGATTGAACGACGCCGCCGATCGCATCCGGCATCGTCTCGGGGGCAGTGTTGATATGCGCGCGGCTGCCATCCGCCATCGCGACCGGCACCAGCGTCGTCTGGAACACACCGGAAATCACGCCGGCCGGTGCATCGGCTTCGACGATCATGTTGTTGCCGGCGACGTTGATGTTCGTGAAGCCCTTGCTTTGCAGATAGGCCTGCACGGTGGCGACCTGGCCGGCAGTAGGCGCGTAGCGCGCCGCGATCTGCGCGGCAGTCAGCACGGCCCCGAAGCTGGCGCTGCCCGGCGTTCGCGCGTCCTGCACGAAGCGATTCAGCGCGGCTTCGTCATTCAGCTTGAGTACCAGCGCAACATGGACCGGCGCCGTCGCGCTCATCGGCGCCGCACTCACCACGTTGCCCGTGGCACGCAGTGCGGACAGTTTGCCGGTCTGCACAGTGGCAGTGGCGGCCGTCGGACTCTCGTCGCCGCCGCACCCGGCGAGCGCGAACACCATGAGTGCCGCGCTCATTCCCCTTGCAATACGCTGCGCTTTCATTGGATTGGTATGGACCGTAGATCTCTCGTATCTGGCTTTTCACCTTTGTTCTTTACGGCAATCGCACGGCAATCTTGAGGAAAACATAGGAAGGAATCGGCCGGTAGTCAAATGAATGGGGCCGGTCGATGCGCGTGGACGAGCACCGAACGATCGACGTGTCGCTCGGCACGATCGCGCCGCGTGAATGCCGAAGCCGATACCGGTGCGATCCGGTGCCCGAAACGAAAAAAGCGCCTCATGGGCGCTTTTTTGGGGGCACGACCGGCACACGCATCGCGACAGTGACACTCACTCGTTCGATGCCGCCCGCACGTCCGGCACACTCTGCAGCACGGGCGCAACCGTCGACTGGTATTCCGGCACCCAGCGTCGCAGATCGCGCCGGACTTCGTCGTCGCTCAGCACACGGTTCTGCATCAGCCACGGCAGCAATTCGTCGAGCAAGTGATCCGGCACTTCCCGCGCACGCGCGATCCGCAGTTTGGGGTGCGGCGTGCGCGTCGTCGTCTCGTCGTCCGCGAGCAGTTCCTCGTAGAGTTTCTCGCCAGGCCGCAGCCCCGTGAACTCGATCCGGATCTGCCCTTCCGAAAAGCCGTACAGACGGATCAGGTCTCGCGCGAGATCGACGATCTTGACCGGCTCGCCCATGTCGAGAATGAAGATCTCGCCACCGTGCCCCATGCTCGACGCCTGCAGCACGAGTTGCGAGGCTTCCGGAATCGTCATGAAGAACCGCGTGATCTCGGGATGCGTGACCGTCACCGGGCCGCCCTTCGCGATCTGCTGCTGGAACTTCGGGATCACGCTGCCCGCGCTGCCGAGGACGTTGCCGAACCGCACCGTCTCGAACTGCGTGCCGCCGCTCGTCTGCTGCAACGCCTGGCACGCCATCTCGGCGAGACGCTTGCTCGCGCCCATCACGTTGGTCGGGTTGACGGCCTTGTCGGTCGAGATCAGCACGAAATGACGGACGCCGTGGCGAATCGCCGCGCGCGCGACCCGATAGGTGCCGAGCACGTTGTTGCGCAGCGCCTGCCACGCGTTGTGCTCTTCCATCAACGGCACGTGCTTGTATGCGGCCGCATGGAACACGATGTGCGGCGCATAGCGCGACATCACCTGGTCGAGCAGCAGCGAATCCTTCGCGTCGCCGATGATCGGGAGGACGGGTTGATCGGGGAAACGCTCCCTCAACTCCTCGGCGAGCCGGTACATCGCGTATTCGGACAGATCGAACGCGACGAGCTGCGCCGGCGCGAAACGGAGGATTTGCCGGCACAGTTCGGAGCCGATCGAACCGCCCGCGCCCGTCACCATCACGACGCGGCCGCGCAGCAGCGCCTCGACGTGCGGCGTGTCGATCGTCACGGCATCGCGCCCCAGCAAGTCCTCGAGGTCGATATTGCGCACCTGCGACAGGAACCCCTGCCCCGGCATCAGCGCGGTCAGCGACGGCAGCACCATCGCCTTGATACCGGCGCGCACGCACAGCGTCGCGACGCGGCGCTGCGTCTCGACGGTCGCCGACGGAATCGCGATGATCGCGTATTCGACCTTCATCGCGTCGGTCCAGTGCTTCAGGTCGTTGAACGAGCCGAGCACCTTGTAGCCGTAGATCTCGCGGCCCTGCTTGGTGACGTCGTCGTCCAGCAGGCCGACGAGGCGCCACTCGCCCGAACGGGACAGTTCGCGCGCGAGGCTCGCGCCGGCCGTGCCGGCGCCGAGGACCAGCACCGGCTTGCCCTGGCCGACGAGACCGCCGTACAGGTAGAACTCCTTCGTGGCACGGTAAAGCGCACGGGCGCCGCCCATCAGCAGGAACAGCATCAGCGGCGATACCAGCAGCACCGAGCGCGGAATGATCGGCGACGGCTGGAACATCACGGCCCCGATCATCACGATCACGCCGCCGCCGCCGACCGCCTTCGAGATGCGCATCAGGTCGGGCAGGCTCGCGAACACCCACAGGCCGCGGTACAAGCCGAACACATGGAACATCAGCGCGTAGACCGGCAGCGTCCAGACGAGCGCGGTCACCGCGCCGCCCAGGAAATCAGACGGAACGCTGCCGTTGAAACGAACGAGATAAGCGAACAACCACGAGGCGACAACCGCCGTCAGGTCGAACAGGAAAGCACTCAGTGACAGCCACGATGCTTTGGATCGCAACATCGGCAGGAAACCTCAAGAGTTGTTTTCGGCGGCCGACTGAAACCGGCGCCAACGCACGTCGATCACCAACCCGATACATGCGAGGACGCCATACCATGCGAAAAACAACAGCCACTGCTGCTGTTCGGGGCGGCCCTTTGCCCACACGGCGACGATTATGCCTGCGAGCATGATGAGGTACCAATAAAGAGCAGTCCGACGGTGACCTACCCCCGAGCGGACCATCCTTTGATAATAATGCTCCCGGTGCGCTTGCCAGAACTTTTTACCGCGTAACAAACGTCTCAGAAGTGTTACAGATGCGTCAGCGATAAAGGGAGCGAACACGAGCGCCGGAAACCAGATCGGCCAGGCGTCGGCACGCCATCCCCAGTAGCCGACCGCGCCGGCCAGGAATCCCAGCGGAATCGAGCCTGCGTCGCCGAGAAACAGGCGAGCCGGATGAAAGTTGAGCAACAGGAAGCCGAACGCCGCACCGGCCACGGCCGCGCCTGCCACGACGAGATCCGGGGACGGATGCGCCCCGGTCAGCGCCGCGATCGCGTATGCCCCGAAGCCAAACAGCGCCATGCCGCCCGCGAGGCCATCGGCGCCGTCCATGAAGTTGTACAGGTTCGTCAGCCAGACCATCACGAAGCCGACGCCGACGAGCAGCCACCACGGCGCATCGGCCGGAAAGACGACGATCAATGCAACCACTGCCGCGAGGTGTGCCGAGAACCGCACGCGGGCCGGCAGCCCGCGCCGGTCGTCGATCTGCGACATCGCGGCCAGCCCCGCCGCGGCGACGGCCATCAGCCACAACGCCGGCGCAAGCGCCAGCAGCGCGACCACGCAGACCGGCACGATCCCCCAGCCGCCGACGCGCGGCGTCGGCAGCGTATGGAGCGAACGATCGTTCGGAATATCGGTGGCGAGACGCCATGCGAGACCGGTCGCGAGCAGCATGCGCAGGATCGCCGTCGATGCGATGGCGGCGACCAGCGCCACCATGGCCGCGGCATGCCATGTGGAGATCGGGAGGTGCATGTCGATTATTGTTGTGTATCGCGCGAACGATACCATGCGGCAGTCGCTTCGAGGCCCTGGCGGGTCGTATAGGGCGGATGCCAGCCGAGCACGCGCCCGATCCGGCCGGTATCGAGCTGCAGGCTGCCGGTCAGGCGGTCGATGGCCGCACGGCGGCCGGTCAGCTTCCCGAGCACACGCAGCAGCGCCGGCGGCACCGCGATCAGCCGCGCCGGCTTGCCGAGCGCGTCGCCAACGAGACGCAGCAGGCCCGCGACCGACGGCGCGTCGTCGTCGGCGACATGAAAGCACTCACCGGCCGCGCGCGGGTCGAGTGCGCAGCGCAGCAGCGCATCCGCGAGGTTTTCGACGTAGACGATGCTGCGGCGCGCCGCAACGGCGCCGAGCGGCAACGGCACCCCGCGGGCGACCGCATCCATCATCCGCAAGAAGTTGGCGCGGACGGCCGGACCATAAACGAGCGGCGGACGAACGACGACGACGTCGAGCCCTGCCGACGCACCGAACTGCGCGAGTTGCCGCTCCGCGCGCAGCTTCGAGCGGCCGTATGCATCCTGCGGATCGGGTACGAAGGCTTCCGACAGCGGCACACCGTCGTCGCCCTCGCCTACCGCCTTGATGCTGCTCGCGAACACGATGCGGCGCACGCCGTGATGGCGCGCGGCCTTGGCGAGACGCAGGGTGCCGACGACGTTGGTGGCGTCGAACGCAGCGTCGGGATCGGGCGACTCGTCGCGCATCACGTGCACGCGGGCGGCGAGATGGATCACGCAATCGGCGGCCAGGTCGGCCGGCCACGCTTCGTCCAGGCCATCGAAATCGGCGGTGCCGTGCACCCATTCGCGCACGCCGTCGATGCAGCCGCCCGGTCGCCGTACCAGCGCGGTGACGGTGTGCCCGGCCTGCAATGCGCGACGGCAGACCGCTCGGCCGACGAAGCCGTTGGCGCCGGTGACGACGAGATGGGTCATCGCGCCCTCCTGCGTGGTCGGCTGACGGCTTGGTGCAGCGGCGCGAACCCGCCCACGGCGCGGGCAAGCAGCGCGTGTCGAAGCGCAGAGGCCCGGCACGGGGGAACTGAAAGGGAGGCAGAGACAAGCACGTCGGGATCTCGAAGACGGGAAGCACGTCGAGCGACGGCGCCGTCATCGATCGGCGCCGCGCGACAGGCATCGGGCGGTGCATCAACGCATGTGCTGCCGGATGCAACCGGATGGAAAGGCAAAGTGATGTTCGGGTTCCGAATCAGATGAAAACGTCGCGTGGCGCGGCTTGTCCTGCTTGCCGGACGGTGGCTTCACCGTTGCCCGATCCCGGCCGACCGCCATCGGCACACGCGTGCCGAGGGTGCCGCATCGATGCGCGGCCATTGTAACCTTGCCGATCGGCAGCAACCAAGCCATGCGCCCCACGTCCGTGGCCTCTGGCGCCACGCGCGCCGGACGTGCCGCCGCTCAGGCCAGCAACGCCCCCACCTTGTCGACGAGCGGCGCGAGCATCCGCTCCCACCCGTGCTCGTGCTCGACGAAGGCGCGCGCGTGCGCCGTCATCTCGACCGCCCCGGCCTCGTCGGCGACGAGCTGCTCGATACGATCGACGAATTGTTCCGGCGTATCCGCAATCAGCAGATCGCGGCCGCTTTCCGCGCCGAGGCCCTCGTGGCCCAGCGACGTCGTGACCACCGGCAGCCCCAGCGCCATGTACTCGAGGATCTTGTTCTGGACGCCTGCGCCGATGCGCATCGGGCACACGCCGATTGCGCCATCGGATGCGGCTTGCGCGACCGACTCGACCCGGCCGGTCACGTCGACGCCGTCATACGCGCGAAATCGTTCCGCCAGCGCGGGCGCGATGGACCCGACGATCCGGAAGCGATAGTCGGCACGCTTGCGCAGCAACGGCAGTACGGCCTCCGCGAAAAAGTGACACATGTCCTGGTTCTGGACCGTGCGCATGTCGCCGATGAAGATCAGGACCCGGCTCGCCATGCTGCGCGACGTGTACGGCAGGCCTGACAGATCCACGCCGTTCGAGCACACCATCACCTTCGCCGCGGACGCATCCGGAAACAGGTAGTCGCGGTCGGTCCGGGAGACCAGCACCGACAGGTCGAAATCGTTGACGATCGTGCGCTCGTAATCGAGCAGGCGCTTCGCCTCGATGCCGAACACGCGCGACTTCAGTCCGCGGGCGTTCTTCAGCTGCTTCACCCGGCTGTAGTTGAGCGAGATCGCATCGGTCATCTCCAGGATGCGCGGCTTGTCCGACTTGCGCACATACTCTGCGCAGCGCACGAGATGCACGAATGCGCCGTCGTGCGACGGCAGCAAGCGCGCCACCGCCGCCGCAAACGCGCGACTGCGGTAATACGCCACCTGCAGCGGCGTGCGGGTCGGCAAGGCGAGCAGCGTATTCACGTACGAGCGCCGGCGGGACAGAAACACGCGTTCGACCCGGTCGAATACGCCATCGTCCGGCAGCGACGCGTGCATCTCCTCTTCGGTCTCGCACATGCTGAGCAGCGTCAGCGAGTAATGACGGGACAGCACACGGCACAGATGGTAGATCCGCAGCTTGTCGCCGCCGATCACCGGATACGGAAACCGTGGCGTCAGCACCAGCAGCTTCTTCTTGTTCTTGTCCTGATTCATGGTAGATGCGCCCAGAAATCCTGAATCAACGGACGCACGGCCGACTCCGAGAAGGACCGAGCGCGGGCCACACCGTCGCCGATGGCAACGTCGAATCGTGCGCCGTCGTTCCATACCCGGCGAATCTGCTCCGCCATCTCGTCCACCGAGAAAGGATCGAATTGCAGGCCGCAGTCGCCGACCACCTCGGGCATCGACGTCGTGTTGCTGCACGCAACGGGCGTACCCGACGCCATCGCCTCCAGCAGCGGAATGCCGAACCCTTCGAACAGCGAAGCAAAGATGAACGCGCGCGCGTGCCGGTACTGCTCGCGCAGTTCGTCCCGCGAAATGTAGCCGAGCAACTCGACCGCCCCCGCGAGCCCGAGCGCTGCCGCCCGCCCGAGAAAATGCGCGTGATGGTCGGACTTGATCCCCGCGATCCTCAGCGTAGCGTCAGCGCCGAGCGCCGGCCGCGCGATCGCGAACGCCTGCAGGAGGCGATCGACGTTCTTGCTCGGCACCTCGCCCGCGACCGTGAACAGGTACGGCCGGCGCGCCGCCGGGCTCACCGGCGCGTCGAACCAGTCGTCCGAAATCATGCACGGGATGACGTGCACGTCGGCCTCGTTGAGCCCGAACGTGTCGACCAGTTCCCGCTGCGTAAACCGCGAGATGGTCAGCACGACGTCGGCCCGGCGCGCCAGCCGCGGCACCACATGCCGACGGTACACGCGCCCGGCGGTCTGATACAGCGACCTCGCCGGCGGCAGCACGCTCCACGGCTGCAGGTAGATCAGATCGTAAATGACCGCGATCAGCCGCGTGTTGCCCGTGGAGCGCAGCGGCCCGGTGTTGTACGGGCACAGCAGATAGTCGGGCTTCTGCTCGCGGCACAACCGCGGCAACTCGACCTGCTCCCACCACGGGAAGAAACCGCGCCCTTTGCTGACGCACGGCCAATCGTCGGCGCTCACCCCGCTTGGCGCGAAACCCAGCACGGACTCGCCGACCGGCGCCACCAGTTGTCGGGCGAAGCGCCCCATGCCGCGGTAGTTGCCCACCATCCAGGTGATGTCCACCCCCAACTTCACGCGGTGCTCCTCGAAGCGAATTGATTCATTAACGACGTGTTCCGCGCAGGACGGCTGCGTAGACGGCCAGCGTCTTCTCCGCGCAAGCTGGCCAATTCAGCGCGCGCGCCCGTGCCAGTCCGGCCGCGCGAAGCACGTCGGCTTTGCCCGGCTGCTCGACGATCATTCTCATGCCGTCGGCGATGTCGCCGCTGCGAGCGGGATCGACCAGGATCGCCGCGTCGCCCGCGACTTCGGGAACCGACGTCGTGCTGGAGGCCACGACCGGCAGGCCCGACGCAAAAGCTTCCACGACGGGCAACCCGAAACCCTCGCACAGCGACGCGAACACGAGCGCACTTGCCGACTGCAGCAGCGCGCGCACCTCAAGGTCGGGCAGATACTCGAGCCAGCGAACGCTGCCGCTCTCGTCCGCGCGCAAGCGTGCAACGAGTTGCTCGCAGCCCCACCCTGCCCGGCCGACGATCACCAGCGGGATCTCGCGGCGCAGATTGGCCGGCAAGCTCGCATGGGCGTCGAGCACGCGCTCGAGGTTCTTCCGCGGCTGCAGGGTCCCGACGCACAGGAAGAATTGCGCCGGCAAGCCGAGGCGCTTCAGTACCGCCTCGCGCTCGGCGGGCTCGACCCGCTCGAAGAACCGGGGATGGACACCCAGCGGAACCACCGAGATCCGCTCCGGTGCAATACCGAAGTGCTCGACGATTTCCTGTTTCGAGTAATCGGAGATCGTGATCACATGGTCGGCCCAGGTGCCTGAGCGACGCAGCAGCCAACGCCGCAGCGCCGCCAGCCGGATCGTCGTCCACTCCGGATGCGACAATGGAATCGCGTCCATCAGCGTCGCGATGACCGGTGTCGACGACAGCTTCGGAATCAGGTGATCCGTCGCATGAAACACATCCAGGCGTTCCGCGCGCAGCGCCTTCTCGTCGATGGCGGACCACGGCGTCACGGCGCCCAGCACCGTCGCGACCTCATGCCGGCCGAGGTTGATCGCCGGGCGGGCGCCCGGAAATACGTCGTCGCCGACGGTCGCGCCAAAGCCGGCGGGGACCAGGTCGATCCCCCCCCGCGCGATCAGCGCCTGCCCCAATTCGCGCGTATACGAACCGATACCGTCGACGCCGCCATGCGCTCGGCTCCGCGCGAGAGCCGTCGTGCCGAAACCGACCTTCACCCACGCCCTCCGCCAAACATCCAGCGCAGCGTACTTTCCAGCGGAATGTCCTCGAGCGGGCCAATGGCGGCCTGCAGCCGCGTACAGTCGCCCTGCAACCGGTGCACTTCATTCGCGCGCACGAAAGCCGGATTGACGCGCACTTCGATCGCGTAGCCGGCAATCTGCTCCATCATCGCGATCACCGCCTTCAGCGACACCGCGCGGCCGGAGCACACGTTGAACACCCCGCCGGCCGGTGCGAGCTCCAGCAAGCGCCGATAGGCATCCACCACGCGGCGCACGTCGGAGAAATCGCGCTCGACGTCGATATTGCCGAGTTCGATCACGCGCTCGCCGCGCTGGAAATGGCTGACGATCTTCGGTAGCAGGAACTGCGGCGACTGCCCGACACCCGTGTAGTTGAACGGACGCGCGACGACGATGGGCAACTTGTCGCGCCAGAGGCGCGCCATGTACTCCATGGCCAGCTTGCTCACCGCGTAATCGTTCGCCGGGTTGGGCTCAACCGATTCGTCGATGACTTCCACCGCCGCGTTGCCGTAGATGTTGGCACTGCTCGCCAGCAGCACCGCCCGCGGACGACGCTCCAGCGACGCGAGCGCGTCGAGCAGGTTGCGCGTGCCGACCACGTTGGTGCGGTAGATCGCCTCGGCGTCACCGTGCGCGACGAACGCGATCGCGGCGAGATGCGCGACCACGTCCGGCTGCACGTCGGCGACGACCTGTGCGAGCGCCGCGCGGTCGCACAGGTCCACCCGATACATATCGGGCCCCGTCGTTTCGGCACCGTGCGTCGTGCCGAACACGCGATAGCCGGCCGCGCGCAACGACTGCGCCAGGAAGTCGCCGGTAAAGCCGCCGAGCCCTGTCACCAGGGCGCGCGGCGCGTCAGAACGAGAAGCCGAGTTCATTGCGACGCAAATCCGCTTCAACCATCATGGCGCACAGCTGCTCGAGCGTCGTCGTCGGCTCCCAGCCCAGTTGCTGCTTCGCCTTCTCCGGGTTGCCGATCAGCAGGTCGACTTCGGCCGGGCGATGGAACTTCGGATTGACGCGCACCACCGTCTTGCCGGTCGCGACATCGACGCCAATTTCATTCACGTCGCTGCCCTTGAACTCGAGGTCGACACCGGTCGCCTTGAACGCCATGCGGACGAAATCGCGGACGGTTTCGGTGCGATTCGTGGCCAGCACGTAGGTGTCCGGCTCGTCGACCTGCAGCATGCGCCACATGCCTTCCACATATTCCTTCGCGAAACCCCAGTCGCGCTTCGCGTCCATGTTGCCCAGTTCGAGCACGTCGAGCTGACCAAGCTTGATCTTCGCGACGGAGTCCGTGATCTTGCGCGTGACGAACTCGCGGCCGCGCAGCGGCGATTCGTGATTGAACAGGATCCCGCTGCAGCCGAAGATATCGTAGCTTTCGCGGTAGTTCACCGTCATCCAGTGCGCATACAGCTTGGCCACGCCATACGGGCTGCGCGGATAGAACGGCGTCGACTCGATCTGGGGGATGGCCTGCACCTTGCCGAACATTTCGGACGTGCTCGCCTGGTAGAAGCGGATCTTCGGATTGACGATGCGGATCGCCTCGAGCAGGTTCAGCGGACCGATGCCGGTAATTTCCGCCGTGGTGACCGGCTGGTCGAACGACACGCCGACGAAGCTCTGCGCGGCGAGGTTGTAGACCTCCGTGGCGCCGGTCGTCTGCAGCAGGCGGATGCTCGACGACAGGTCCGTCAGATCGTATTCGATCAGGTGCAGGTTCGGGTGCTTGGCGATGCCGAGCTCTTCGATACGCCAGAAGTTCACCGAGCTGGTGCGGCGATAGGTGCCATACACCTGATAGCCCTTCTCGAGCAGGAGCTGGGCGAGATAGGCGCCGTCTTGGCCGGTGATACCGGTAATGATGGAAACTTTCATAGTTTGAGAATTCATCTTAAGTTCTCTTGCAAAATCTTGATCGGATGATTGACGGCAATGTCACTCGGTCTCCGCAGGGACTTCCATGCGGGTGACGGCCTGGATGACCTGGTGCGTCGGCAGTACGCTGCCCAGCAATTGCTGGACAGAGGCTTCCCAGGTCAGCGTGGGCATTCCCTCTGACTTCGGGTGTGCGCCTTGCCGATACAGCGTGAGCCAGTGTGTCACGGCCTGCGCCAACGCTTCGCCGCTGGTGCCGTGGAAATAATGCGCATGGTCCAGCGCCACCTCACGGAACACCGGCAAATCCCGCGCCAGTATCGGCAGATGCTTGCGACCCGCCTCGATCAGCGGCAACCCGAAGCCTTCGCCTTCCGAAGCCGCCAGCAGACAGCTACAAGCGCCATAGACCTGATCCAGGTATTCATCGCTGATGCTCTCCAGCCAGAATAGTCGTTTTCCAAGCTCGGGATGCGCCCGCAGACGGGCGACCAGCTTCTCGACCAGCCACCCGGATTTGCCGACGATCACCAGATTGACCGCCGTACCTTGCTGCCAGAGCTGCTCGAAAGCCGCCAGCGCCTGGGCGTGTCCCTTGCGCGGCTCGACCGTCCCCACCATCAAGAAGCTGGGGGCCGCGCGCAGCGCCTTGAGTATACGGGGCGCGTCGCTCGGCATGCCGGTGCTCGGTCGCGAATTCTGTACATCCGCGCCGTAATGGAACCAGCCCACCTCGAGCGCGTCCTGGCGCTGGGGATGATGCTGGTGCAACCACTGCGTGAATTCCTCCGACACCGTCCGGGAGCCGCACACGACGCCGTCATAACGGGAGATCGTGTTCAGCCATTTCGTGAACAGCTCCTCGCTCCCCGGCGCAAAGTAGCTGGGCATCTGCACGCACAGGAGGTCGTACACCACAAACTGGATGCGAACGCCCTGACGCGACATTTCATCGAGAAACGCTTCCTGGACGCCGATGCCGTACGGGTTCAGATCCAGCCCCAAAAAGACATCGCCTGCCTGGAAATCAATGGGATCTTCCTGCACCGACCCAGGGTCGCCCTGCCCCATGAATCGCGACCGCAGACGTTTCGCGTAGAAGTAACCCGTTCGGTCGTGCGTTGCGTAGACCGGCCACACCTCGAAATCCTTCGGTGGATCCTTGAGCAGTTCGCTCAGGATACTCCGCACGACCCGTTGAATGCCGGTCCGGGCGTCATGGCTGACCAGCTCCGATACGTCGACAAAGAGCGCACGGCGCGTGCGCGTGGGCAAGCTGAGCGCAATGCCCTGCGCCACTCGACTCAGTTCGTCTTCGTTGCATTGACGTACCAACGGCGCGAGGGCCTGGAACAGCTTCTTGCGCGTCGACTTGATGCTCGGACGTGACGGTGCCGTCGGCAGCGCCCCACCGTTCTGAGCAAGCAGTTCCCGGCAGCGGGCAAACACCTCGTCCACCGTGATGTCATCGAGACAGAAAAAGTTGTGCGGGCAATCGCGTCGCGCAGGAATGTGGCAGGGCGAGCACGCTGCCTCATTATGCAAGACATAGCTGTTGCCGAACACCGGTGCCCATTCGTGCGCGGTTTCCAGCCCGCCGTAGACCCCGAGCGCCGTCACGCCCAGATAGGCCGCCATGTGCGCGCCGCCGGAATTGTTGGCGACGCATAGCTGGTGGCCGGCGAGATGCCGCATCAGTTCGGGGATGCTGAGCCCCGCTTGAATCACCACTTTTTCAATGCCGTCGAAGCTGAAACGCTGGGCTTCCTTTTCGCTGGCAAAGAACACGCTGACGAGCTCCACCGCGGAATCCGCGGCCAGCCGGCGTGCCAACTCGTGGAATCGCGCAACCGGCCATTCCTTGGCATCGCCACCCGCGTAGGGAAACAGCGCAACCGCACGCGTATGCTGCTGCAGCGGGGTCGCGATCGGCGGCAACACCACATAGTCGGACGGATGAGCCGGCAGTGCGTCGACCAGCGCGAGCATCTGCTCGCTGATCGACATGCGATTCAGCGGCGTTTCCACGAACGGCAGGTCCTGGTACGTGGGCAGTGCGATGTCGAGCTTCGCATCGATGGCGGGATTGAGGCAGCCATAGCCGACCTTGAGCCCCGCCTCGACTTGTGCGAGGACGAACCGCGTATCAGGCTGTCGCCTCAAATCGATCGCCAGGTCGTAGAAACCCAGCTCCTTCACGAATTCGGCCAACGAACCATCGGACAGCTCTGCCTGCAGCGACGATTTGCGCTTGAAGTAGTCGAGCGTCAACACCCGATCAAAGAATGGCAGGGTTTGAGCCAACGCCTGGTTCCAGCTACCCACCACGACATCGATACTGGCCTTCGGGTATCGGGCGCGCAGACGGGAAATGGCCGGCACCGCCAGCAGCAGATCGCCCATGTGATCCAGCTTCAGCAGCAGGATCCGTTTGATTTTCGGCTCGAACAGCGTGGTGCGCTCGAAGGTCACGGCGCGCACCGCGCGCGACTCACGCGGTCGCTCGAAGGGCGCGATGGCCTCCAGCACGAGCTTGGCGCTGCGATCCCACGAGAATGCCTGAGCCTGGGTCCTGGCGTTCTCCAGCAACCGCGCACGCAGGCCCTCGTCGGTCAGCGCCTGATGCATCTTGGCGCTGATGGACGGGACCGACTGCGGATCGAACAACGACTCGGGGCTGCCCATGACCTCCGGAAGGCTGGCGGCGTCGGCAGCGATCACCACGGCGCCGCATGCCATCGCTTCCAGCGGCGGCAAACCGAAGCCTTCGTGCAGGGACGGGAAGACAAACAGGCTGCAGGTACTGAACAAAGCCAGCAGCTCGTCATCGGAGATGTAATCGCTGAACAACAGCTCGTCGGCGCGCAGGCCGGCGCGTTGCGCATGTGCACGAAGCGCGCTCACTTCCGACTGCGGCATGCGACCGACAAACAGCAGCTGGTGGTGTTGGCGCGACGTGTCAGGCAGCTGGGCAAACGCCTCGATCAGCCGCGGGAGGTTCTTGCGCGCATCGGCTCCCCCCGTGTACATGATGAATGGCCTCGTCACCCCCAGGCGCCGCTTCAGGGTCGCCAGCGAGTCTGCATCGGGCACGACGCGGGTAAACATTTCATCGCACGCGCCCGACACATTGGTCACCTTCTCGGGCGCGAAGGGCAATGCACCCAATGCCTCCTGCCGGGCACTATCCGAGATCGCGAGAAGATGGCGTGCCCGCTTAAGGTTTTCGATGCGGTCGGCATAATAGCCACGATAAACGGGGTTCGTCCGGTATTGCTCGTCCGGGTTGATCAGCGGAATCAGGTCGTACAGTATGACCGCGGTCGGCAGCGGTTCACCCAATGCCCCGATGCTGATGACGGCATCGTCGCCCAATCCCTCGAACAGACTGGTGACCAGCACGAGATCGGGATCGAGCGTTTCCAGAAACGCCTCGCGCACGCGTTCGGCAATGGCGCGACGCGACGCATTTTGCGCGTCGATCCAGCGCATCGGCCCCGGCGCCTGCCAGACCCGAATCCGCTCCTGCGGCACCAGCCCTCGAAATGCCTGACGGATCGGTCCGATGGTCTCAGGGAAAAGTCCACTGAGCGCCAGGTAGATTTCATGGTTTCCCGCATTGCGGGCAATGGCCTGCGCCAATGAAAGGGAATAACGCCCGATGCCCCGGAAGCGGCTCTCGGTTTGCGCTCCCTGCATGTCAATAACGATTCGCATGGTTGTCCTACTTTACTTGAGCGACCGACGCCGACCAGGCCGTCGCGACCCCGGAACGATCCGGCGCAACAACACGTCGGGGCGTGCTGATGGAAACAGCCCATCGCGGCCGGGCATCGCACAACGCGCGCAGGCCACGCGCCTGTTCTACGGCAAACACGGTCATTGATCACGCACCGCGCTGATCTGCTGAACGACACGGGTGGTCGAGTCGCCATCGCCGAGTGCGAGCGCGACCACGCGGCCTCCCCGCGCACTTACCGCGTCATGGCCGACGATGTCCTGCACTTCTTCGTCGCTGCCCTGCACCAGGACGTCGGGCTCGACGGACTCGATCAATTGCAACGGTGTCGGCGCATCGAACGCCACCACGTAATCCACTGCCGCCAGGCCAGCCAGCACTTCGGCGCGATAGGCAAAGGGATTGCCTGGGTGCCCGGAACCGTTGAGCGCGTGCACCGACGCATCGGAATTGAGCCCCACCACCAGAATGTCGCCCTGCGCACGCGCCTCGTTGAGGAAGCGGATATGGCCAGGATTCAGCGTGTCGAAGCAGCCGTTGGTGAATACGATGGATTCCCCGCGCTGCCGATGCGTCAGCAATAGCTTCCCGAGGGTTTCCTCATCCACCAGCTTGGGGGCATGCTGGCGTGACGGATACAGTTGATCGCGAACTTCATCCGCGCTGACCACATAGGTGCCGGAATGAGAGACAGCGATGCCTGCAGCCACATTGGCGATATGCACCGCCTCGGATACTGACGTACCGCGGGCCAGCGCCAGTGCGAGTGCCGAGAGTACGGTATCGCCGGCGCCCGACACATCGAAGACATCCCGCGCGTGCGTGGGAATGCTGCCCGGCTGGCCGTCCTTGCTTACGTAGACCATGCCCTTCGAGCCACGGGTCACGACGAGATGCCGCAAGTTCAGTTCAGCCAACACCTGCTGTGCCCGCTCCAGCAGTTCATCGTCGGACGTGTAGTTGCCGAACAGCCCGATGAATTCGGAATTGTTCGGCTTGAGCAACGTGGCGCCGCGATAGAACGCGGGGTCGGTCCGTTTCGGATCGACCAGTGTCGGAACATTCAAGGCAGCGGCGACCGCCAGGAATTCCGGCAGGTGGTCCAGCGTACCCTTCGCGTAGTCGGAAAGCACGATCAGGTCATGCTCGGATGCGACGCGCCTGAATTCTTCGAGCAGCAGCGCCTGGGTGCGCGCCGTCGGCCGCACGTCGCGATCGACGCGGGCGATCTGCTGCACACCCGCCATCAAGCGCGTCTTCTGCGTCGTGCCGCCCTCGGGGTCGGACACGAACAGGGTCCGTACACCGTACTCCTGCAAGCACTTCTGAAGCTCGATCGACGCGCTGTCGTGACCGACCACCGCCAGCAGTGTTGCGTCGCCGCCCATGGCACTGACGTTGGCTGCCACGTTCGCAGCACCACCGGGCCGATTCTCTTCGCGACCAACCGCCAGAACGGGAACCGGCGCCTCAGGAGAAATGCGAGAGACGCCACCAATGACGTAGCGATCAAGCATGATGTCGCCAACCACCAGGATTCGAGGTCTGATCGCGTTAGCGGGCTGGGGTTTATGCATGGGGGACGTTATTTCCAAAGCAGCACTTGGCATTGTTGCCGGCACGCGATTCGCGTGCCGGCAGTTCCATCTATTCGGTTACGCGCAGCGTCACCGGGACTCGGACGCACGCGCCGCAGCCCGGAGCTCGTCGAGCACTTCACGGACCGACTCCGGCAAATCGCGTTGCGACAGAGGAGAGCCGACTGCAGCGCTCGGCGACTGTGTCACGACGGCGCGCAAGCGACGGTCCAGTGCCGGACTCATCCTCACCAACCTGAGAGCCGCACGCTTCAATGCCGGCCGCTTCGCGACTTCAGCCGCCCCGACCTTGAGCACGCCCTTGATGCGCGACTTGATCCCGGACAGCAATCTGCGGTCGCGGATTGCAGAGGTCAATCTGCGCAGCGGAGCGCCCACCATACGCACCGGCTTCGACACCCGCCAGGACGTGCTGTGCAGCACGGCATGCAACAGGTCATTCGCCTGCCGGGCCTGCGCTTCCGCGTGCTGAGCCCGCGCCTCCATGGCGCCAAGCTGATTCTCCGCATGCTGGCGCAACTCGTCCGCATGCCGGCAGCGCCCCTCTGCGAGCTTGAGCCGGTCTTCGGTCACCTGCCGTTGCCCGGCATTCACATCTGCCTCGACGGACTGAAGCCGCTCCTGGGCCAGTTGCAGTTGCTCGCTGATCACACGAACCCGTTCGTCGATCCGCTCGACTCCCGCCTCGGCTTTTTCCATCCGGAGCCGCGCGGATTCGGTTCGTGCCTCGTAACGGCCTGCCAGTTGCTCCAGCGACAAACCATACTCGGCTGCGAACACCTGAGCGAACTTCGCCTTGATTTCCGGAGCGGCAGCCTTCTGCGCGATGACCGCATAGTCGGGGCTCGCGCCACGTATCACGTCCAGCAGCGACACCGACTGATCGGGATGACGCAACGCCGGCGATTCCTGCAGCCGGAGCGTCTTCACCGTCTCGAATCCGCCGTGCTCGACCACGAACGACAGCAGCAGCGACGGAATCGGCTTCTGATGCGTGGGATCCAGATAGAAGTTGTTGGTCGCGACCGCGATATTTTCCGGATTCGGCGTCTCGAGGATCAGCAAGCCGCCAGGCCGCAATACCCGCAATGCCTCCGCAACGACACTCTGCAACTGCTCGAAGCTGATGTGTTCGACGACATGGAAAGCCGACACGACGACCTGGCTGTCCGATTCCAGCGTCTGCAGATAGGCCACCGCGTCGCCCTGCGTCGCGGGCAGGCCACGCTCCTCGCAGGCTTGCAGCATGCCGGCGTCCAGGTCCACGCCGAAAGGCGTCAACCCTTGCTCCGACATCAGTTCCAGCCACTCGCCCCGACCACAGCCAATGTCGAACGTGCCGCCGCCCGGATAGATCGATGCCAGCGGCTCGACGAACGGCAAATACTGCCTGCGGATGCTTTTGATGAGGTCCCGGGGCGCGTAATAGCGTTCTTCGAACGCCCGGTAGAAATTCTCGCTCACGACACCACCTTCGCCTGTGTCGGCATCCACGTAATTCCGACGAATTCGCTCACGTTGCCGTTCACCATATTGAATGTCAGGGCGTGATCCCTCCACTCGAAATTGTTCTGCATGTGCGTACTGCCGGTATGCAACGCCACGGCAACCGAATAACTGCCCGGGCCGATATTCGCCAGGAATTCGAAATCGACCGTCGCATTCGCCCCGGCAGCCACATCGCCGATGTCGGACTTGAGATTGTGCGTGTTGGTACCGAAGACCGTCTGCCCCAGTCGGTCCTTGATCATGAAACCCATGACCAGGTCCTGCACGGACGCACGACAGTCGGCAGAGATCCGCAGCGTCACCGGCTGCCCGACTTGAGCGACGTCGATTGGCCTGCCGTCTCGATTCAGCAGCGCGACCTTGTCGATCGTGACTTCACCCGTACCGGAAATGGTCTGGACCTTGCCGCTCTCGAGCACCTCCTGACGAACCTCCTGGTCCTGATGGTCCGCCAGCATCGCGTTGTAGTAATCCATGACCGCCTCGGGCGGTCCTTCCATCTCCAGCCTGCCGGCATTCAGCAGGATCGCGCGATCGCAGATGGCCTGAATCGCAGCCTTGTCGTGCGCGACGATCAACAACGTCGTGCCCTGCTTGCGAAACTCCCGGATGCGATCGAAACTCTTGTGCTGGAAATAGGCGTCGCCGACCGACAGCGCCTCGTCGACGATCAGGATGTCCGGACGACGAGCCGTCGCGACACTGAACGCGAGACGCACCTGCATCCCGCTCGAGTACACGCGCACCGGCTGGTCGATGTATTCTCCGATTTCAGCGAACGCCTCGATTGCCGGCATCAACGCGACAATCTCTTCGACGCTGTAACCGAGCAGCTGCCCCGCCATCATCACGTTCTGGCGCCCGGTGAAGTCCGGATGGAACCCCATTCCCAGCTCGAGCAATGCGGCGATCTGGCCGGTCCGCGTCACGCTGCCGACGGTCGGCTGCGTGGTGCCGACGATCATTTTCAACAGCGTGCTTTTGCCGGCACCGTTGATGCCGACAATACCCAGCGCCTCGCCGGAGCGAACCGAGAAACTGACGTCACGCTGCACCCAGTGCAGCGTGTGATGCGGCTTGCCGCGCGGGTCCAGCCACTCGAGAAGACGCGACCACCGCGTTGGATACTGTTTGTATGCCTTACCAAGATTGGTAACGGTAATGGTACCCATCAGAGTTCATCCACCATTTCACCCGCATGCTTGCGGAACAAACTGAAGCCGGCGAGACACAGCACGATGCTCAATACGAGCGGATACACCAGCGCCGACCAGTTCGGCCAGACGTGTTGCACCATCGTGACCTGGAACGCTTCGATCACCGGTGCCATCGGGTTGAAGCGCAATGCCTGTTGTGCAGACATCGACAAGATGTTGGCTGCATAGACGACCGGCGTCAGCCAGAACCAGAAATTCAGCACGATCCCGAAGAACTGCCCCACGTCGCGGAAGAACACGTTCAACACCCCGAGCGTGATGCCCAGACCGATGGCAAACAACGTCATCAGGGTCAACACGGGAACGATGGCGAAATAGGTCAAACCGGGGAAATTGCCCGTCATCACCAGGAACACGGTGAACAGCCCGAACACGATCGCGAAATTGACCAGCGCATTGATCACCACGATGATCGGCAGACACAACCGCGGAAAGCTCAGCTTCTTGAGCAGGTTCGCGTTGTTGACGAAGGTGTTCTGGCCGTTGCTGACGATTTCGACAAACATGCCCCACGGCAACACGCCGGCACACAAGTGAATGCTGTACGCAAAGGTGCTGTCCACGCCGGGCAGGCGAGCATGCATGACGCGCGAAAAGATCACCGTGTAGACGACGATCATCGCGAGCGGATTGAGCACGGTCCACGCCGCGCCGAGCAGGGAATTGCGGTACTTGGACTGGAATTCCCGCTTGACGCTACCCAGGATGAAACCGCGATAGGCCCAAAGGACTCTCAACATCCCTAGCATCACGCCCGCCCGTAAACGTCCTGGAAGCGAACGATGTCGTCTTCCCCGAGATACTCGCCGCTTTGCACCTCGATCATCACGAGATCCAGCACGCCCGGGTTCTCGAGCCGGTGCTTGTGACCGGCGGGAATGTAGGTGGACTCATTGGTACGCACGAAGATCTCCTGATCTCCGTTCACGACCTTGGCCATGCCGGACACGACGATCCAGTGCTCGCTGCGGTGATGGTGCATCTGCAGACTCAGGCTGGCACCCGGCTTGACCTCGATGCGCTTGATCTTGAAGCGCGGCCCCTCTTCGAGCACCGTGTACGTCCCCCAGGGGCGACTGACGGTGCGATGCAACTTGTATGCGTCGTGATTCTGTTTCTTCAGGCGAGCCACGACCTGCTTCACGTCCTGCGCGCAATCGGGATGCGCGACCAGGAGCGCATCCGGCGTATCGATAATCATCAGATCAGCGACACCCACGGCCGCGACCACGCGGTCCTGGCTCTGCACATAGGTATTCCGGCTGTCGATGAAGATGGCTTCGCCGATGGCGCGGTTGCTGTCCGCGTCCGGGGAAACCAGATCACGAATCGCGCCCCAGGAACCGATATCGCTCCACCCGAAACTGGACGGCACGACCGCCACGTTCTTCGAACGCTCCATCACTGCGTAGTCGATGGAGATGTCGGGCATCTTTTCGAAAGACTCCGAAGGAATCTCGAGCATCTGCGCCGACGGGTTGTTCGCCTTCAGCGCCGACCAGCACGCGTCGGCTGCCGTCGCGACGTCCGGCGCATAGCGGGCCATTTCGTCCAGAATGACGCCCGCCTTGAAGCAGAACATCCCGGAATTCCAGAGATAGTTGCCCGCGGCAAGATATTCGGCCGCCTTGTCGGCATCCGGCTTTTCGACGAAGCGCAGTGCCGCCCGGCCTGCGCCGATCGCCGCCCCTGCCTCGATGTAACCGAAGCCGGTGTCCGGGCGGGTCGGCACGATGCCGAACGTCACCAGCTTGTCCTGTTGCGCCAGTTCGACGGCACTCGCAACGGCAGCGGCAAATCCCTGCTGATCCTGAACCAGATGATCGGCCGCGAGAATCAGCATCAGCGCATCGCGCCCGTACTTTTCCGCGACGTGATGGGCCGCCATTGCGACCGCAGGTGCCGTGTTGCGACCGGCGGGTTCGAGCATGAATGCGCCGGACAGCGATTCGCCGAGCTTCACGCTCGCGAACTCGTCCTTGCTCATGAAGTAGTAGTCGCGGTTGGTGACCGTCAAAATCTCCCGGTGCTGCCCCCCCGCATCACTGCCGACCACGGCTGCCGCGCGGCGATAGGTTTTCAAGAGCAAGCTCTCGCCGTCGGCAAGCTTCATGAACGGCTTGGGATGCCCTTCGCGGGAGACCGGCCAAAGTCGCGTGCCTGCGCCACCAGACAGGATGACGGGGATCAATATCACTTTCACTCCAGATTTGATTTTCCAACCGCGAAAGGAAGGCTTTCACCGCCTTTCGCCTTTTGATTCAACAGTCCGTCAGCAAAAAAATCAGCCGCTTAGGCCAACTTAGTTCGGACAGAATTATAGCCGACGCCCCTTACTCACCCAGGCACAGCCGCAGTGCATCGTCCCAGGCCGGCATCGTCACGCCGAACGTCCGGCTCAGCTTGTCGAGCGCCATCCGCGAATTCGCCGGGCGCTTCGCCGGAACCGGATATTCGCTCGCCGGAATCGGCAGCACCTTCGGTGCAAGCTCGCCCATCGCGATGCCCAGGATCGCTTCCGCGAAGCCATGCCACGACGTCGCGCCGGACGATGTGAGGTGATAAACGCCGGAACGCTTCGCCCACCAATCGGCGACATCATCCGCGGCGGCTTGCTGCGCGACGATGTGCGAGGTGACGACGGCGATCGTCCGCGCCCAGGTCGGTGCGCCGACCTGATCCGCGACGACCCGCAGCTCCGGCCGCTCGCTGCCGAGTTTCAGCATCGTCAGCAGGAAGTTCTTGCCGCGCCGCCCGTACACCCAGCTCGTCCGTAGAATCAGGTGCGCGCAACCTGTCGCCGCGATCGCCTGCTCGCCTTCAAGCTTCGTCGCGCCGTAAGCGTTCACGGGATTCGTCGCGTCGGTTTCCGTATACGCACCCGTCTTCGTGCCGTCGAACACGTAATCGGTCGAATAGTGAATCAGCGCACCGCCGGTACGCGCCATCTCCTCGGCGAAGATGCGCGGCACGTCTGCATTCATGCGCCGCGCGGCGTCGACGTCGGTCTCGGCCTTGTCAACCGCCGTGTACGCGGCCGGGTTCACGATCAGCGACGGCCTCACGTCCCGCACCAACGCACGTACGCGATCAAGATCGGTCAGATCCAGCATCGACCTGTCGCACGGCACCACGCGTCCGAGCCCCTGCAGCGCGCGCAGCAATTCGAATCCGACCTGGCCGTTCACGCCCGTCACGAGGATCGTCGGTTCAGGATGCACGCCGCCCTCACGCATAGACGTCGGCCTCGGTCAGGCGCTTGCCAGCCGCATCCTTCGGCGCCAATATCGGTGCCACATCGATCGGCCACTCGATCCCGATTTCCGGATCGTCCCAGACGATGCAGCGCTCATGCTCGGGAAACCAGTAATCGGTCGTCTTGTACAGGAACTGCGCGGCCTCGGACAGGACGACGAAACCATGCGCAAAGCCGGGCGGGATCCATAGCTGCCGATGGTTTTCGGCCGACAGCACGAAGCCGACCCATTTACCGAAATTCGGCGAGTGCTGGCGGACGTCGACCGCGACATCGAACACCTCGCCTTCCACCACGCGCACGAGCTTGCCCTGAGCGTGCCGGATTTGATAGTGCAACCCGCGCAGCACGCCCTTCGACGAACGCGAGTGATTGTCCTGCACGAACGCGATGCCCGGCTCCACCTGCTCCGCAAACTCGCGGGCATTGAAGCTTTCGTAGAAATAGCCGCGCGCGTCGCCGAACACCTTCGGCTCGATGAGCTTGACTTCGGGCAGCGCCGTTGCCGTTACTTGGATAGCCATGCGACCTGGTTCGTGAGAAGGTTCCTGAGGTACTGCCCGTATGCGTTCTTCGACAGCGGCTGCGCCAGCTTCAGCACCTGTTCCGCGTCGATCCAGTGCCTGCGGTACGCAATCTCCTCGGGGCATGCGACGACGAGCCCCTGCCGCTTCTGCAGCGTCGCGATAAAGCTCGCCGCTTCGATCAGCGAATCGTGGGTACCCGTATCGAGCCACGCATAGCCGCGCCCCATGATCTCGACGTTCAGCGCACCGTCCGTGAGATATCGCGAATTGATGTCGGTAATTTCCAGTTCGCCGCGCGCCGACGGCTTGATGTCGGCCGCGATGTCGCACACCTGGTTGTCGTAGAAATACAGCCCCGTGACCGCATAGTTCGAACGCGGCTTCGCGGGCTTCTCCTCGATCGACACGGCACGGAACGACGCGTCGAATTCGACGACACCATAACGCTCGGGATCCTGCACGTGGTAGGCAAACACCGTCGCCCCGGCCTCGGTGGCATACGCGCGCTCGAGCTGCTTCGCAAGGTCGTGCCCGTAGAAGATGTTGTCGCCGAGGATCAGCGCCGACGGATCGTTGCCGACGAAATCCCGGCCGATCACGAACGCCTGCGCGAGGCCATCCGGTGACGGCTGCACCGCATACTGGATATTCATCCCCCACTGACTGCCGTCGCCGAGCATGGCTTCGAAGCGCGGCGTATCCTGCGGGGTCGAGATGATCAGGACGTCGCGGATTCCCGCGATCATCAGCGTCGACAACGGGTAGTAAATCATCGGCTTGTCGTACACCGGCAGCAGCTGCTTCGACACGACATGCGTGATCGGATACAGACGCGTGCCGGAACCGCCGGCGAGAATGATGCCCTTGCGTGCCATCGATCGGCTCCTCAAACGCGTTCCGCGTAGTTGGTTTCAACCCACTTGAGGTATTCGCCCGATGCGACCTCGTCGACCCACACCTGGTTGTCGAGATACCAGGCGACCGTCCTTGCAAGACCGGTCTCGAACGTCTCGGCTGGCTTCCAGCCGAGCTCGCGCTCGAGCTTGCGCGCGTCGATCGCATAGCGGCGATCGTGGCCGGGACGATCCGTCACATAGGTAATCTGATCGCGGTAGGACCCTGCGGACTTCGGCCGCGCGTGGTCGAGCAGATCGCACAACGTATGCACGACCTCGAGGTTCTTCTTCTCGTTCCACCCGCCGATGTTGTACGTCTCGCCGGGCACGCCGCGCGCGAGCACTTCACGAATCGCGCTGCAGTGATCGCCGACGTACAGCCAGTCGCGCACGTTCTGCCCGTCACCGTAGACGGGCAGCGGCTTGCCGGCGAGCGCATTGGCAATCATCAGCGGAATGAGCTTCTCGGGAAACTGGTACGGGCCGTAGTTGTTCGAGCAGTTCGTGGTGAGCGTGGGCAGGCCGTACGTATGATGATAGGCGCGCACGAGATGATCGGAGCCGGCCTTCGTCGCCGAATACGGGCTGTTCGGCGCATACGGCGTGGTTTCCGAGAACTGCGGATCGGTGGCCGACAACGAGCCGAACACTTCATCCGTCGATACGTGCAGAAAGCGAAAAGCCGCCTGGTCGGCTTCGTTCAGGCCGTTCCAGTATGTCCGCGCGGCTTCGAGCAGCGTGAAGGTGCCCACCACGTTGGTCTGAACGAAATCCGCCGGCCCGTGAATCGAGCGATCGACGTGGCTTTCGGCGGCGAAATGCAGGACTGCGCGCGGCTTGTGTTGCGCGAACAGTGCGTCGAGTGCGGCGCGATCGCAAATGTCTGCGCGTACGAACACATGCTTCGGGCTCTCGTCCAGCGACTGCAGCGTGCGACGGTTGCCGGCGTAGGTCAGCTTGTCGACGTTGAGCACGGCCTCGTCGGATTGACGCAGCCAGTCCAGTACAAAATTGGCGCCGATAAAACCCGCACCGCCCGTCACCAGGATCATGAGGCTCCCTCTAGTCATACGCGGCAGGCCTCAAGCACGAGCCGCCATCATTTCGAACCGCGACGGCATCAACGCACGCGTCGCTCAAGGCGGGAATTCTAACTTCTCACCGTGACCGTCAAAGTCATGAAATGCTAATTTTGTCGAGGAAGCGGCAATTATAGGAAGCAAGCCTATGCAAAAGCCATGCTGCTAACAACTTGAAACAGTGCTCCACGCTCGGCAACACGCATGAAATTATGTTTTAAATCAATACGTTAAACTGGCACAATATTGTGCCGCAACGCAGCGCCGCAGTTACGCCGTTTCCCATTCAGCGTCAACACTTTTCACAACCGCCACTCATGCCGCCCACCCCCATCGCCATCGGCGACATCCAAGGCTGTCATTCCGCTTTCCAGTCTCTGCTCGAAAAGCTTTCAGCTTCTGCCGACACCCCGCTATGGATCGCCGGCGACATCGTCAACCGCGGCCCGGCTTCCCTCGCGGCGCTGCGTGCGCTGGTCGAGCTCGGCCCGCGCGTGACCGCCGTCCTCGGCAACCACGACCTGCACCTGCTCGCGGTCTCCGCCGGCATCCGTACCGAGCGCCCGGGCGACACGATCGGCGAAATCCTCGACGCACCCGACGCCGAAGCGCTGCTCGACTGGGTGCGGCACCGCCCGTTCGCGCACTTCGAACAGGGCATGCTGCTCGTCCATGCAGGCGTGCTGCCGCAATGGGACACCACGCTCGCACTGGAACTTGCGGACGAACTGCAGCGCGCGCTGCGTGCGCCGGACTGGCGCGAGACCTTGCAAAAGCTGTACGGCAACGAACCGAACCAATGGAGTCCTAACCTGAAAAAACGCGACCGGATGCGCGTCGCGTTCAACGCGTTCACACGCCTGCGCTTCTGCACGCCCGACGGTGCGATGGAGTTCAGGGCCAACGGCGGCCCCGACAGCGCGCCGCCCGGCTACCTGCCGTGGTTCGACGTGCCGGGCCGCCGGACCGAGGACGTGACGCTCGTGTTCGGCCACTGGGCCGCGCTCGGCCTGATGCTGCGCGACAACGTGGTCGCGCTCGATTCGGGATGCGTTTGGGGAAACCAGTTGTCGGCCGTGCGACTGACGGCCGACCCGGCGCAGCGCGCGGTCGCGCAGGTGCAGTGTGAAGCGTGCCGCACGCCGGGCGGCGAGTGACCCGCGCGCCATGCGCGCGGGCAGCATGAAGCATCAGCCTTCGCGCCCCGGCACCGGCTCCTCCGCCGCCGCGTCGCCCGCCGCACCGGCGCCGAGTTCGGTCGCCGGATACGCATGCTTCTCGAGCTCCGCCAGCGACTCGGGCGACGGCTTGCCGACCTTCTCCTGCAGTGCCGCCAGCGCGGCCGCGATTGCATCGCGCGCCGCCGCGGAGGTTGCGCGGCGGTCGCCGCCCGGCGCGATCGGCGCGCCCACATACAGGTGCGCGACGAGCGGACCGCCGCGCAACACCATGTCGAGCGACTTGCCGAGCGACAGCTCGCCCGTATAGGCCGGCGCGACCGACTGCCGCCCCTGCGCGTCCTCGTACATCAGGCAGATCGGCTGCACCGCGCAGCCGGCCGACACCGCGGCCTGGAACAGGTTCGCATGGAACGGCAGCAGCGCCTGCCCGTCGGACGTCGTGCCCTCCGGAAACACGCACATCAGCCCGCCGTTGCGCAGGCGCTCGGCCATCTCGTGCATGATCCGCATCGCCTCGGTACGCTTCTCGCGCTGCAGGAACACGGTATCGAGCTGCTCGGCGAGCCAGCCGACGACCGGCCACTGCCGCACCTCGGCCTTCGACACGAACGGCGTCGGCCGCCACGCGTTGATCGCATAGATGTCGAGCCAGGAGACGTGATTGCCGACCACGAGCGCGCTCGCGTCGAGCCGCGCGCCGTCGTTATGGACGACGATGCGCATCCCGCAGATCCGCAGCATCTTGAGCGACCAGCGGCGCGTCATCTCGGCGCGGCGCGCGGGCGTGACATGCGAAAAGCGCAGCGCGACGATCGCCATGCCGCGCAGCAGGTGAAAGACGAGACGCAGCTTGCGAAGAGCGGTCATGGCGAAGATCCGGCTTGGTTCAGTGGCGCTCGAACGCGACCTGCCCCGCCACGAGCGTCGCGCGCACGCAGGCCGGCAGTTCGTAGCCGAGGAACGGCGAGTTGTGGCCCTGGCTCTTCAGCGCACGCGGCTCGACGCGCCAGTGCGCGCGCGGGTCGAACACGCACAGGTCGGCCGCGCCGCCTTCGGCCAGACGGCCGGCCGGCAGCTGCAGCACGTCGGCCGGCGCGGCCGTGATGCGGCGCAGCGCCAGCGCGAGCGGCGTGTTCGTTTCATCGGCCCACTTCACCGTGAGCGACAGCAGCAGTTCGAGCCCCGTCGCGCCGGGCGTCGCTTCGCCGAACGGCAGCAGCTTCTCGTCGTCGTCGACCGGCGTGTGATCGGAGCAGATCGCGTCGATCGTGCCGTCGGCGAGCGCCGCGCGGATCGCTTCGCGGTCGCGCTCGCTGCGCAGCGGCGGGTCGAGCCGGAATTGCGAATCGAAGTAGCCGATGTCGATGTCGATCAGGTGCAGGTGGTTCACGCCGACGTCGCACGTCACGGGCAGCCCCTCGGCCTTCGCCGCGCGCACGAGCGCGAGGCCGGCCGCCGACGACAGGCGGGCGAGGTGCACGCGCGCGCCCGTCACGCGCATCAGTTCAAAGATGGTGTGCAGCGCGATCGTCTCGGCCGCGACCGGCACGCCGGACAGCCCGAGCCGCGACGCGAGCGCACCGCTCGCGGCGACGCCGCCGCGGCCGATGAACGCGTCGAGCGGACGCAGCCACGTGGTAAAGCCGTAGGTGCTCGCGTACTGCAGCGCGCGCAGCAGCACCTGCGTGTCACGCACCGGCACGTTGGCATGCGTGAAGCCGACGCAGCCCGATTCGGTCAGCGCGACCATCTCGGTGATCACTTCGCCCTTGAGGCCGACGGTGAGCGCGCCGAGCGGATGAACGTTCGCCTGGTGCAGGTTGCGTGCGCGATACTTGAGCATCTCGACGAGGCCCGGCTCGTCGAGCACGGGGTCGGTGTCCGGCGGGCACACGAGGGTCGTGACGCCGCCCGCGACGGCCGCGGCCATCTCGGACGCGAGCGTCGCCTTGTGCTCGTAGCCGGGCTCGCGCAGCCGCGCGCACAGGTCGACGAGGCCGGGCGCGACGATCAGGCCCGACGCGTCGATGGTCTTCTCCGCGTTGAAACCGGCCGGCGCCGTGCCGAGCGCGGCGATCTTGCCGTCCGCGACGAATACGTCGGCCTGCCGTTCGGTGCCGGCGACCGGGTCGATCAGCGTGCCGCCTTGGATATGAATCTTCATGCGCTGTCTGTGAATGCGTTGATTGCGTGAAAGGGATGCGCGAAAGCGGGCTCAGTCGCTGTTGCCGGCGACGATGCCCATCACCGCCATCCGCACGGCGATGCCGAACGTGACCTGGTTGAGGATCACGGACTGCGGCCCGTCGGCGACCTGCGAGTCGATCTCGACGCCGCGGTTCATCGGGCCGGGGTGCATCACGATCGCGTCGGGCGCGGCAAGCGCGAGGCGCTCCGGCGTCAGGCCCCAGGTCTTGAAGTACTCCTGCGCGGACGGCAGCAGCGCGCCGCTCATCCGCTCGTTCTGCAGGCGCAGCATGATGATCACGTCGACGCCCTTCAGCCCTTCGTCGAGGTTGTGGTACACCTTCACGCCCATCTGCTCGAGACCGCCCGGCAGCAGCGTGCGCGGGCCGATCGCGCGCACTTCCGGCACGCCGAGCGTGGTGAGCGCGTGGATGTCGGAGCGCGCGACGCGCGAATGCAGGATGTCGCCGACGATCGCCACGCGCAGCTTCGTGAAGTCGCGCTTGTAGTGACGGATCGTGTACATGTCGAGCAGGCCCTGCGTCGGGTGCGCATGACGGCCGTCGCCGGCGTTGATCACGTGCACGTGCGGCGCGCAGTGCTCGGCGATCAGGTACGGCGCGCCGCTCGACGCATGGCGCACGACGAACAGGTCGGCATGCATCGCCGACAGGTTGTTGATCGTGTCGAGCAGCGACTCGCCCTTGCTCGTCGACGACGCATTGATGTTCAGGTTCAGCACGTCGGCCGACAGGCGCGTCGCGGCGATCTCGAAGGTCGTGCGCGTGCGCGTCGAGTTCTCGAAGAACAGGTTGAACACCGACTTGCCGCGCAGCAGCGGCACCTTCTTCACCTCGCGGTCCGTCACGCTGACGAACTGCTCGGCCGTATCGAGGATGTGGTTGACGATCGAGCGCGGCAGGCCCTCGATCGACAGCAGGTGTTTCAGCTCGCCGTTTTTCGTGAGCTGCGGGTTGCCCTTCAGGAAACCGTAGCGGAACCGCTCGGGGCTCGCGGCCGCAGCAGGATTGCCGGTGCGGCCAGTGGTGTCGGTGGTCATGGTGTGCGTGATTCCAACTATGCAAACGGGCCGCGGCGCGAACCGGCGGCCCGGGATACGGTTGCGCGGTTCGCTCAGGCGCCGTGCGCCTCGATGCGCAGCGTGAACTGCGCGGCGTCGTCGCGTGCCAGCACGAGCGTCGCATCGGCCGGCACGTCGAGCGTGCCGCCCGCGAAGCGCGCGGCGACCGGCAGCTCGCGGCCGCCGCGATCGGCGAGCACCGCGAGTTCGACCGCGGCCGGACGGCCGTAGTCGAACAGTTCGTTGAGCGCGGCGCGTACGGTGCGGCCGGTGTACAGCACGTCGTCGACGAGCACGATGCGCGCGCCGTCGACCTCGAACGGCAGCGACGTCGGGCTGGCCTGGCTGTGCAGCCCCTTCTTCGCGTAGTCGTCGCGATGCAGCGCGACGTTCACGACGCCGAACCCGGGCGCGCCGAGATCGCGCGCGAGGCGCTCGGCGAGCCATGCGCCGCCGCTGTGGATGCCGGCGAGCCGCGGGCCGCCCGGCTCGGCGAAGGCCGTGCCGTACGCGTCGCGGATCTGGTCGAGCAGGACGCGGTAGAGCGCGTCGGCGTCAATGGAGCTCATGGTCGGACAATTGATCGAGATACTGTTGAAGGATCACGCGTGCGGCCTCGGCATCGAGCATCTCGGCGCGTGCGCGGCCGCGCACGTTGCGCTCGCGCAGCCCGGCCTCGGCCTCGACCGACGAATAGCGCTCGTCGACCCACGTGACGGGCAGCCCGAAGCGGCCGTTCAGCTGGTTGCCGAAGCGCTTCGCCTGCTGCGTCATCTCGTGCGGCGTGCCGTCCGGATGCATCGGCAGGCCGACGACGAGCGCGTCCGGCCGCCATTCGGCCAGCAGTTCGCCGACCGCCTTGAAGCGATGCTCGCGGTTCAGGTTGGGAATCACGACGAGGGCGCGGGCCGAACGCGTCAGCGCATTGCCGATCGCGACGCCGATCCGCTTCTCGCCGTAGTCGAACGCCAGGAGCGTCGCATCGCGCGCGCTCGCGCCACTCATGCGTGCCCTGCTTCGCCGGACAACATCGACGAGCTGACGCCGAGCAGGCCGAGCGCGGCCTCGAAGCGTTCCTCGGCCGGCGTGTCGAACACGATGCGCGGATCGGCGGCCACGGTCAGCCAGCCGTTGCGGGCAATTTCTTCCTCGAGTTGCCCTGCGCCCCAGCCTGCATGGCCGAGCGTCAGCAGGAAGCGCTTCGGGCCGGTGCCCGTCGCGACCGCCTCGAGCACGTCCTTCGACGTCGTCATCTCGAGCCCGCCCTCGACCGACATCGACGAGTTGTAGTTCGCGCCCTCGACCGGCTCGTGCAGCACGAAGCCGCGCTCGGTCTGGACCGGGCCGCCGAAGTACACCGGAATGTGCAGCAGCGGCTCGATGTCGAGCTTCAGGTCGATACGGCTGAACAGCGATTCGAGGTCGATATCGGTGGGACGATTGATGACGAGGCCGAGCGCACCGCGCTCGCTGTGATCGCAAAGGTAGACCACCGTTCCCGAAAACGTCGGATCCGCCATGTTCGGCATGGCGATCAGGAACTGGTTGGTGAGATTGATGCGATCGGAAGGCTTTGACATGGTTTGAATTTTAGCAAAGACGCCGCGACCTGACCGGGCCGCGATCAACAAGCAACGCCGCGCGACGCTGGCAACGACGCACGCGGATCACACGGCACTCTAACACGCGCGCGGGCCCTGTCGGCAGCGTGTTGCCGGCCCGCGCCACAAGGGCCGCCGCCGCGTATGCGCCCCGTTGCGCGTCAGGTCCGGCCGAGCGCCGTGCCGAGCGCTTCGGACGCCGCGGTCAGGTCCGGCGGCGCCACCCCCGCCGCGATCTTCAGCAGCGCGGCGCGCAGCATGTCGGACGCGCGGCGCTGCACGTCGAGGCCGCCGCCGGCGAGCCGCACGCCGTGCGCGGCGCGGCGCCACGCCAGCCCGAGCGTATCGGCCAGCAGCGCTGTGTGGCCGAGCCCGAGCGCGCACGCGGCGGTACCGACCCGATAACCGGCGGCGGAGGCGCGCCAGGCAGCCCCCGCATCGGCCGCGACCGGATCGGCCGCGAGATCGGCCATCGACGCGTCGGCGGTCTGCAGGAAATCCTCATAGGCATGCGCGTTGACGGTCACGACACCGAGCGTGCGGGTGGGCGCCGTCGCGACCGCGTCTTGCTCGGCCCGCGCGGCGTCGGCCTCCCACAACGCTTCCGAGGCGGGCGTGCCGGCGACGTGCCAGTCCACGGTCAGCCCGTAGTCGTGCAGCACGTCGACGAACGCGACATCCTCGGCGGCCGCGCCGAACAGCGCGAAATCGCGCCACAACAGCGCAAGCGTCTCGCGCACGAACTCGGGCGGCGCGCTGCGGCGGCCCTGCGCGTGCTCGCCGAGCAGCAGGTTGGTCCGGGCGAGGAAACGTTTCAGTTCAGGTGCGGCGCTGGCACGCAGCGCGCGCAGGCAGGCGGCGGCGAGCCGCCAGTAGTCGTACGGGGCGCCGTCGGCCAGCGCGGCCAGGGTCGCATCGAGTTCGTCGAGTGCCGCGTCCGGCGTGCCGTGCGGCGCGCGCAGCACGCCGAGCAGGGCCCGCTCGTAGCGGGCCCGCGCCCGGGTCGCGAACGCGTCGGGCAACGCACGCAGCGTCGCTGCGGGCACCGCGCGCCCGACGAGTGCCAGCACGTCGAGCGGCACGTTCGCGCGCAAGTCCGCCGCGCCTTGTGTGCGCAGCGCACGGAAATGTCCGAACAGAACAGGCGAGCAGGCCAGCTCGCGCAGGTTGTGGCGTCCGACCGCCGTCCGGAAATCGTCCAGCGCGACGCGCCAGGCGGCACCGGCCGGTTCGGCGACGACGAGCGGCGCCGCGGCGGTCAACTGCCCGGCGAAACGCGCGGCCGGCAGCCAGCCGGCTTCGGCCAGCACGGCAGCCGCGGCCGACAGCGGCGTTGCCGCGTCATCGCGACGCTCGAAGGCGTCGGCGGCCGCCGCGAGCCACGCGTCGGCCGAGCGCACGGCCCCGCCACGCGGGTTGGGCAGTGCGTCAGGGTGGGGAACGTTCGCCGGATCGGACGTCATGGACACGCGCACCTGTCATCGTCGAGTCGCTCGCGCCGGCCGCGGCGCGCAAGCGCCGGGCAACCGCGAGGCCGGAGCGGTGTGTCCGTGGGCCGGGGGTCCGGTCAGATCTGGACCATCTCGAAGTCTTCCTTGCGGGCGCCGCATTCGGGGCACGTCCAGTTGATCGGGACGTCTTCCCAGCGCGTGCCCGGGGCGATGCCCTCTTCGGGCAGCCCAGCTTCTTCGTCATAAATCCAGCCACAAATCAGGCACATCCAGCTCTTGTATTCCATCTTAAGCCGCGTCGGGAAAGTCGGTAAATTCGGGAGCCATGATGGTACCGTGTCGGGGCCGGACTGCCTAGCAATCGCAATGGAGTACGGCGACTACGTTGCGCTGCGCTAAAAAATCCGTCGTGCGGGCCGGATTCCGCCGCATAATGGCTGCAAAGTGCGGCCTGCCGGGCAACACAGGGCAAAAAAAGGCCCACTCGCCCCGCCGTCCGCATCTCCGTCGCTTCCCCGTTTTTTCTTGCCCCATTTTTACATGTCCAGCAACGCCCCTCCGATCGTCCTCACCTTCGGCCTGTCCGATCCCACCGGCGGCTCCGGCCTCCAAGCCGATCTGATGACCCTGGCGAGCATGGGCTGTCACGGCGTATCCGTCCTGACGGGCTATACCGTGCGCGACTCGGCCGCCTGCGACGAAGTGACCGGCCTCGATCCCGATGTCGTCGCCGCCCAGGCGCGCATGCTGCTCGAGGACATGCCGGTTGCCGCGTTCAAGATCGGCGCGGCGACGCGCGCGGAAGTCGTGAGCGCGATCGCCGAAGTGGTCGCCGACTACGACGGCGTGCCGCTCGTGCTCGCGCCGGACTTCACGCTCGACGACGAGCACGTCCTTGCCGCCGACGACCTGCGCGAATCGATCGCCGACCTGCTCGCGCCGCAAACGACGCTGCTGGTCGCCGACTACGCGACGCTGATCGCGCTCGCGCAACCGGACGGCGATGCCGAGGCGCCGAATCTCGACGCGGCCGTGTCGCACCTGCTGTCGCAGGGCTGCGAATACATCCTGTCGTCGGAGACGGGCTCGCACCGGCTCGTCAACACGCTGTACGGCGAGGAAGGCCAGCTTCGCGAAGACATGTGGGATCGCTCGCCGCACCGGCTGATGGGCATCACCGACACGCTCGGCGCGGCGATCGCCGCGCTGCTCGCCAATGGCCAGGAGCCGCCCGAAGCGGTTCGCGAAGCGCAGGAGTACCTGTATCAGGCGGTACGCGACGCGTTCCGGCCCGGCATGGGCGCGTACCTGCCCGACCGGTTCTTCTGGGCCCGCAGCAATGACGATGCGGATACGCCGCCGGCCGTGAAGGCCGATCCGGTGCCGAGGACTTCGCACCGGCATTGACGCACGCATGGCGGCCCTGCGCCGCCGTCGCGCGCGCCTGATCATCGCTTCGGGGCGGCACGGCCGCCCCTTTTCGTGCGCGTCGCGAATTCCGCGCGCGCAAATAAAAAAAGACCCGCATCGCTGCGGGTCTTTTCTTTTGGCTGGAACGCGCATCGCTGCGCGTTCCGGACACAATCGACCGAAGTCGATTACATGTCCATGCCCATGCCGCCCATACCGCCCGGCATGCCGCCGGCCATCGGTGCGTCTTCCTTCGGCAGTTCTGCGACAGCTGCGTCCGTCGTCAGCAGCAGGCCTGCAACCGAAGCTGCGTTCTGCAGTGCGGTGCGCGTGACCTTGGTCGGGTCGACGACGCCGGCTTCAACCATGTCGACGTACTCGCCCGTTGCTGCGTTGTAGCCGTAGTTGCCCGTGCCTGCAGCAACTGCCGCCACCACGACGCTGGCTTCTTCGCCGCCGTTCGTGACGATCTGGCGCAGCGGCTCTTCCATTGCGCGCAGCACGATCTTGATGCCGGCGTTCTGGTCGGCGTTCGCGCCGGTCAGGGCTGCGATCGCGGTGCGAGCGCGGATCAGCGCAACGCCGCCGCCTGCCACGATGCCTTCTTCCACAGCTGCGCGCGTTGCGTGCAGTGCGTCTTCGACACGTGCCTTCTTTTCCTTCATTTCGACTTCGGTCGCAGCACCGACCTTGATCACTGCCACGCCGCCGGCCAGCTTGGCCACGCGCTCTTGCAGCTTTTCACGGTCGTAGTCCGACGTCGCTTCTTCGATTTGCGTGCGAACTTGCTTGACGCGCGCTTCGATGTTCACGGCTTCGCCTGCGCCGTCGATGATCGTCGTGTTTTCCTTGCCCACTTCGATGCGCTTCGCCTGGCCCAGTTCTGCCAGCGTTGCCTTCTCGAGCGTCAGGCCGGTTTCTTCCGCGACGACTTGACCGCCGGTCAGGATCGCGATGTCTTCCAGCATGGCCTTGCGGCGATCGCCGAAGCCCGGCGCCTTGACCGCAACGGTCTTCAGGATGCCGCGGATGTTGTTGACGACCAGCGTTGCGAGCGCTTCGCCTTCGACGTCTTCAGCGATGATCAGCAGCGGACGGCCAGCCTTCGCGACTTGCTCGAGCACCGGCAGCAGATCACGGATGTTCGACACCTTCTTGTCGTGCAGCAGCACGAACGGGTTGTCGAGGACGGCGACTTGCTTGTCCGGGTTGTTGATGAAGTACGGCGACAGGTAGCCGCGGTCGAACTGCATGCCTTCGACGACGTCGAGTTCGTCGGCGAGCGACTTGCCGTCTTCGACGGTGATCACGCCTTCCTTGCCGACCTTGTCCATCGCTTCAGCGATGCGATCGCCGATCGACGTGTCGCTGTTCGCCGAGATCGAGCCGACCTGTGCGATTTCCTTGTTCGTCGTGCACGGCTTGCTGATCTTCTTCAGCTCTTCGACAGCCGCTGCGACTGCCTTGTCGATGCCGCGCTTCAGGTCCATCGGGTTCATGCCCGATGCGACGTACTTCATGCCTTCGCGAACGATCGATTGCGCGAGGACGGTTGCCGTCGTCGTGCCGTCGCCTGCGTTGTCGCTGGTCTTGGAAGCCACTTCCTTGACCATTTGCGCGCCCATGTTCTGGAGCTTGTCCTTCAGCTCGATTTCCTTCGCGACCGACACACCGTCCTTGGTGACCGTCGGGCCGCCGAAGCTGCGCTCGAGCACGACGTTGCGGCCCTTCGGACCCAGCGTGACCTTGACTGCGTTGGCGAGAATGTTCACGCCTTCGACCATCTTCGAACGGGCGGAATCGCCGAATACGACGTCTTTAGCTGCCATCTTCTAACTCCTTGAATTCTTGGGAATATGTACCGTCGGCGGACGCTTACTGCGCGTTGACCACGGCCATGATGTCTTCTTCGCGCATGACCAGCAGTTCCTGGCCGTCGACCTTGACGGTCTGACCAGCGTACTTGCCGAACAGGACGCGATCGCCGACCTTCACGTCGAGCGCGATCGCCGCGCCCTTGTCGTCGCGCTTGCCCGGGCCGACCGCGAGGATCTCGCCTTGATCCGGCTTCTCAGCAGCAGCTTCGGGGATCACGATGCCCGAGGCGGTCTTGGTTTCCTGATCCAGGCGCTTGACGATCACGCGATCGTGCAAAGGACGAAGGTTCATATTCACTCCTCTCTTGACTGAGATTGAAGAACGCTTAGGGAATCTGCCCGGCGGATCGCCCGGCAGAGAATTGTTAGCACTCTCGTGCAGCGAGTGCTAATTATATGGACGGGTTTTGACAAATTCAAGAAGGGGAACCGGACGAATTTTCGCGGCGGCAAAGCGCCGGGCAAACCACACGAAACCAGAGAAAACCCCTTTAAAAACAAAATCCTGAGCAATCCGTACCGGCACGATCGGCGCGCGCGCGGTGCCCTGAAAATCATTCAGCCCCGTTTTGACACCGGGTAAGCACGGAGTTCCGGCGGCCGGCGACGTCGCAAGAAAAAACCTGCGCGAGCGCCAGGGCCGTCCATCGCAACACCCTCTTCGCGCACGTCGGACTCCCCTCGCGCCGGGCTCCTCGCCGCACCATCGATCCGGATCGATTCATTCAATTTTATTACGTATATCTTACAGTTTATCTCAACATCAAACGTGCTCGACGCCCATCCGTAAGCCACCCCATTACATTCAGTAATTTAGATGCGAATCATTCTCGTTTACATTGACTTTCGCATTTGACACTCCTACGATGCGCCGCGTTGCGTTCATCTTCGTGCCCTGGCCAAACGGTGCCGAGCGTCCGGACAGCGACCGACATGCAGGACTCCACACTAAATAGAACCAGGGATTTGATATGAAGTTTGCGTCGTTCCAGGGAGACAGCGTCCGCGCCCGGATGCGCCCCGCCGCGTGCGCGGCCCTCGTCGCCGGCGCGGCGCTCGCCAGCGCTGCCGCTTACGCGGACACGCCGGTCGACGCGCAACCCGAAGCGCCCGAGGCCGACCTCGCGATCCAGGCGAAGCCGACCAACATGCTGACCGGCATCTGGACCCGCCAGAACCTGCTCGGCGACATGGGCGGCATCCGCCCGTGGCTCGGCAAGTACGGCGCGACGCTGCAGATCACCGAAACCAGCGAATACCTCGCGAACCTGCGCGGCGGCCTGAACCGCGGCGGCACCTACGACGGGCTGACGACGGCCACGCTGACGGTCGACACGCAGAAGGCGATCGGCCTGCCCGGCGGCACGTTCAACGTTAGCGCGCTGCAGATCCACGGCCGCAACCTGAGCGCGGCGAACCTCGGCACGCTCAACACCGCGAGCGGCATCGAGGCGCAGGACACGACGCGCCTGTGGGAGCTGTGGTACCAGCAGTCGTTCCTCGACAAGCGCGTCGACGTGAAGATCGGCCAGCAGAGCCTGGACCAGGAGTTCATGGTCAGCACGTACGCGAACAGCTTCGTCAACACGATGTTCGGCTGGCCCGCGCTGCCGTCGTACGACCTGCCGAGCGGCGGCCCCGCGTATCCGCTCGCCGGCCTCGGCGTGCGCGTGCGCGGCCAGATCACGCCGAAGCTCACCGCGCTCGCGGGCGTGTTCGACGGCGATCCGCTCGGCAACAACCCGAACAACCTCAGCGGCACGAACTTCAACCTGCACAACGGCACGCTCTACATCGGCGAGTTGCAGTACGCGCTGAACCAGCCGTCCGACGGCGAGATGGACACCGGCCGCTCGGCCGGGCTGCCGGGCACCTACAAGATCGGCGTCTGGTATCACAACGGCCGCTTCGCGGACCAGAACGTCGGCACCGACGGGCTGTCGCTCGCGGATTCCGCCTCGAACGGCAACGCGCAGCAGCATCACGGCAACTACAGCTTCTACGCGGTGGCCGACCAGATGATCTGGCGCCCCGACCCGAGCGGCCCGAGAAGCCTCGGCGTGTTCGCGCGCGTGATGGGCGCGCCGGGCGATCGCAACCTCGTGAGCTTCGCAGCCAACGCGGGCGTCGTGCTGAAGGCGCCGTTCGCCGGCCGCGACAACGACAGCGTCGGCCTCGCCGTCACGTACATCCAGGTCGGCAGCCACGTGACCGACCTCGACCAGGCCGCGCAGCAGGCCGCGGCCAGCCCGTACGGCGTGCGCACCCGCGAGACGACGCTCGAAGCGACCTACCAGTACCAGGTCAACCCGTGGTGGATCGTCCAGGCCGACGCGCAGTACACGTTCAATGCCGGCGCCGGCCAGAACCCGAACGACGCGACCCGGCCGCTGCGCAACACGTTCGTGCTCGGCGCGCGTACGACGATCACGTTCTGAGCGACGCGCCCACGCCACCCGCACCTGTCGCCCATTTTCGCGCGCCGCCCGGGCGGCGTGCTCCCCAGGAGACTCACATGATCCAATCCGCCCCGCTTCGCCGCCTCGCGACGGGCGCACTGGCCGCCGCCGCGCTGACGGCCGCCGCCGGCGCACTCGCCGAGCCGCAAGGTTTCCTCGAGACCCTGCATCGCCACACCACGCTCGTCAACACGGTGCCGGACAACGGCGACCAGAACCCGTACGCGATCGCGGTCGCGCCGGTGTCGGCCGGCACGATCCAGGCGGGCGACGTGCTCGTCGACAACTTCAACAACTCGGCGAACCTGCAGGGCACCGGCAGCACGATCGTCAACTACCGCCCGTCGACGAAGCAGCTGAGTCTGTTCGCATCGATCCCGCGCGACCTGAAGGCATGCCCGGGCGGCGTCGGCCTGTCGACGGCAATGACGATGCTGAAATCCGGCTGGGTGATCGTCGGCAGCACGCCGAGCAACGACGGCACGACGAACACCAAGGGCGCCGGCTGCCTGATCGTGCTCGATCCGCAGGGCAAGATCGCCTCGACGTGGTCGACCCCGAACATCAACGACCCGTGGGGCAACATGGCCGTGGTCGACCGCGGCGACAGCGCGACGCTGTTCGTCAGCATGGCCGGCTTCGGCGTCGGCGGCGCGGACGGCAATCCGCCCGTCTACAAGCAGGCGACCGTGCTGCGCCTCGATCTCGACGTGCCGGCAGGCAAGCCGCCCGTCATCAAGCAGGAAACGATCGTCGCGAGCGGCCTCGGCGCGCAGGCCGACAAGGGTGTGTTCCTGGTCGGCCCGACCGGCCTCGCGTTGTCCGGCGACCAGAAGAAGCTGTACGTGTCGGACGCGATCGGCAACCGGATCGTCGAGATCGACGACCCGCTCACGCGCGAGACCAGCGCGGGCGTCGGCCGCCAGATCACCGCCGACGGCTTCCTGCGCCGTCCGCTCGCGCTCGCGACCGCACCGAACGGCCACCTGCTCGCGACCAACGCGCAGAACGGCCAGGTCGTCGAGATCGACCCGGTCGCCGGCAAGCAGATCTACGCACGCTGGATCAATACCGACAAGGCGCAGACGCCCCCCGGCAACGGCAACCTGTTCGGCATCGCAATGACGCCTGAAGGCGACGGCTTCTACTACGTCGCGGACGACGTCAACACGCTGTTGCTCGCGAAGTAATGGAGCCCACCATGGCAGACGATTCCAACCAGCCACCACGCCCCGCGCGGCGCGGTTTCCTGAAGGCGGGTGGCGCCGCAGTGGCCGCCGGCCTCGCAGCGGCATCGATCCCGGCCGCGAAGGCCGCGGATGCGCCCGCCGCCGCGCACGACGGCGTCGAGCCGTTCTACGGCCAGCACCAGAGCGGCATCGCGACGCCGCAGCAGCGCCACGCGTATTTCGCGGCGCTCGACCTGACGACGGCCCAGCGCGCGGACGTCATTGCGCTGCTGAAGACCTGGACCGACGCTGCCGCGCGGATGACGCGCGGCGACACCGCGCAACCGCTCGCCGTGACGGGCAGCGACGACGTCGCGCCGGCCGACGGGGGCGACGCGCTCGGCCTCGGCCCCGCACGCCTGACCATCACGTTCGGCTTCGGGCCAGGCCTGTTCGCGCTCGCGGGCAAGGATCGCTACGGCCTCGCGAAACATCGCCCCGCCGCGCTCGTCGACCTGCCGCGTTTCAACGGCGATCAGTTGCTGCCCGAGAAAACCGGCGGCGACCTGTTCATCCAGGCGTGCGCAGACGATGCACAGGTCGCGTTCCACGCCGTGCGCCAGCTCGTGCGCCTTGGCGCGAAGGCGACGCAGATGCGCTGGGGCCAGGCCGGCTTCACGTCGGGCAAGCCCGGCGAGACGCCGCGCAACCTGATGGGCTTCAAGGACGGCACGATGAATCCGCCGATGTCCGATCCGGCCGCGATGAATGAATTCGTGTGGGCCGGCAGCGAAGGCCCCGCGTGGATGAACGGCGGCACCTACACGGTCGTGCGCCGGATCCGCATCACGCTCGAGCACTGGGATAACACGGAGCTCGGCTTCCAGGAGCAGGTGGTCGGCCGCCACAAATACAGCGGCGCGCCGCTCGGCCAGAAGCACGAGTTCGAGGCGCTCGATCTCGATGCGGCCGACAAGGACGGCAACCCGGTGATCCCCGACAACGCTCACGCGCGCCTCGCATCGCCGCAGCTCAACAACGGCGCGCAGATCCTGCGCCGCGCGTATTCGTACAACGACAGCGCGAACTTCTACATCGAGCGCTGGCCGCCGTGGCGCCAGCAGACCGAGTACGACGCGGGGCTGATGTTCGTCGCGCACCAGCGCGACCCGCGCCGCGGCTTCATCCCGATCAACGAGAAGCTCGCGAAGCTGGACATCATGAACCAGTTCACCACGCACGTCGGCAGCGCGATCTTCGCGTGCCCGCCGGGCGCGCAACCGGGTTCATACATCGGCGCCGCACTGTTCGAAGCATGACGGTGCGACGACGTACGACGCACTCCTTCCCGGTCCGTCCGGATGCAACCTACGACCACGACATGAACACTTCACCCGTTAGCCGCCCGCTGCGGCACCTGATCTCGGCAGCCGCCGCCGCGCTGATGCTGAGCTGCGCACTGCATGCGATGCCCGCGCGCGCGGCCACGCTGACGCTGTACAACGCGCAGCACGAGCAGGTCGTCAACCAGCTCGTCAAGGACTTCGAAGCACAGAGCGGCATCACCGTGAAGGTGCGCTCCGGCGAAGGCCCGGCGCTTGCCGCGCAGCTGCTCGCGGAAGGCGACCGCACGCCGGCCGACGTGTACTTCACCGAGAACTCGCCCGAACTCGTGCTGCTCGATCACAAGGGCCTGCTCGCGAAGACCGGCGGCGCCGCGCTGCAGGCCGTGCCCGCGCGCTTCAATCCGGCCGACGGCAACTGGGTCGGCGTGCTCGCGCGCGAGAACGTGCTCGTCTACAACACCGCGAAAACCCAGCCGCAGCAGTTGCCCGCGTCGCTGCTCGACCTTGCGAAGCCCGAGTGGAAGGGCAAGGTCGGCATCGCGCCGAGCGACGCCGACTTCCTGCCGGTCGTCAGCGCCGTGCTCGCGCTGCACGGCGAGGCCGCGACGCTGCAATGGCTGAAGGGCCTGAAGACCAACGCGCAGATCTTCGACGACGACGAAGGCGTGACGGCGGCCGTCAACCGCGGCGGGGTCGTGACCGGCATCATCAACAACTACTACTGGGACCGTCTGCACGCCGAACTCGGCGACAAGTCGACCCGCAGCGCGATCCACCACTTCGGCAACGGGGACGTGGGTGCGGCCGTGAACGTGTCGGGCGTCGCGGTGCTGAAGGCCTCGAAGCGTCAGCCGGAAGCGCAGAAGTTCGTCGAGTATCTGGTCAGCGAGCGCGCGCAGAAGCTGATGGCCGGTGGCCATGTCAGCTTCGAATATCCGCTGCGCCCCGGCGTCGCGCCCGATCCGATCCTGAAGCCGTTCAATGAACTGCACCCACCGGCGCTGACCTTCGATCAGCTCGGCGACGACAGCCAGGCCGGCAAGCTGCTGCGCCAGGCCGGCCTGCTCTGACCATGAGCGACGCCGTGTCCCGCACGGCCCACGCCACGCACGACGGTGAGCGCACCGCGACGCGGCGGCGCCCGTCGCGTGCGCTCGTCGCGGCGGCCGCGTGCGGGCCGCTCGCGATCCTGCTACCGCTCGGCTTCACGCTGTACCGCGCCGCGACCTTCGGCGTCGACGACGCGCTCGAGCTGCTGTGGCGGCCGCTCGTCGGCGAACTGCTCGTGAATACGCTGTCGATCACGCTGGCCGCCACCGTCGCGTGCGCGCTGCTCGGCACGGCGCTCGCGTGGTTCATCGAACGCACCGACCTGCCGGCGCGGCCGCTGTGGAGCGCGCTCGCCGCCGCACCGCTCGCGGTGCCGCCGTTCATCACGAGCTACGCGTGGGTGTCGCTGAGCCTCGACCTTCAGGATTTCACCGGCGCGCTGATCGTGCTGACGTCCGCGTACTTTCCGCTCGTCTACCTACCGGTGGCGGCCGCGTTGCGCGAACTCGATCCCGCGCTCGAGGAAAGCGCGCGCACGCTCGGCTGCTCGCCGTGGCATACCTTCTTGCGCGTCGTGCTGCCGCAGCTGCGCCCCGCGCTGTGCGGCGGCATGCTGCTCGTCGCGCTCGGCGTGCTGTCCGAGTTCGGCGCGTTCCAGCTGCTGCGCTTTCGCACGTTCACGACCGAGATCTACGCGGAATACCGCACCGCGTTCGACGGCGGCGGCGCATCGCTGCTCGGCTGCGTGCTGATCGCGCTGTGCCTGCTGTGTCTCGCGATCGAGGCCCGCGCGCGCGGCCATGCACGCTACGGCCATACGCACCGCGCCGCGCGCCGCGGCGCGATGCGCTATCCGCTCGGGCGCCTGCGCGGCCCCGCCGTCGCGGCATTCGCCGCGCTGTCGGCCGCAACGCTCGGCGTGCCGCTCGCGATGATCGGCTACTGGCTCACGCAACAGGGCGCGGCGGCCGTCACGCCGGCCGACGTGTCGCCCGAGCTCCTGCTGCAGACCACGCTCGCCTCGGCCGGCTACGGCCTCGCGGCAGCGGCCGTCACGACGCTGCTCGCGCTGCCGCTCGCATTCCTGCTGGTACGCCATCCCGGCCGCGTCGCGATGCTGCTCGAACGCACGGCGATGACCGTGCAGGGCGTGCCGGGCATCGTCGTCGCGCTCGCGATCGTGTCGATCACGGTGCGGCTGCTGCAGCCGCTGTACCAGAGTGCGCCGGCGCTGGTCGCCGCGTACGCGATCCTGTTCCTGCCGCTCGCGACCGTGAGCGTGCGCGCGGCGCTGTCGCACGTGCAGGTCCGCCTCGAGGAAACCGCGCGATCGCTCGGCCTCGGCTGGCGCGCGACGCTGGCGCGCGTGGTGCTGCCGCTTGCTGCGCCCGGTCTCGGCGCGGCCGCGACGATGGTATTCATCTCGGTCGTGACGGAGTTGAACGCGACGCTGCTGCTGTCGCCGATCGGCACCCGCACGCTCGCGACGCAGGTATGGAGCGATACGGCGACGCTCGCGTTCGCGGCCGCCGCGCCGTATGCGGCGCTCCTCGTCGCGCTGTCGCTGGGCGCATCGGGACTGCTGTTCCTGCTGCTCGGCCGCGCGTCGGTGCGTCACTGAGCGTGCCGCCCTCCTTTCCCCGGAACCGCCCATGAGCGAACTACGCATCCACGGCCTGTCGAAATCATTCGGATCCCACACCGTCCTGCACGACATCGATCTCACGGTGCGACGCGGCTCGCGGCTCGCGCTGCTCGGCCCGTCCGGCAGCGGCAAGACGACGCTGCTGCGCGTGCTGTGCGGCTTCGAGCACGCCGAACGCGGCACCGTCGAGATCGACGGCCGGCGCGTGGCCGCGCCCGGCCTGCACCTGCCGCCCGAGCAGCGCCGGATCGGCTACGTGCCACAGGAAGGCGCGCTGTTCCCGCATCTGTCGGTCGCCGACAACATCGCGTTCGGGCTGCCGCGCGCGGCGCGCCGGCGCCATCATCGCGTCGACGAACTGCTCGAGATGGTCGGGTTGCCCGCGTCGTATGCGAGCCGCGTGCCGCAGCTGCTGTCCGGCGGGCAGCAGCAGCGGGTCGCGCTGGCGCGCGCGCTCGCGCCCGAACCGTCGCTCGTGATCCTCGACGAGCCGTTCTCCGCGCTCGATACCTCGCTGCGGCACGAAACGCGCAGCGCGGTCGCCGATGCGCTCGCCGCGGCCGGCGCGACGTCGGTGCTCGTCACGCACGATCAGCCCGAGGCGATGACGCTGGGCGATGAAGTCGCGGTGATGTGGCAGGGGAGGCTCGTGCAGACGGCCGCGCCGCAGACGCTGTACCGGCAGCCCGTCACACGCGACGTCGCGTCGTTCGTCGGGCAGGCCGTGTTGCTCGCGGGCCACGTGCGCGAGGGGCGCATCGCATGCGCGCTCGGTGCGCTGCCGCTCGTCGCGCCACTGCCCGACGGGCCGGCCGACGCGATGCTGCGCCCCGAGCAGATCGGCATCGTGCCGGCCGCGCATGCCGATGCGGCACGCGCTCATGCCGCGCGGGTCGAAGCCACGCAGTTTGCCGGGCAGGACGCCGACGTGCTGGTGCGCCTCGACGCCGATGCCGACGCACGCGTGCGCGCACGCGTGCCAGGGCACCGGTGTCCGGCCGTCGGCGAGCGCGTGGCGCTCGTCGTCGACGGTGCAGTGATGGCGTACCCGCGCTGACGGGCGCGCCGGGTTCAGGCGTCGGCGCAGTCCGCGCCGTCGACCGGCCGGAAGGTTCGACCGTCCGCTTCGACTTCGGCGCCCAGCCGGCGCGCGAGGCCTTGCGCGCCCGCGCGCATCACGACGTCGTGATTCCACCTGAACAGCGGGCGCGCGAACGGCTCCAGCCAGTTCATCCAGCGCTCGCGCGTGCGGATGTGCCAGTCGTACCGGACGACGGTGCGCGCATCGGTGCCGGCGAACGACCAGCGTCCATCGCCTTCGATCGCGCCGCTCGCGCGCCCTTCGAGCACATGGGGCCACTCGACGCGCAGCACGCGCATGTCGAAGGTCAGCCGGTACGGCAACGCCCCTTTCCAGGTATATCGCTGCAGCGCGCCGACGCCGTGCGCGTCGCCACGCTCGATCTCGACGGTCCGCACGGCGCCCTTCCACCAGTCGGGCCAGCGGTCGACCTGATAGATCGCGTCCCAGACCACCGCGAGCGGCGCGTCCACGTGCCAGACCGTCGAAAACCGGTATTCCGCCATGCAGCCTCCGGCCTGAATCGGGATCAGGGGGCGAAAAAGCGTGCGGGAAACGCGACGTCGATCTCGACGTCGTCGAGCGTCACGGTTTCGAGCGGCTCGCCGTCGCCGTCCGCGAAGCTGACGACCTTCAGCGGAAAGCCGTCCTCGGCGTCCAGCCACAGCCGGTAGCGATGCACGCCGCCGACCACGTGCGCGGGCGCGCCGGTCACCGACACGCGTAGCGCGCTCCGGCCGCCGACGGTTTCCTCGCCTTCGGTCACCGTCGCGCCGCCCTGCTGCAACGCGTGGACGTTGCGCAGCAGTTCGCCGACGTCCGACCGGTCGACCCGGTGGCCGCTGCGGTCGCGCACGAGCGGATTGGACGGCGACAGCGTCAGCGCGGGCGGCGCATGCTCGCCGAACGGGCGCAGCCGGACCTTGCCGGCGTCGGGATCGTAGGCGAGCACCGCGCCGTGATGGGGTGACACGAAATCCATCCGGACGAAACCGGGTTTCAGGTACGCATAGCGGATTTCGGTGTGCTCGCCGCTTCTGGCCGACGAGCGGATCGTCGCGCGGTACGAGTGGACGTGGTCGAAATGCGCCTGCGCGACGGTCACGGGGTCGGCTGTCATGCTCGCTCCTATCAGGCTCGCGGCCAGCAATGCGGCAATCATGGCGCCGCCTCGACGTCGAGCACGCCTTCCATCCCGCGCTCGCGATGGCTGCGGAACAACAACAGCCGATGCGTGCAATAGTAGGCGAAGCGGCCGGGCTCCGTCGGTGTGAAGCGCAGGATACGCGGCGTCGTGCTCAGGTCGGTATGGACCGTGATGCCGGCCTGCGGCGCATCGATTTCGAAACTGTGCGGCACGAGGCCCGGTTCGGCCGAGACGGTCAGTTCGACCGGCACGTGCGCTCTGACGATCACATGCTTCGGGCGAAAGAAATAGCTGCCGCCGACGATCGCCACCCGCTGCACGCCGTCGGCGTCGACCGGCACGCGCAGCGGCGCATCGCCGTCCGCCCGCGCGAACCCGGCGCCCGCCACGAGCACCACCGCTACCATCGCCGCCTTCGCTGCCCTCGCGTTCATCATTGGCTCCCTGCCGAGGTCGCGCGCGTCAGCCCTTCCACGCGTCGGTCGGCCCGCCGAGCGCGCCGCATGCGTCGATCGCGAGCTCGCGCAGGCGTCGTTCGTCGGCGCGCCCGGACAGCGCATAACCCATGCCGCGGTCCGACCAGAAATACGTGTAGCGGCCGTCGGCCGACATCGCCTGGGGCGCGAAGCGCCGCGCATCGTAGGCCGTCATGTACAGCGTCACGCGCTTGCCGTCCGCGCGCTGGTACATCAGTTGCACCGCCGGCCCCGCGTCGCCCGGCAGCAGCCGGCCGCCCATCAATGCATAGCCATATTCGTCGAGCGACGGCGCGCGCACGGGCCGCCCGAGCCGCACGGACAGCCACGCGGCAAGGCGCGCCGGATCGCGGGCGTCGACCTCGACCGGGTGCTCCCGATCGGCCGCGTACACGGCGTACGCGACGTCCGCGCGCGCGGCGAATGCCGGCTCGACGCCGAATGTCGTCCAGCCCGCATGCAGCGCGACGCCGATCACCAGCCCTGCTGCCAGCCCCGCGCATGCGTACGCGAAGCCGCGCCAGCGCGGCGCGCGGCGCTGCACGAACAGCGCGGGTGCGGCGCCCGGCAGCGGGAACAGCGCATGCAGTGCATCGCGCTGCGCGCGGTAATGCGCGAACCGGTCGGCTTCCCGCGGATCGGACTGCAGCCGTTCGAGCACCTCGAGGCGCTCCTGCCCCGACAACTCGCCGTCGAGCAGCGCCGACAGCAGCCGGGCGGACGCATCGGCATCGTCGTCCCGATCGTTCGATGGTTTGTGCGGATCGTCCATCATGTCTTCCCGATCACCCGTAACGCGGCCGTGCCGCGCGCCGGCGGCTCGCCCGACAGCAGCGCACGCATCTGCTCGCGCGCGCGCGACAGCCGCGACATCACCGTACCCACCGGCACGCCGAGCACCTGTGCGGCGTCGCGGTAGCTCAACTCCTCGAGCGCGACCAGCAGCAGCACCTCGCGCTGCTCGACGGGCAGCCGATACAGCGCGCGCTGCACGTCGCGCAGGATCAGGCCGCCGATCTCGTCGGCCGGCGCGGCCATCGTCTGCCACGGCGCCGTTGCATCGTCGACCGCGATCTCGTGCCGCGCGCGCAACTGGTCGATGAAGCGGTGGCGCAGCAGCGTCAGCAGCCACGCGCGCAGGTTGCCGCCGTCGCGCGGCGGCCGGTTCAGCGCACGCTCGAGCGTGTCCTGCACGAGATCATCGGCCCAGGCCCGGTCGCCCGTCAGCGCGCGCGCATACCGCGTGAGATGCGGCAGCCACACCAGCAGGTCGGATTCGTAGCTCATCCCGATGCCTCGCGCGTCGCCGCGCCGTCAGTCAATCAGGGACGCGCGACGTGCCACATCCCGCCGATCCCGTCGCCGCCCGTGTCGCCGGCCTTGCGGTCCATCTTCCAGCGATACAGCGGGCGGCCGTGGTACGCCCATTGCTTCTTGCCGTCGTCGCGTGCGACGAGGCTCAGTGCGCCCGACGCCTTGTCGTACCCGTCGGCGAGCGCCGGCGGCCAGTTGGCCGCGCACGAGCCGCTGCACGTGCTCTTGCCCGGCGCGTCGTGATCGAACACGTACAACGTCATGTGATCTTCATCGACCAGTTTCCCGTCTCCGACCTGCGGCGGTTCCGCGGCCGCGGGCCGGACGATTGCGGCCGTCAGCGCGACGGCGAACAGTATCGTCTTCATTCCCGTTCTCCTTGGCATGGCCTCACGGCACGGCGCTGCCGGACGGGACGATCGACTTCATCGTGATCATTATCCCGCCGCGCGTTCGCGCCGTGACTCGGTATGTAAACGGACGGGCGGGACCGCTTATTCCATGCCGACCCGCGATAGCCGGCGGCGGCCGCGCGCCGGCCATTCATCCGACGAAAAAATCGGAGACCCAAGGAAAACGCGGCATGACATCGCTGTCATGCCGCGTTGCGCGACCCGTTGCGCGCAGCAGCCGATATCTGGCCGCCGCCCGTTCCGGCCGGTTACTTCGGCAGTGCGCCCGTCACCGCCTGCAGCAGCGTCGACACCGGTGCGAGCGGGTTGTTTGCCGAACCGTTGCCCGAGTGCGGCGTGACCGACAGGCCCGGTGCGGAACCGAGCGCCGTGCCGACCGACGTGCCGACCGCGTTGACGACCGTCGCCGTCGCATTGCTGCCCGTCGACAGCAGCGAACCGGCTGCCCCCGCCGTGCTGCCCGCCGCGCTTGCGCCCGTGCCGAGCAGGCTGCCGCCCGCCGCAGCCGTCGAACCGGCCGCACCCGACAACGCGCCAGCCGCCTGCCCGAGGGCTGCCGGACCGTTCGCGAGGGCACCCGTCGCCGAACCGAGCGCACCGGTCAGTGCGCCGGCCGGGTTGCTGCCGCCGGTCAGGCCGCTGACGAGGTTCGTGATCGGCGCGATCGGGTTGCTGCCGCCTGCGCCCGACAGCGCGCCGACGACCTGGTTCACGACACCCTGTACCGGCGCGAGCGGATTCGATCCGCCGAGGTTGCCGAGTGCGCCCGTCACCGAGTTCACCGCATTGCTCAGTGCACCGGCCGGGTTGCTGCTGCCGAGGGTTCCGACGACCTGGTTCACGACGCCTTGCACCGGCGCCAGCGGGTTCGTGCCGCCGAGGTTGCCGAGTGCGCCCGTCACCGAATTCACCGCGCTGCTCAGTGCGCCGGCCGCGTTGCTGCTGCCGAGCGTACTGACGACCTGGTTCACGACGCCTTGCACCGGCGCCAGCGGGTTCGTGCCACCGAGGTTGCCGAGTGCGCCCGTCACCGAACCGAGCGCACCGCTCAGCGCGCCGGCCGCGTTACCGCCCGTCGGCAGCGCGTTCTGCAGGCCGCTGACGAGATTCGTGATCGGCGCGATCGGGCTGCCGGCGCCCGACAGCGTGCCGACGACCTGGTTCACGACACCCTGCACCGGTGCGAGCGGATTGGTGCCGCCGAGATTGCCGAACGCCCCCGTCACCGAGTTCACCGCGTTCGTCAGTGCACTGGCCGGGTCGCCGTTGCCGAGCGTTCCGGCGAGTTGCGTGACGGCACCCTGTACCGGCGCGAGCGGGCTCGACGCGCCACCGAGGTTGCCGAGCGCGCCCGTGATCGTATTGACCCCGTTGCTCAGCGCACCGGCCGGGTTGCCGCGGCCGAGCGTGCCCGTGACCTGGTCGACGACGTTCTGGATCGGCGCCAGCGGGTTGGTACCGCCGACATTGCCCAGTGCGCCCGTGACCGTGCCGAGGGCGCCGGTCAGTGCGCCTGCCGGGTTGGTGCCGCCGACGTTACCCAGTGCGCCCGTGACCGTACCGAGGGCGCCGGTCAGTGCGCCTGCCGGGTTGGTACCGCCGACGTTACCCAGTGCCCCCGTGAACGTACCGAGCGCACCGGTCAGTGCGCCTGCGGGGTTGTTGCCGCCGACATTGCCCAATGCGCCCGTCACCGTGCCGAGGGCGCCGGTCAGTGCACCTGCCGGGTTGGTGCCGCCGACATTGCCCAATGCCCCCGTCACCGTGCCGAGCGCGCCGGTCAGCGCACCTGCCGGGTTGGTGCCGCCGACATTGCCCAATGCCCCCGTCACCGTGCCGAGAGCACCGGTCAGCGCGCCTGCCGGGTTGGTGCCGCCGACATTGCCCAATGCGCCCGCAACCGTGCCGAGGGCGCCGGTCAGTGCGCCTGCCGGGTTGGTGCCGCCAACGTTACCCAGTGCGCCCGCGACCGTACCGAGCGCACCGGTCAACGCACCTGCCGGGTTACCGCCACCGAGCGTACCCGTCACTTGATTCACCACACCTTGAAGCGGCGCCAGCGGATTTGCGCCGCCGCCGGCATTCCCCAGTCCGCCCGTCACCGTGCCAACCGCATTGCTCAACGTCCCCGTCGCCGTATTCAGCCCGCCAGCCGGGTTGCCGCCATTGAGCGCACCCGTGACCTGGTTCACCACGCCCTGCACCGGCGCGAGCGGCGTCACCGTGCCGCCACCGCCGCCGAACGCGTCCGACAGTGCCTGCCCGGGATTGCCCAGCGACGTCTGGATCGCACCCGGCCCGCCCGTCGTCACCGTAACCGAGCCCAGCGGCGACGTGCCCGTCGCCGTCAGCCCGACAGATACGCCATTCGTCGGTGGACTGATGATCACTTGCGGAATCGGCAGCCCATCGAGCGTCCCCGCCATCGCCGTACCCGAAGCCAGTACCCCGAACATCATCGCGACCGACAGCGCCACACCCGTCAATTCAAGATTTTGTCCCATCCTTACCCCATCTCGGTTGGCACTACGTTGATAAAGCATGGGGACGGATTGCACGAAGCGTGCCACCTCGATAAAACGGATTCATTCGTTGGCCCATTGCAAGCCAATACCGTTTTTATATGGATTTACGAGGAAATAAGCGGATCGCGCCGCCGCAAACATCTGACGAAACAGGCGTGGCGGGCGCGGATGTAACGTAACGTTTGCGAGGCCTGAAGTAACGTGTTCCGCGACATCCAGGGTCACATCGGAACGACGCGTTGCGAGGGTCCACCGGATTGCCGGGACGGTTCACCTGCTGCGCATTTCATTTATATGAAAATGCATTGATAAATCGCTTTTTCCTGATTTTCTTATTTAGCGATGTCTTTCCGGTCAATTACGCAGATCATTTCTGGTTGCGCAGTTTTCGCGAATGCGTACAGCCGAATGAAAAACTGTGACGGCCGCACGCGCGGCCGCCATCGCCCGCTCAACCGAAACGCGCGGGCCGGTACGGATGAGGATCGATGTAGGTCGGCGCGCCGGTCATCATCTCGGCGAGCAACCGCCCGGTCGCAGGTCCGAGCGTGAGCCCGTGGTGGCAATGGCCGAACGCAAACCACAAGTGACGATGGCGCGGCGCGGGCCCGATCACCGGCCGCATGTCCGGCGTGCACGGCCGCATCCCGAGCCACGGCGCCGGGTCGAGCCGCTCGCCGATGCCGAACGCGTCGCGCGCCAGCGGCTCGGCACGCGCGAGTTGCACGCCGGTCGGCGGCGCGCCGCGCAACGCGATCTCGACGCCGGTCGTGAGCCGCAGCCGGCCGCCCTCCATCGGCGCGACCACGAAGCCCTCCTCGGTATCGCACACGGGCACGTTCAGCGGCGTGCGCGTCGGCCGGTAATGCATGTGATAGCCGCGCTTCGCGCGCAGCGGAATCCGGTAGCCGAGCGGCGCGAACACATGATCGGACCACGGCCCGAGCGCGACCACGGCCGACCGCGCCGAAATCGGCCCGTGTCCGGTCTCGACCTGCCAGCCGTCGCGCACCTGCGCAAGCGTCGTCGCGTCGCCGTGCGCGAACGTGCCGCCGTCGCGCTCGAACAGCTGCGCGTACGCCTTCGTGAGACCGCCTGGGCTCGACACGGTTTTCGGATCCTGCCAGTGGAACGCGCCGCAGAATGCATCGCCGATGCCGGGCTCGCGCGCGCGCAACGCCCGTGCGTCGAGTACGCTCATGCGCAGCCCGTGCGCGTCGGCCACCCGTTGCTGCGCACGCGATTCCGCGTCGAACAGCGCGGGCGAACGGAAGGCCTCGATCCACCCGCCGTCATGCACGAGCGGCTGCGCGTCGGTGCGCGCGAGCAGCGCGTCATGCTCGACGACGCTCGCCGCGACCAGCGGCAGCATGTCGCGCGCGGCGGCCGCGAGCCGGTGCGGCGACGATTCGCGCCAGAAGCGCGCGAGCCAGCCCGCATACGCGGGCAGCGCGCGATAGTCCCAGTAGAGGTCGACCGAGCGGTTGCGCGCGTAGCGCAGCAGCGTGCCGAGCCGGCGCGGAAACGCGTACGGCACGACCGACGAGCGCTCGATCAGCCCGGCATTGCCGTGGCTCGTTTCCTCGCCGGGCGCACGCCGGTCGACGAGCGCGACGCGCAGCCCGCGATCCTGCAGATGCAGCGCCGACGACACGCCGACGATGCCGGCCCCCAGAACGATGACGTCGAAATCCATGCTTCCCCGTACTGCGTCGAGATTCGGTACGACGCGTGCCGGCACGGCGGCCGGCGCGCGGCCTGGCTTACTTCGCGACGATGTCGCGCTTGAAGTACTTCTGCGACAGCGCGCTCAGCGTGCCGTCCTTCTTCAGCGCGTCGAGCGCGCCGACGACCTTCGCCTGCAGCGCCTTGTCGCCCTTGCGCATCCCGAAGCCGGTGCCTTCGCCAAGCGTCGCGGGATCCTTCAGCGGATCGCCGACGATCTGGTAGTCACGGCCGGCCGGCTTGTCGAGGAAACCGTCCTGCGCGGTCTGCGCTTCCTGCACGGCCGCGTCGAGACGCCCGGCGACGAGATCGGCGTAGATCTGGTCCTGGTCCTGATAGGACACGACGTCCACGCCCGCGTTGGCCCAGTGCGCCTTCAGGAAATCCTCCTGCGACGAGCCCTGCAGCACGCCGACGTGCTTGCCGCGCAAGCTCGCGACGTCGGGCCGCAGCGGCGAGCCGTGGTGCGCGACCATCACGATCGGCACCACATAGATCGCCGGCGTGAAGTCGATGCTCTGCTTGCGCTTCGCGGTGATGTTCATCGCCGAATTGATCGCGTCGAACTTGCGCGCCTGCAGCGCCGGAATCAGCCCGTCGAACGCGTTCTCGACCCACACGCATTTCATGTTCAGCTTCGCGCAGACCGCGTTGCCGACGTCGACGTCGAACCCCTGCAGCTGGCCGGCCGGCGTCTTGCTCTCGAACGGCGGATAGGCGGCTTCGATCCCGAAGCGCAACGTGGTCTGTTCCGCGTGGGCCGTGACGGCCGCGCACGCGAGCGCCGCGACGGCGCAGAGGGAAAGCTTCCAGTTCATGACGGATGTCCTTCGATTCCGGATTGAGGCGATGAAGACCGGTCGCGCGGCGCCGTCGCCGGGCGCCGGATCGGCATTCGATGCAGCCAGCCGCCGTGCGGCGACACGTCGGTCTGCACGTCAAATATAGACTCTTAGTCTACTCTAGACTATAGGGGATACGATAGTCGCGATGCCGCGCCAGCCCCCGGGATCGCGCTAGCCGCATCAAATCCCGTTGATTTATCGATGTTTTTCCAAGGACATCCGCCGCCGCCACGTCTCGAAAAGAAAATTTCACCCGGCTTGTTTTGTCTATATTAGACTTTTAATCCATCGCGAACACCGCCGGATGCTGTCTTTCGAGACTGTCCTGTCCGGCCCCGACCGGAGAAGTCCCATGACGCAACCCGCCCCGACCCTGCCGCTGACCGTCGACGAAGCCGCGGTGCGCGCGGCGCTGCCGTCGCTCGACGTGCTCGGCACACTGCGCCGCATGTTCGCGTCGCTCGCGTCGGCCCGCGCGGTGCAGCCGCCGCAAACCCTCACGCTGTTCCCCGAACAGGCCGGCGATTTCATCACGTACCTCGGCGCGCTCGCCGACGAGCAGGTGTTCGGCGCGAAGCTGTCGCCGTATGTCGTGACGGGCGGAAGGCCGATCGTCACCGCGTGGACCGCGCTGATGTCGATGCGTACCGGCCAGCCGCTGATGTGGTGCGAGGCGGGGCTGTTGACGGTCGAGCGCACGGCCGGCACGACGGCCCTCGCGGTCGACTGCCTCGCGCCGCACGACGCGCGTCGCCTCGCCGTCATCGGCACCGGCGCGGTCGGCCTCGCGCATCTGCGCCACACCGCGGCGTTGCGCGACTGGGCATCGATCAGCGTCCATTCGCCCGCGCTCGCCGGCGACCCGGCGCTGCAGGCGACGCTCGCGCAGATCGACCCGCGTGCCCGCCCGGCCGCCAGCGTCGAAGCCTGCGTACGCGACGCGGACGTCGTGATGCTGTGCACGTCGTCGGGCACGCCGGTGCTCGCCGACGGGATGCTCACGCGCGCCGCGCTCGTCACGTCGATCAGCACCAACGTCGCACGCGCGCACGAGATCCCGCCCGCGTGGCTGCCCGACATGGACGTGTACTGCGACTACCGGCACACGACGCCCGCGAGCGCGGGCGAGATGCAGATCGCGGCGGCCGAGCACGGCTGGACCCCCGAGCGGATCGTGGGCGACCTGCCCGCGCTGATCGCCGGCACCTGCGCGGCACCGTCGCGCACGCGTCACGCATTCTTCCGTTCGATCGGCCTCGGACTCGAGGACATCGCGATCGCGCACGCGCTGTATACGCACCTGACACGCGCATGAGCCTCACGCGCACGCGGGGCCGATACAATGGCGCAACCGCCGCGGCGGCGCGCGGGCGCACGGACCGGCCGGTCACCGGTACGCCGGTGCGCCGGGCCGATGCACCGCCCGGCCCCCGCTCACCCGAGATCCCGATTCCGATGCGCAAGAAGCCATCCCCCGTCAAAGACCTGCTGCTCACCCGCTATGCACCGATCGCCGACGGCATCGCGGCGCTGTTCTTCCCGTACGCGGAAGTCGTGATCCACGACCTGCACGACCAGACCGTGCTGTATCTCGCGAACAACCTGTCGAAGCGCGAGGTCGGCGACGACTCGGCACTCGAGGAAATCGATCATTCGGCGCGCGAGCGCGTGATCGGCCCGTACGAGAAGCTGAACTGGGACGGCCGGCGGATGCGCTGCGTGAGCAACGTGCTGTTCGACGACGAAGGCCGCCCGGCCGGGATGATGTGCATCAACTTCAACATCGCCGTGTTCGACGACGTGCGCGCGACGCTCGACGTGTTCATCAAGGGCGCGGGCATCGTCGCGCAGCCCGACGAGCTGTTCCGCGACGACTGGCAGGAACGCATCAACACGTTCCTGCACGGCTGGCTGCGCGACCGGCAGGTCGGCCTGAACGGCCTCACGCGCGAGCACCGGCGCGAGCTCGTCGAGGCGCTTTACGCGGAAGGCGCGTTCCGCGGCAAGAGCGCAGCGAACTATGTCGCGAACGTGCTCGGAATGGGGCGCGCGACCGTCTACAAGCACCTGAAGCATCTGAAGGAAACGCAGGGCGACGCGTAAGCGGGCGCGTTGCGTCGGCGTCGGCGTCGGCGTCGGCATCGCCGGACGCCGGACGCAGCGCTGCCGGCGGTGTCCGGAAGCCCCGCCGCCCCCTCCGGTCGGGCCGTGCCGGCACGCCAAAGCGTCGATGCCGGAAAATGATATAGTCTTGGTTACATTTTTCTGCCGCCCCGCTCCTCCGATGCCGACCTCCCCTGCCCCGACTGCCCACCCGACCCTGACCGTCGAAATCTGGTCCGACCTGATCTGCCCGTGGTGCTGGATCGGCAAGCGCCGCTTCGACGAGGCGCTCGCCGCGTTCGCGCACGCCGGGCACGTCGACGTCGTGCTGCGCGCGTACCGGTTGATGCCGGGCCAGCCGGTCGAGCCGGTCGAGGCGATGCTCGCGGACAAGTACCGGATGTCGCCCGCGCAGGTCGACCAGATGCTGCACCAAGTGACCGACGCGGCCGCGAGCGTCGGGCTGCGCTACGACCTGCCGGGCACGCACGTCGGCGACACGCTCGACGGTCACCGGCTCGTGAAGCTCGCGCAAGCGTCCGGCCGCGCGGATGCGCTGACCGAGCGGCTGTACCGCGCCTATTTCTGCGAACACGGCTCGCTGTTCGATCCTGCGTCGTTGACCGACTTCGCGGTCGAAGCGGGGCTCGAGCGCGCAGCCGTCGAAGCCGTGCTGCGCAGCGACGCGTATCGCGACGAAGTCGAGGCCGACATCGCACGCGCCGCGCAGATCGGCGGACGCGGCGTGCCGCTGTTCGTGTTCGGCGGACGCTACGCGGTGTCGGGCGCCCAGCCGGCCGACGTGTTCGCGCAGGCGCTCGACCAGGCATGGCGCGACGGCGCGATCGTCGAACTCGGCGGCGACGACGCGGCCGCATGCGGCCCCGACGGCTGCGAACTGCCGCCGCGCGGCTGACGCCCGCCCCTCGCCCGCCACCGCGCGAAGCGCGCCGCCACTACGCGACGCTCCTGCCACAAACCGGCAGGAAGCGCGCGCGGATGACGTCTACAATGCAACCTTTCAAATAACCATCGGAAGGCTGCAGGCCCATGACCCACGGGATCCACGGCGAGAAGCGCTGGTATGCGCTGATCGTCCTCTGCCTCGGCGTGCTGATGATCGTGCTCGACAGCACGATCGTGAACGTTGCGCTGCCGTCGATCAGCACCGACCTCCACTTCTCCGAAACAGCCCTCGTGTGGGTCGTCAACGCGTACCTGCTGACGTTCGGCGGCTGCCTGCTGCTCGGCGGCCGGCTCGGCGACCTGTACGGCCAGCGGCGCATGTTCCTCGCGGGCCTCGTCGTGTTCACGCTCGCGTCGCTCGCCTGCGGCCTCGCGCAATCGCAGACGATGCTGATCGCCGCGCGCGCGGTGCAGGGCTTCGGCGGCGCGATCGTGTCGGCCGTATCGCTGTCGCTGATCATGAACCTCTTCACCGAACCGGGCGAACGGGCGCGCGCGATGGGCGTCTACGGCTTCGTCTGCGCGGGCGGCGGCAGCATCGGCGTGCTGCTCGGCGGGCTGCTGACGAGCACGCTGTCGTGGCACTGGATCTTTCTCGTCAACCTGCCGATCGGCATCGCCGTCTATGCGATGTGCGTCACGCTGCTGCCGCGCATGCGCGCGCCGGCCGGCGCCGCGCGGCTCGACGTCGCGGGCGCGATCACCGTGACCGCATCGCTGATGCTCGCGGTCTACGGGATCGTCGGCGGCAACGAGGCCGGCTGGCTGTCGACGCAGACCGTCGTGCTGATCGGCATGGCCGTCGCGCTGCTCGCGCTGTTCATCGCGATCGAGGCACGCGTCGCGCACCCGCTGATGCCGCTCACGCTGTTCGCCGCGCGCAACGTCGCGCTCGCGAACGTGATCGGCGTGCTGTGGGCGGCCGCAATGTTCGCATGGTTCTTCCTGTCTGCGCTCTACATGCAGCGCGTGCTCGGCTACGGGCCGCTGCAGGTCGGCCTCGCGTTCCTGCCGGCGAACCTGATCATGGCCGCGTTCTCGCTCGGGCTGTCGGCGCGGATCGTGATGCGCTTCGGGATTCGCGGCCCGATCGCGGCAGGCCTGCTGGTCGCGGCGTGCGGCCTCGCGCTGTTCTCGCGCGCGCCGGCGGACGGCGGCTTCATCTGGCACGTGTTGCCCGGCATGACGCTGCTCGGCATCGGCGCGGGCGTCGCGTTCAATCCGGTGCTGCTCGCCGCGATGAGCGACGTCGACCCGGCCGATTCGGGGCTCGCGTCGGGGATCGTCAACACCGCGTTCATGATGGGCGGCGCACTCGGCCTCGCGGTGCTCGCAAGCCTCGCGGCCGCACGCACCGACGCGCTCGCGGCGGCCCACGCCAGCGCGCTCGATGCGCTGAACGGCGGCTACCACGCCGCGTTCGCGGCCGGTGCGGCATTCGCCGCCGCAGCCGGGCTGCTCGGTCTCGCGCTGCGCATCCGCCGCCAGGACGCCGTCGCGGGCGCCGGCCCGGCAATGCACTGACGGGCCGCCGGCCGGCCTGAGCCGGGGCGCCTCGCCCCCGCCGCGGCTGCTTCGATCCGGTCCGGCCCCCGATCGCCGGATCTCGGCCGCCCCCCGTCCGGCCCGGCGCCGGTTCAAACGACCGTTTCACCCGCCGCGAATGGTCCGCCCGGCGGGCCTTCCCGGCCGATTTTTAACGTAGTCGTACACCAACGCGCCACTTTTGCGACAATGGCAGACTTTGACGCGCGCGCCGCAGCCGCGCGCCGCCGCCGAACGCCGCATAACCGCCTGCTTCCGATGTCGCTTCCCCATATCGATCTGCTGTACTCCCTGTCCGGCCTGTTCGTCGGCATCCTCGTCGGCCTGACGGGCGTCGGCGGCGGTTCGCTGATGACGCCGATCCTCGTGCTGCTGTTCGGCGTGCACCCCGCGACGGCGGTCGGCACCGACCTGCTGTACGCGGCCGCGACCAAGGCCACCGGTACCCTCGTCCACGGGCTGAAGGGGTCAATCGACTGGCGCATCACCGGCCGGCTCGCGGCCGGCAGCGTCCCGGCCGCCGCCGTCACGCTGTGGGTGCTGCACACGCACGGGATGAATTCACCGAGCACCGCGCGGATGATCCAGCTGGTGCTCGGCGTCGCGCTGCTGCTCACGTCGCTCGCGCTGATCTTCCGGCCGCAGCTGACCGCGCTCGCCGCGCGCAACCCGCTCGCGCCGAGCCCCGCGCGCACGCTCTGGTCGACCGTGCTGACGGGCGCCGTGCTCGGCGTGCTCGTGTCGATGACGTCGGTGGGCGCCGGCGCGATCGGCGTCACCGTGCTGCTGCTGCTTTACCCGGCGCTCGCGACCCCCCGCATCGTCGGTTCCGACATCGCGCACGCGGTGCCGCTCACGCTCGTCGCGGGCATGGGCCACTGGCTGCTCGGCTCGGTCGACTGGTCGATGCTGCTGTCGCTGCTGCTCGGCTCGCTGCCCGGCATCGTGCTCGGCAGCCTGCTGTCGGCGCGCGCGCCCGAGCGGCTGCTGCGCAACCTGCTCGCCGCGACGCTCGTCGCGGTCGGCGTGCGGCTGGTGCTCGCGTAAGCGCGCCGCGGGACAGCCTGCTTCCGCCGCCCGCACACGACGCGCCGGCACCGCCCTCATCTGAAAAAACAGCCCGACCGGCCTGCGCCGCTCGGGCTGTCGTCCATCCGGGGCACCGCGAGCCCGCACTGCCCGGCGCAAGGCCGGACCGCGCGGGCGGCGGCGTGATGCTTACTGCCCCTGCTGCTTCAGCTGTTGCTGCTTGAGCTGCTGCGTGCGCGCCTGCAATTTCAGCACGCGCTGCAGCGCGGTACGGTTCGCGAGGATGCCGTCGTAGAAGTTGCCGAGGTCACCCTTCAGCGCGGTCCGTGACGCGTCGTTCAGGTAGATCATGTGGCCCGACGGGTAGTTCTTGATCGTCAGGTTCTGCGCCTTGAGCGTCGGATCGAGCGGCATCTGCGCGAGCGTCAGCTCGGTCTGGTGGAACGGCGTGACCGCATCGAAGTAGCCGTTCGCCGACAGCACCTTCAGGTCCGGGTTCACGCTCATCGTCGCCGCCAGGTCGCCGGCCGTATACAGCGTATTGCCGCCGCCCTTGTTCGCGCCGGTCGGGTCGGTGTGGCTGAAGTCCCAGTTGTTGAAGACCTGGTCGTTCAGGTCCACGAACGACGACGTCGACGTGTACTTGAGGTCGGTGTTGATGTAGCTGTTCCACAGCACCGTGTACGCGCCGCCGACGTTCGTGATCGACGGATCGTTGCTGCCCGAGTTCGGCAGGATGTACGGCGCGATGCCCTTGCCCGTGTAGTTCGCGCGACCGTCGTACTGGCCGATCTGCGTGCCCGGCACGAGCGTCAGGAAGAACGTGTACGGCGGGTTGTCGTTCGACGACGGCACGTTGCCGAGCGCGGCCGGGTTGCCGAAGGTCTGGATCAGCGAGGTCGGATCCGTGCCGATGTACGAACCCATCTGCTGCGCGGTCTGCAGGTTCAGGTTCAGCCGCACGTTCACGAAGCCGCCGTCCTGCGGGTTCGGCTTCTGCGCGAGCGGCGCGAGCGTGTTGTCCGCATAGTTGCGGGCCTGGACCATGTACGCGTCGAGATCGGTCGGCGTCGGGTTGAGCGTCGTCTTCTTCCAGTAGAACGCGTCGGCCGCGAGCGTCGGGAAGGTGCCCGGCGCGGACAGCGCATTCGCATAGTCGAGGATCGACGACTGCAGCGTGATCCCGTTCAGGTCGATGCCGTCCTCATGCAGCACCCACGACACGACCGCGCTGCGCGCCGTGCCGTACGACTCGCCGAACAGGAACTTCGGCGAGTTCCAGCGCGCGTACTTGGTCAGGTAGCGCTGGATGAAGCGGTCGATCGAGTGCGCGTCCTGGTCGGTGCCCCAGAAGTCCTTGTTCTTCGCCGGCGCGATCGCCGCCGAGTAGCCGGTGCCGACCGGGTTGATGAACACCAGGTCGGTGCGGTCGAGCAGGCTGTCCGGGTTGTCGAGCAGCGTGTACGGCGCGGGCGGCGTGAAGTTCGGGAACGACGACTGCAGGCGTTTCGGCCCGAACGAGCCGAGCAGCAGGTAGACCGACGACGAGCCGGGGCCGCCGTTGTAGAAGAACGTGACCGGGCGCGGCTTCGACGGGTCCGGGTTGTCCTGCGTGTACGCGACGTAGAACATCTTCGCGTTCGGCGCCGACGTGGTCGGATCGATCGTGGTCAGGTGGCCGGTGGTAGCGGTGTAGCTGATGGTCTTGCCGCCGATCGTGACCTGGCGGTGCACGACCGCGGCCCCTTCGGTCGAATCCGTGACCGCGTCGTTCGGCCCGGTGCCGTACACGTCGTTGTCGACGTACGGCTGGTCGGCGGCGGCCGTTGCGTTGGTGCCGGCCGACGTGCTGCCGTTCGACGTCGCCGCGGCCGCCGCGGCGGCGGCCGGGCTCGCCCCGTCATCGCCGCCGCACCCCGTGACGAGCAGCGCCGCGGCCGCGGCCGCGGCGAGCGGCACGCTCAGTGTCGTTCCAAATAGCGCGAAACCGTCTTTCAAGGACTTCAGTGTCGTCATTATTGCCTCTCGAACAGAACGATAAATACCGCCGGCCACAAAGGGTCATTTGCGCCGGCGCTCCGCACCGGGAGTGCATTCGTTTTGCGATGCACCCCGAGTTTTTTACCGGATCGGCGAATACCGATCGGCACGATTTACCCCACCCATATTTCGCGTCCGCACAATGGAATCAATTCCATTGCGAACGACAATTCAATGATTAACGACAATGCGAATTCACCCCACGCATTCGCACCCGCACAAAATCGACGGCAAAGCATGCCCCGCAAAGCCCGCAGGACAACGCCGCCTGGCTTCGAATGGACGAACAATCCCGTCCGGCGAGCTGCTGATTAATCGCAAAAAGGCGACCAACCGGCGCTCGAGCCGATTTAATAAAATCGAAAGGATTGAATGATGAAACGGAAAGAAATTCTCTCGTATATGTAATTTATTAAATTAAGTGAAAATACCGGCGCATAATAAATTCCGGGTTTTCCGCCGTAAAGTAATAATTTGTTACAGCGCTCGTCATTCCGATAAAGACCAGTGCGGGACCGATTCCAGACGCCGAAAAGAAAAAAGCCGGACGACAGTCCGGCTTCGGAATCGCGGCGCGGCGGGCGCCGTCAGAGCGGCACGTCGATCGCGCCGGCGCCAGCGGTGATCGCGTTCGCGCCGGGCGATGCGGCGATCGGCGGCAGGTTCGCGCTCGTCAGCGCGGGCGCAGCGCCCGGCGTGCCGCCGCGCGGCAGCGTGCGGATCACCTGCGACGGTGGCAGCGGCGCGCCGCTCTTCAGGTGCCGCCACATCAGGTTCAGCGCCTGCAGGTTGTAGTAATGGACCGGCACGAAGCGCGTGTCGAAGCCCGCGACCGGCAGGAACGCGTCGAAGTGCTGCCCGTTCGCCACCTCGTAGAACACGAGCTGGCTGCGGCCGCCTTCGCTGATGCTGTTCTGCGCGACGTACGCGCGCGACGCGTGGTTTACGGGCACGAGCGCGTCGCTGCGGCCCTGCACGATGATCGCCGGCTTGCCCTGCAGGTTCGCGTTCACGCGCACCGCATCGACGTTCGCGGGCATGTCGAGCATCCCGTTGGTCCACAGCTGACGCAGGCACAGCGCGCCCGCGAAGCTCGCGTCGGGCGTCGCGAGCCGGTGGTCGATACCCGCGCCGGTGTTGAACACGAGGTTGATGCCGGCCGTGGGCGGCACGCCGTTGCCGAGTCCGAACACCGCCGGCATCGGCGACGTGGCGGGCGGCGCGACCGCACCGGTTGCCGCCTGGGTGGTCGCGAAGCTGAAGTTGCACAGGTTGTCGGTCACGCGCGAGCGCGTGTACGCGTTCGCGTAGGTGACCGCGATCGCCGGAATCGCCTGCGAATCCCACATCGACGCCTGCAGCAGGTCGGAATCGGCGAGATAGCCGGCCGCATGCAGCTGAGCGAGCGCGTCGGCGGCCTGGCTCTGCGTGTCGGCGCCCGACACGAGCCCTGCCGCGGCGAGCGTCGCGCAGCGCTGCGTGCGGATCGACTGCGTGGTGGCAAGCGGCAGCGCGCTCAGGTACGGCTCGCCCGCGAGCGATGCCGACGCGGCCGCGCACGGCTGCAGCAGGTTCGCGAGCGTCGCGTAGTCGGCCAGCGGCCGGCCGAACGACGGCACCGGCTGGCCGCCCTCGCGCACCACCGCGTTCGGCGCCAGCCGCACGTTGACCTGCGGCTCGCCGACCACGACCGCCGTGATCCAGCGGCGGGTGTCCTGCTCGGCCGCCGCGAGCGCCGCGCCGCCGCCGTTGCTGACGGACGCGGCGATCGTCGTGATGTCGCCCGGGTGGTAGCGCACGCCGTGATGCGAGCTGTCGAGCAGCGGTGCGAACTGTTCGTTGAGCGCCCAGTATGCGAATTCGACCGACTGCAGCGTCGCGTGTCCCCAGTCCTGCTCGGGATTCTGCTGCGAATGCGCGTGCTTGAACGCGTAGCGGTTCGGGAAGCGGCTGTTGAACGCGCTCAGGTCGCCGCTGGTCACGTTGGCGGTAAACAGGCTGGCATTGCCGGCCAGCACCGCGTTGGCGAGCGTGCCGTCGATCAGCGTGATGGTATCGGAGCCGAGCTCGTGCGCGCCGTTGCCGCCGCCCTTGTCGTTGTACGCGACCGCGCAGCCGCGCTTGAGGCCCCACTCGCCGGCCGCCGAAATCGCGCCGTACACGCCGCGCGAGCCCGATGACGTCGCGGTGACGATGCACGGCTGCGCGGGATCGAAGCTCGCGGGCACCTGCACGAGCAGCGTCACGTTCTTGCGGCCGCTGCCGTCGTCGGAATACGCGAGATATTCGGTGCCGGGGATCTTGCCTTCGCCGAGCGTGTCGTTGCCGTCGAGGTCGACGTTCGGCCCCCAGAGGCGACCGTAGCCGCCGTTGGCGCTCATGTCGACGAGCGCGCGGTAGTTCGACCAGATCGCGACCCGGCGCAGCTCGGCGCCGGTCGGCCGGGACGGATTCGCGAATGCCGGCGCGGTGGCGGCGGCCAGGCCCGTCTTGCCGAGGCCGGCCGTCAGCAGGTCATCGCTCGTGCCGTCGAAGGCGGTCGTGCGCACGCTGCCGGACACGAAGCCGGGCAGCCGGTTGCGCTCACCTGAAGCGTCGCCGTTGCAGGCGCCGAGCATCGTGACCGCGGCCAGCGCCGCACCGAGAAGAATCCGACTGCCCCACGCGTGCGTCGTCATTGCCGCCCTCTCAATATCGTTATCGGTCCGCCGCCGCGTCGTGCGCGGCTCGCGGCCTCTCGGGAACACGCCGGGCTGCCCCGGGTTTTCGGCCCCGAAGGAAGTCCCCTCGGGGGATGCCCCCGTCAGGCGGCCTGACGCAAAGCGACAGGTCCGGGAGCGCGCTGCAGCGCAAACGGGCCCCGGCACGCCGGGGCCCGCCTGAACACGGGCGCAAGCGGCGCTGACGCGCCGCCGCCCGGCGTCATTGTCGCTGGACCGTCAGCTTGTTCGTGACCGACGTCACGCCCGACACGCCCTTGGCCGCAGCTTCGGCCTTGTCGATCTGTGCCTGGTCGGGCATCGTGCCCTCCAGCGTGATCGCGCCGCCCTTCGAACGCACGACGATCTTCGACACGTTCTCGCCGCTTTCCTTCGAAATGGCCTTGCGCACCGCGTAGCCGAGCTTGCGGTTCGCCTTCTTCGCGGTCTTGGCCGCGGCCTTCGGCGAGCTCGTCGCTGCGGCCGGCGCGTCGGGTGCCGCGGCATCGCTCGACTGCGCGTACACGCTGCCGGACAGACAGGCCGCCACGGCGGCAACACCCAACGCTCTCAACACGATCGACTTCATGTTATCTCCTTGTGACTCCGGAACGGCCGTGCACAGTACGGCCGGATACCCCAAAGGCGGCCGGCCCGCGCGCGCGAACGGGCGGGACGGCCGATGATTTCCACGGCGATGCGAGAGAGGCGACACGGACCGGCGACCGGCGCGCGCAAATGCGGGCCGGCCGGGCCGGACAGCCGCCGGCCGGACGCGCCCGGTCTCATTACGTGCCGGGTCGCGCGCGAATCGGGCGCGGCTGCGTCGCACAATGTAATCCAGCGCCCGCCGAAGCGCAAAGCTTTTGACGCACGGCCGTCCGCCGCCCGTCGTCGAGGCCGCCCGGCCAGCCAGCCGGGCAACCCGGCCGACTCGCGCGCGCATGGCGAAACCGGGTACCATCGCCGCAAGATCGTGCATCGTCCGTGACGGCCGTCATCGATGCGTCACGTCCGTGTCATCCGCCCATTCCATGAAGCCAGCCAGCCCTCGCCCGCCTCGCCCGCCCCGCCGCATCCTCACCCGCTTCGTCGCGGTGTCGTGGCGCGACCTCGCGCTGTCGATCGGCCCCACCGTGCTGCTCGCGGCCGCGGCGGTCTGGCTCGCGGTCAAGCTGATCCAGCCGGCGCCGCCGTCCACGCTCGTGATTTCGTCCGGGCCGCCCGGCAGCACCTACTGGAACGCCGCGCAGAAATACAAGGCGATCCTCGCGAAGAACGGCGTCACCCTCGACGTCCAGTCGTCCGAAGGGTCCGCGCAGAACCTCGCGCGGCTGTCGAACCCGAGCGCGCCGGTCGACGTCGGCTTCGTGCAGAGCGGCATCGGCCCGAAGGAGCGCGACGAACACCTGCTGTCGCTCGGCAGCATCGGCTACGTGCCGCTCGCGATCATGTATCGCGGCCCGGTCGTCGCGCGCCTGTCCGACTTCAAGGGCAAGCGGCTCGCGCTCGGCGCGGAAGGCAGCGGCGCGCGCGAACTGAGCCTCGCGCTGCTGAAGATGAACGGCATCGTGCCGGGCGGCTCGACCGAGCTGCTGCCGACCGCCGGCGAGGATGCCGCGACCGCGCTGCTCGACGGCAAGATTGACGCCGCGTTCCTGTCCGGCGACTCGACGCAGATCCCGGTGATGGCGAAGCTGTTCCGCGCGCCCGGCGTGCACGTGTACTCGTTCACGCAGGCCGAAGCGTATGCGCGGCGCTTTCCGTACCTGACCGCGATCACGCTGCCGATGGGCGTCTACGATCTCGGCCTCAACCTGCCGCCCGCCGACATCCACACGGTCGCGCCGACGATCGAGCTCGTCGCGCGCGACTCGCTGCACCCGGCGCTGTCCGACCTGCTGATCGAGGCCGCGCGCGAAGTGCATGGCCACGCGACGATCCTGCAGCACGCGGGCGAATTCCCGTCGCCCGTCACGCGCGGCTTCCCGCTGTCCGACGACGCGGCGCGCTATTACAAGTCGGGCAAGACCTTCCTGTACCGGCGGCTGCCGTTCTGGGTCGCGAGCCTGGTCGACCGGCTGCTCGTCGTGGCGGTGCCGCTGATCGTCGTGCTGATTCCCGGGCTGCGGCTCGTGCCGTCGCTGTACGGCTGGCGCGTGCGCTCGCGCATCTACCGCTGGTATGGCGCGCTGATCGCGCTGGAGCGCCGCGCACTCGGCGAACACACGGCCGAGGAGCGCGTCCAGCTGCTCGACGAGCTCGACGATATCGAGGAAGCCGTGAACCGGATGAAGATGCCGCTCGCGTACGCGGGGCAGTTCTACGTGCTGCGCGAGCACATCGGTTTCGTCCGCGAACGGCTGACCGCGCACGACCACGATGCCGCACCGGGTACGCCGGGCGCCGGCGGCCACGCCGCGGCACGCGGCGGCCACGCGTCAGCGCCGGCCGGCGATCCCCCCCGGGCGACTCCCGGTTCCGCGTGAGCGGACGATCCGCGATCATTGCTGCATCCGCGCGCCACCGCGTAACATGAAGGCCGCCGCCAGGCGCGCACGCCCCACCCTCTGGAGATCGCCATGACAACCGGCCTCGACACTGCCCAACCCGCCTGGTTCTACGACTTCGTGTCGCCGTTCTCCTACCTGTTGCTCGAACAGCTCGGCAAGTGGCCGGACGTGCCGTTCGAACCCGTCGCCGTATCGCTGCTCGACCTGCAGCGCCACTGGGGCCAGCGCCCGAGCGCCGATGTGCCGTCCAAGCGCGTGTTCACGTACCGGCACGCGCTGTTTCGCGCCGAACAGCTCGGCATCCGCTTCAAGATGCCGCCCGCGCACCCGTTCGATTCCGACAAGGTGCTGCGCCTCGCGATCGCGCTGCGCGCCGACACCGCGACCGTGCTGGAGATGTTCCGCTTCATCTGGCACGACGGCAACGATCCGTCGACGCCTGACGGGTTCGCCGCGCTGTGCGAACGCGTCGGTGTCGGGCACGGCGACGAGCTGATCGAATTCGAGGAAACGAGCGCACAGCTGCGCCGCAACACCGACGACGCGATCGCGCTCGGCGTGTTCGGGGTGCCGACCTTCTGGATGAACCAGCAGCTGTTCTGGGGCGAGGACGCGCTGCCGATGGTGCTGTACTGCGCGCGCACGCCGAACTGGCTCGAGTCGCGCGAGGTCAAGCGAGTCAGCACGCTGCCGAAGGGGCGCGTGTGATGGCCGGTATCACGCACGCCGACGCGCGGCTGCGGTAAGGTTACGCTTCCCCGAATCACCCTGTCCCGATGGAAGACGACGACCGTACCGCCTCGCTCGATATCTGGCTCGTGCGCGTATTGCGCACGCTGCTGCTCGAGCGCAGCGTCACGCAGGCCGCGCTGCGGCTGAACCAGACCCAGCCCGCGATCAGCACCGCGCTGCGCAAGCTGCGCGAGACGCTGAACGACCCGATCCTCGTGCGCGGCAAGTCCGGGATGGTGCCGACCGAATATGGCGCATCGCTGCTCGGTGCGGCATCGCTCGCGCTGCGCGAGGTCGACTTCATCGCGACGCCGCACGGCGACTTCGATCCGTCGTCCGCGCGGCGCACGTTCCGCGTCGCCGCACCCGACTACCTGAACGATTTCTTCATGCCGACGCTGATCGAGCGCTTTCGCGACGCGGCGCCGCATGCGCACCTGGAAATCGACTCGCTGAATCCCGCGCTCGACCACGCGGAGGCGCTCGAGTCGGGCGCGCTCGATCTCGTGATCGGCAACTGGCCGAAACCTGACCCGCACTTCGCGCGCCAGGACCTGTTCTCCGACACGATCGTGTGCCTGATGCGCGACGCGCATCCGCTCGCGCACGCGCCGCTCACGCGCGAAGCGTACGCATCGGCCGCGCACGTCGCGCCGACGCCGTACACCGGCGACAAGCGCAACGCGATCGAAATCGGCCTCGCACGCGCACGCCTCACGCGGCGGATCGTGACGACGCTGCCGTACTTCGGCATCGTGCCGCAGGTGCTGCTGCAGTCGGACCTGATCTTCACGACGACGCGCCGCTTCGCGACGCACTATGCGCAACTGCTGCCGCTCGTCGTCGTCACGCCGCCGGTGCCGTTCCCGCGGATCAAGAGCTACCTGCTCACGCACCCGCAACCCGACCGCCCGACCGACATCGCGTGGCTGTGCGCGCTGATGCAGAGCGTGTCCGACGAGCTGACGGCCGCGCGCGGGCGCAAGCGCTGACGTCGCGCGCGACAACGGAGCGCGGCCGTTCGGGCCGCTCAAGCCGCTCAAGCCGCTCAGGCCGCTCAGGCCGCTCAGGCCGCTCAGGCCGCTCAGGCCGCGCAGAAGGTTTCCTGCAGATGGGTCCAGCGCACGACGCCTGCCGCGTCGCGCTCGAACACGGCCGTCGCGCGACGCCCGGGAAGTTCGCCCGAGGCCGCCTGCTGCGCCTCGAAATAGGTGACCACGGCATGCGACGCATCGGCCGTAAGCACGCGGATTTCCGACAACGTGATGCGCAGCCCCGGCTTCACGCCGCCGAGCTTCGCGAACAGCGCACGCGTGCCGTCGCGATCGAACGCGCGACCGTCGGTCATGATCATCGTGAAATCGTCGGAGAACGGCGCGATCAGCGCGTCGAGCGCCGCGGGTGAAGTGTCGACGCCGGATAGCCAGCGTTCGATGACGACGAGGCTCGTATCGAGCACGTCGAGATAGGCCTGATGATCGGACATGGTGCCTGCACGAAAAAAATGCGCGGCCCCATGCCGCGCAATCCGTGCAGTGTATGCAAAAACGCGCGGACGCGCGTCGGGCGCATCGCTATCGCGCGCAGCTCACGTCGTCGCGCACGCGCCCTGCCGCAGCCGCTTTCGCATCGGCCACCGGCATGCCCGAGCGCGCCTGCAGCAGTTCCGCGCAGACGGCCACCGCGATCGCGCCGGGCGCCTTGTCGACGATGCCCGTGACGCCGATCGGGCACACCATCTCCACGAGCCTGGCCGGATCGACGCCGCGCGCGGCGAGCCGGCGCTCGAACTTCACGCGCTTGGTGCGCGAGCCGATCATCCCGAAATACGCGAAGTCGCGCCGCCGCATGATCTGCGCGGCGAGCGCGAAGTCGAGCGCGTGGTTGTGCGTCATCACGAGGAAGTACGCGCCGGGCGGCGCCGCGTCGACGACGGCCTCCGGCGTGTCGGTCGGCTCCGGCTGCACGTTCGGCGGACATTCGTCCGGGAACAGCTCGTCGCGCGTGTCGACCCACTGCACGACGCACGGCAATGCGCCGAGCAGCGTGACGAGCGCATGACCGACGTGCCCCGCGCCGAACAGCACGATGTGCATCGGCGGCGGCGCGGCGCTCGCGCGATTGCGCTGGCCGGTGCCTGGTGCGAACGGCTGCAACGGCGCAGTTCCGCACGCGCCGTCGCACCCGGCGGCGGGGGCATGCGCCGCGGCGCGCAGCGAGCGAGCGGGCCCGTTCATGTCAGCCTGCCCGGGCGGCGCTCGCCGCACGAACCGCATGCACCGCGCGCAGGATCGACTCGCCGGTGGCCGGCGCGTCGAGCGGCGGGTTCACCCGGTAGTCGCCGACCGCCGCAATCGCGTCGCGCACCGCGAAGAACACCGAGAACGGCAGCAGCAGCGGCGGCTCGCCGACGGCCTTCGAACGGTGGATGCTGTCCTCGACGTTGCGGTTCTGGAACAGCCGCACGTTGAACTCGGGCGGCGTGTCGTTGACGGTCGGGATCTTGTACGTGGACGGCGCATGCGTCATCAGCTTGCCGCCCGCGTTCCACCACAGCTCCTCGGTCGTGAGCCAGCCCATCCCCTGGATGAATGCGCCTTCGACCTGGCCGATGTCGAGCGCCGGGTTCAGCGATGCGCCCACGTCATGCAGCGCGTCGACGCGCAGCGTGCGCATCTCGCCCGTCAGCGTATCGATCACGACTTCCGACACGGCCGCGCCGTACGAGTAGTAGTAGAACGGCCGGCCCTGCAGCTTCGACTGATCCCAGTACAGCTTCGGCGTCGCGTAGAAGCCGTCGGACCAAAGCTGCACGCGTGCGAGATACGCCTTCGCGATCACCTCGCCGAACGGCACGCTCGCGCCGCCGATCCACACGAAGTCGTTGCCGAACTTCACGTCGGCCGCATCGACCTTGCCGTCGCCGTACTGCTTCGCCGCGAACGCCGCGAGCCGCTCGCGCAGCTGGCGCGCCGCGTCCTGCGCGGCCTTGCCGTTCAGGTCCGAGCCCGTCGACGCGGCCGTCGCGGACGTGTTCGCGACCTTGCTCGTGTCGGTCGCCGTCACGCGGATCCGGCCGAAGCGAATGCCGAGCTCGTGCGCGACGACCTGCGCGACCTTCGTGTTGAGCCCCTGCCCCATCTCCGTGCCGCCGTGGTTCACGAGCACCGAGCCGTCGGTGTAGATGTGCACCAGCGCGCCGGCCTGGTTGAAGTGCGTGACGTTGAACGCGATCCCGAACTTCACCGGCGTGAGCGCGATGCCCTTCTTCAGCACCGTGTTGCGTGCGTTGAAGTCGCGCACGCCCGCGCGCCGCGCGCGATAGTCGCTCGTCGTCTCGAGTTCGCCGAGCAGTTCCTGCAGCACGTTGTCCTCGACCGTCTGCCCGTAAGGCGTCACGTTGCGTTCGGTCTTGCCGTACAGGTTCGCGTAGCGCACGTCGAGCGGATCGCGGCCGAGCGAGCGCGCGACATCGTCGAGGATGTACTCGATCGCGAACGCGCCCTGCGGTCCGCCGAAGCCGCGGAATGCGGTGTTCGACTGCGTGTTGGTCTTGCCGCAGTAGCCGGCGATGTCGACGTCGCCGAGCCAGTACGCGTTGTCGAAGTGGCACACCGCACGCGTCATCACCGGGCCCGACAGGTCGGCCGAGAAGCCGCAGCGCGACGTCATGTCGAGCGCGACGCCATCGAGGCGGCCGTCGTCGTCGTAGCCGACGTCGAAGCGGTAATGGAAGTCGTGCCGCTTGCCGGTGATCATCATGTCGTCGTCGCGGTCCGGACGCAGCTTCACCGGGCACAGCAGTTTCCACGCGGCAAGCGCCGCGCAGCACGCGAACAGGCCCGACTGCGATTCCTTGCCGCCGAACCCGCCGCCCATCCGGCGGCATTCGACCAGCACGTTGTGCGACGCGACGCCGAGCACGTGCGCGACCAGGTGCTGCATCTCGCTCGGGTGCTGCGTCGAGCAGTACACGTGCATCCCGTCGTCGTCCTTCGGCACCGCGTACGCGATCTGCCCTTCCAGGTAGAACTGCTCCTGGCCGCCGAGCAGCATCTCGCCCGACTCGCGATGCGGCGCGGCGGCCAGCCGCGCGGCCGCGTCGCCGCGCGCGAGCTTCAGCGGCGGGATCACGTAGGTTTCGGCCTTGCGCGCGTCCTGCGCGGTCAGGATCGCGGGCAGCTCTTCGTAGTCGACCTTCGCACGGCGCGCGGCGAGCCGCGCGGTTTCGTGCGACGTCGCGACGACCATGAACATCGGCTGGCCGACGAACTGCACGATGCCTTTGGCGAGCACCGGGTCGTCGTGGATGATCGGGCCGCAATCGTTGACGCCGGGGATATCGTCGGCCGTGAACACGGCGACCACGCCGGGCGTCGCGCGCACCGCGTCGAAGTTCATCGACACGATCTTCGCGTGCGGCTTCGCCGACAAGCCGAGCGCCGCGTGCAGCGTGCCCGCGACGAGCGGGATGTCGTCGGTGTAGGTCGCGCGTCCGCTCACGTGCAGGTGGGCGGATTCGTGCGCGCGCGAGACATGCACCTGCGCGGCGTCGGCCTGCGGGTCGAGGGTGCTCAGGAACGGTTCTGCTTGCTGGTTCATGTTCGGTGTTCTCCGTCTTCAGACGCGCGCCGAGTCATCGGCAACTTCGGCGGCCACTTCCCGCACGTTCAGGGCTTGCGGCGGCAGCGGGTCGTGCGGGCGCGTCTCCAGCCAGAATCGGTACATCAGGTTCTTCGCGGTATCGAGGCGGTACGTGCTCGTCGCGCGCATGTCGGACAGCGGCTGGTAGTCGCGCTCGAGCGCCTGCATCGCCGCCTGCGCGGTGGCTTCGTGCCACTGCGCGCCGTCGAGCAGGCGTTCCGTATGCGTCGCACGCTTCGGCGTCGCGGCCATCCCGCCGAACGCGATGCGCGGCTCGCGGATCAGCTCGCCGTCCGCGATGAACGCGAACGCCGCGCACACGGCCGAGATGTCGGAGTCGAACCGCTTCGACAGCTTGTAGGTGCGGAACTGCAGCTTCGCGCGAGCGCCGGTGCGGGTCGGCACCTTCACGCCGACGACGAATTCGTGCGGCGCCATGTCCTTTTGCTGATAGCCGGTGTAGAGCGCCTCGAGCGGCAGCTCGCGCACCGTGTCGCCGCCGCGCAGCACGACCCGCGCGCCGAGCGCGATCAGGCCCGGCATCGAGTCGCCGATCGGCGAGCCGTTCGCGACGTTGCCGCCGAGCGTCCCCGCGTTGCGGATCGGCAGCGACGCGAAACGCTTCCACATTTCGGTCAGTTCCGGATAGGTGCCGGCGAGTGCCGCATACCCGTTCTCGACCGTCACGCCCGCGCCGATCTCGATCCAGTCGTCGCCGTGCACGACCTGCTGCAGTTCGGCGATCTGGCCGACGTAGATCAGGTCGTCGAGCCGGCGCATCTGCTTGGTGACCCACAGGCCGATGTCGGTGCTGCCGGCGAGAATCCGCGCGTCGGGACGCTCGGTCTTCAGTGCGGCCAGCGCGTCGAGCGTGCGCGGCGCCGCAAAGCGCGCGCCGTTGCTCGTCGTGTAGTCGAACGTGCCGTCGCGCTTGAGCGACGCGAGCGTGCGCGCCAGCGCAGCCGTATCGACCGGTGCCGACGGCGCCGGTGCACCTTCGCCGGCCGCGTCGAACATCTGCACGGCCGCATCGACGATCGGGCGATAGCCGGTGCAGCGGCACAGGTTGCCGGTCAGCGCGTCGGCGATCTCGGTGCGGGTCGGCACGTCCTTCGCCTTCGCGCACGCGCTGGCGCAGCCTTCATGCCCGTGCTTCTCGTACAGCGCCCACATCGACATCACGAAGCCGGGCGTGCAGAACCCGCATTGCGAGCCGTGGCAGTCGACCATCGCCTGCTGCACCGGATGCAGCGAACCGTCCGGCTGGCGCAGGTCTTCCACCGTCAGCAGCGCACGGCCGTCGAGCGTCGGCAGGAACTGGATGCAGGCGTTGACGGCCTTGAACGCGACCGTGCCCGCGTCGGTCAGCTCGCCGACGACGACCGTGCACGCGCCGCAGTCGCCTTCCGCGCAGCCTTCCTTGGTGCCGGTGCAGTGCGCATCCTCGCGCAGGTACTGCAGCACGGTGCGGGTGACGTCCGCGCCGCTGACTTCGCGGACCGCGTGACGATGGTAGAAGCGGATCGGCTCACTCATGTCTCTATCATTCTTCAAGTGGGGGCAAGGCGGCCTGCGCGTGGCGCTCGACCGACGTTTCTCTGACAGTTTGCACGCTATCACCATCAAATTCCGCAACCCATAGCCCATCACGCATGGGGCCCATATAACTGCCGCGATATGAGCGCCGGGGCCGCCCGGCAGCCTTCTCGCGCGTTGCCCCGCTTGTGTTCCGGGCCAGCCCGCGGCGCTCCGTCACCGATTCGTCATCGATAAAACGGGTCGCGATTAACTAAATGGTCCCTGCGTGAAAACCGGTTCCATGGGAAAATCCCGATTCCGTTTTTCGCCGTCTTCCGTCCCGTTTCGCTCATTCGTTCAGACCCCATGTCCTCAGATTCCGCCACACCGCCGCGCAGCGGGTTCGCCGTCACGCTGCAAATCGTGTCCGTCGTCTGCTTCACGTTCATCTGCTACCTGACCATCGGCCTGCCGCTCGCCGTGCTGCCGGGCTTCGTCCACGACGACCTCGGCTTTTCCGCGATCGTCGCGGGCGGTGCGATCAGCGTCCAGTATTTCGCGACGCTCGCGTCGCGCCCGCTCGCCGGGCGCTTCGCCGATACGCTCGGGCCGAAGCAGACGGTGCTGCGCGGGCTGATCGGCTGCGGCGTGTCGGGCGTGTTGCTGCTGGTCGCGCTGCTGCTGGCCCACTGGCCAGTCGCGAGCCTCGTGCTGCTGGTCGCGAGCCGGCTCGTGCTCGGCGTCGGCGAAAGCCTGTGCGGCACCGGCGCGATCCTGTGGGGTATCGGCAAGGTCGGCGTCACGCACAACGCGAAGGTGATCTCGTGGAACGGCATCGCGACCTACGGCGCGCTCGCGCTCGGCGCGCCGGTCGGCGTCGCGATCGCGCATACGCTGAATCCGGCGCTGATCGGCGTGATCGTGATCGCGCTCGCAGCGACCGGCTTCTACCTCGCCCGCCTGATCGAATCCGTGCCGCTCGTGCACGGCGAGCGGATGTCGTATGCGAGCGTGTTCACGCGCGTGCTGCCGCACGGCCTCGGCCTCGCGCTCGGCTCGGCCGGCTTCGGCTCGATCGCAACCTTCGTCACGCTGTACTACGCGGCGCGCCACTGGCCGAACGCCGCCCTGTCGCTGACCGTGTTCGGCACGCTGTTCATCGGCGCGCGGCTGCTGTTCGCGAACACCATCAAGACCTACGGCGGCTTCCGCGTCGCGATCGTGTCGTTCGCGTTCGAATGCTCGGGCCTCGTGCTGCTGTGGCTCGCGCCCGTGCCGCACGTCGCGCTCGTCGGCGCCGCGCTCACCGGCTTCGGCTTCGCGCTGATCTTCCCCGCGCTCGGCGTCGAAGCCGTCGCGCTCGTGCCGCCGGCGAGCCGCGGCGCGGCGTTGTCCGCATATTCGGTGTTCCTCGACCTGTCGCTCGGCATCACCGGCCCGCTCGCCGGCTATGTGGCCGGCGCGTTCGGCTATCCGCAGGTGTTCCTGTTCGCGGCGGTGGCCGCGGCGGCGGGTGTCGCGCTGTCGATGGTGCTGTACCAGCGCCAGGCGCGGGTCGCGGAGCGCGGTGCGGCGGCCTGAGGCGCGCTGCGCGTGGCATGGCGGCCGGTCGAGGCAATCGCGCCGCCGGCCCCCCCAAAAAAGAAAACGCCCGCATCGCGCGGGCGTTTTTTTATGTGCGGCGCGCGCCGCGAAGGCCGCGCCGGTCAGGCCGGCCTGAGAAACAGCCGACGCGTCAGGTCGAACGCGACGAGATTGCCGGCCACCACGAGCAGCAGCCCGATCACCGCGAGCGGCGACCACTCGTAGCCCTCGAACACCGTCGACACGGCCAGCGCGACGATCGGGAACAGCACCGTGCAATACGCGGCGCGCTCCGGCCCGATCCGGCCGACGAGGGTCAGGTAGGCGGTGAATCCGATCACCGAGCCCGGCACCGCAAGGTAGACCAGCGCGCCGAGATAGCGCGGGCTCGGATCGATCATGAACGGCAGCCCGGCCACCGCGCTGCCGACGGTCAAGATCACCGCGCCGATCAGCATCGCCCAGCCGTTGGTCGCGAGCGGGTGCAGCCCCATCGACTGCATCCGGCTCGACAGCAAATTGCCGGCCGAGAAGCACATCGTGCCCGCGAACGCGATCGCGAGGCCCGTCCAGGTCGCGTGATCGTCGAGGTGGCCGGCCATCTGCTGCCAGAACAGGCACGCGATGCCGGTCAGCCCGAGCAGCGCGCCGGCAACCGCGGACGGCCGCAGCGGGCGGCCCATGAACAGCCGGCCGTTGATCGAATTCAGCAGCGGCGCGGTCGAGAAAATCACCGCGACCAGGCCGCTCGGCACGACCTGCTCCGCGTAGTAGAAGCACAGGAAATTCAGGCAGAACAGCGCGAAGCCCTGCGCGACGAGGTAGCGCCACGCTTCGCGCGGCGGGCGGACCGGCCGGCGCATCACGCGCAGCAGCGCGAACAGCACGGCGGCCGCGAGCCAGAAGCGCCATGCGATCGAGACGGGCGGCGGCACGGCGCCGAGCTGCCATTTGATCGCGATCCAGGTGGTGCCCCAGATCAGCACGGTGACGAAATAAAGCGACAGGTTCATGGCGGCAATCAGGCGGAATCGAATGAAACGGGCTCCGACTATGCCGCCGGACCGCCCGCGCGGATTGTCCGGAATTGCGGTCTTTTTCGGGCCGCCGCACGGCGTGCGTCGCGCGCGCTTATACTCGGCCCACCATGAATTCGTCCCTGCACGCCCCGCCCGTCGACCACGCCGCCGCCCTGGCCGGCGGTGCGATGCCGTTCGGCCTGCAGTCGGTGTGCCGCACGCTCGCCGAGGCGAATGCGACGCTCGAGCGCTTCACGTGGCTCGGCGACCATCTCGCGATCGCCGAATGGACGCGCATCACCGACGAAAGCGAGACGATCTACGAGCAGCCCGGCCACCACACGCTGTCGTGCTACCTCGACGGCGGCTACCGCACGGAGCGCGAACGCGTGCCGCGCTACGGCGGGCCGAGCCTGCTGTGCGCGCTGCCGGGCGACCATGAATCGCGCTGGTGGGTGCGCGGCGAGATGCATTTCATCCACCTGTACTTCCTGCCCGAGCACTTCACGCAGCGCGCGATCCGCGAACTCGACCGCGAGCCGCGCGAGCTGAAGCTCGCCGATCGTACCTATTTCGAGGATGCGCGCGTCGCGGCGCAGTTTCGTTCGCTCGCGCTGGAGCGCTGGGACGATGCCGACGGGCGGCTGCGCGTGAACGAGGCCGCGCACGACGTGCTGAGCCTGCTGCTGCGCGACCAGAGCACGACGCGCACCGACGCGCCGTTCCGCGGCGGGCTCGCGCCGGCCGTGCGCCGCCGCGTGCGCGACTATATCGACAGCTACCTGTCGCAGCCGCTGACGCTCGGCGAACTGGCGGACGTCGCCGCGCTGTCCGAATACCACTTCTCGCGGATGTTCCGGCTGTCGTTCGGCCGCGCGCCGCACGCGTGGGTGGCCGAGCAGCGGCTCGCGCGGGCGCGCCTGCTGCTGCGCACGACGTCGTTGCCGCTCGCGCAGGTCGCGGCCGCATGCGGCTACGCGAACGCCGGCCATTTCAGCCACCGCTTTCGCGACGCGCACGGCACGACGCCGAACGCGTACCGGCGCGCGATGCAAGGCGGCTGAGCCGCGCGCGCTGTCGACCAGCCGGCTGCGCGCGGCGCACCCGGCCCTCGCCCGTCCCCGCTTACGCGCCCCGCTGCGACAGTTCCTGCTCGAGCGCGGCCACGCCGGCCGGCAGGTCGACCGGCACCTTCAGGTCGACCATCGTGCGGCCGAACGCATGCAGCGTGCGGAACAGGTTATGTTCGCGACACTGTTCGCCCATCTGCCCGATCCGTACGATCGGCAGCCCGAACGAGCCCGAGATCTCGACCTGGTACTGCTTCGAGATATGGCCGCACACCATCCCGGGCGTCAGCCCTTCAGGCGTCTCGATCCCGACCACCGAATTGAGCCGGCAGTCCTTGGGCGCATAGAGCGTGAGCCCCATCGCCTCGACGCCCGCCTGCAGCGCGAGCGAGCAGCGCAGGTGGCGCGCGAAGCGGCTTTCGAGCGTCTCCGCGCAGACGAGCCGCAGCGCCTCGTGCAGCGCGAGCACGCCCGACACCGGCGCCGTGTAGTGATAGCCCGCGTTGTGCCAGAAATTCTCCGCGAGCGCCATGTCGAGGCACCAGTGCGCGTTCGGTTCCGGACGACGCTTCATCCGCTCCCATGCGGCATCGGAGAACGCGATCAGCGACACGCCGGGAATCGACGACAGCCCCTTCTGGCCGCCCGTGATCACCGCATCGATGCCCCACGCATCCATCTCGAGCGGCATCGTCGACAGCGTGCACACCGCGTCGACGACGACCAGCGCGCCGGCCGCCTTCGCAAGCGCCGCGATGTCGCGCAGGTCGCGGTTCCACACGGTGTTCGACGTCTCGCCCTGCACGATCGTGACGATCTCGGGCCGCTCGCGCGCGATCGCGTCCGCGATCTCGTCGAGGCTCGCGACCGAGCGGTCGGCCACTTCGAGCGTCGCGACGTCGGCGCCGACGCGCGTGGCCATCTCGGCCATCCGTGCGCTGAAGAAGCCGTTGCGGATCGACAGCACGCGCGTGCCGCGCCACGCGAGGTTCGAGATCGCCATTTCCATCGCGGCGGAGCCGGGGCCGGCGACGCCGAGCACCCATTTCGTGCGGGTCTGGAACACATAGCGCGCCATCTCCTTCACCTGCTCGATGATCTTCGCCATCGTCGCGCCGAGGTGGTTGATCACGATCGTGTTCGCCTTCGCGACGGCGGCCGGAATCGGGACCGGGCCGGCCCCCATCATCAGCAGCGGTTCTTCGGGCAGGATCGCGTCGAGCGGCACGACGACGGGACAGGGAATCGGCGAGTAATCGATGGACATGGCAGACATTAGTGGAAGGAAGAAAACGCACGGACGTCGCCATGCCGCGCGGCATGGCGAACTGATCGATCATTCCGCGTTCCGCGGCCGCGCGCAAGAGGCACGCGCGGCCGGACAGCGTGACGCTGGCCCGGTCGACGGACCGGGCCAGCCGGCCGCGCCCGCGTCGGATGGCCGAAATTTCGATTGGAGCGGCATTGCCGAAATTGCCGGCCGCATGCGAAACGGTTCCACATGCGGTTCGATGCACGCGATTTTCCCGGACAATATCGCGACAAATTCGAGATGCCTGCGTTCAGCACGGCGCATGCATCGACCGGAATACCCATCATCACGACAAAAATAGCGCACCTGGAATCGGTCCACGAAAACAGGATGCGCGAAAAAACATCCATTATCGCAGCATCTATTGGTGAGCGATTTCACCCATTAGCGCACCCAGCCGCGAGATGCAACACGCAACATATTGATTTTCATACGAATTATTCAACCCGGCGGCATTCACTTTTCAATACCCCGCTGGCGATGCCCAGCGTACTCTCGCGACACCGCTTCGTTTAACCGATACCCGCGATTTCGATTTTCCGCAACCCGCCCCTTTTCTCAGGTTGACGGATATCGCTTCCGTAATGAACAATCGTCTGCAGAATCGAAAACCGCTTTTTCGGTACGCACGAGAACCGGGTGTCGCGCGACGGTTTTCCCGGCCGGGCGACGAAAAATCACATCCAAAATCAATCAACCGGGCCAGAAATTCGCGAGCCATGAACCAGATTCAGACCATGCGTGTGTTCGTCTGCGTCGCCGAGCAGCAGAGCTTCCGGCGCGCGGCCCACCATCTAGGCGTGTCCAACGCGCTCGTCACGCGCTCGATCGCGATGCTCGAGTCTCACCTGAACACGCGGTTGATCCACCGCACCACGCGCAACCTGTCGCTGACCGAGGCCGGCCTGCGCTACCTCGACGGCTGCCGCGCACTGCTCGAGGAATTCGATCATCTCGAGGCGTCCGTCGCGCATGCGGTGCGCGAGCCGGCCGGCACGCTGCGCGTCGTCGCGTCGGGCCTGCTGTCGCCGCTGGCGCTGACGCCGCTCGTCAGCAGCTTCCGGCACCGCTACCCGGAACTGCGCGTGCAGCTCACCGTCGCCGACGGGCCGCTCGACGTGCTCGATTCGGGCTACGACGTCGGCATCGTCACCGGCAACCGGCTCGACGGCAACCCGACGCTGATCGGCCATGCGCTCGAGCCGAACCCGTTCGTCGCCTGTGCGGCGCCCGCCTATCTCGAACGGCGCGGCGAGCCGCGCGCGCCTGACGACCTGCCGGGCCACGACTGGGTCGCGCTCGCGCCGCACCAGCATCCGCCCGCGTGGCAGCTGATCGGCCACGACAGCGTCACGCATTCGGTCACGGTACGCCCGACCTGCACGGTCAACCAGCTCGCGCTCGTGCAGGCAGCGGCCATCGCCGGGTCGGGCATCGCGGTGCTGCCCGAACCGTGCGTCGCCGACGCGCTCGCGAACGGCACGCTGGTGCGGCTGTTGCCCGGCTACCGGATCGACGATCCGGACGCGCAGCTGTCGCTCGTCTACCCGAATCGCCAGTACGTGCCGGCCCGCACGCGCAGCTTCGTCGAGCACGCGCTCGAGCATTTCGGCGCGCAGGCGGCCCGCGAACGGAGCGGCTACGGCTTCCTGCGCACGCCACGCGCGCCCGATCGCGCCGATATCGTCACGGGCCTGCAGTAAACTGCCCGCGACAGCCATCGGAGGTGCAGCGTGCGCGTGATCCTGTTCAGCAGCCGGCAATACGACGACGAATCATTTACTGCCGCCAACCGGCACTTCGGCTATCGGCTGCACTTCCAGCCGTCGCACCTCGACGCGGAAACCGCGATCCTCGCGCACGGCTATGAGGTCGTCTGCCCGTTCGTCAACGACACCGTCGACGCGGCCGTGCTCGAACGGCTCGCCGACGGCGGCACGCGCCTGATCGCGCTGCGCTCGGCCGGCTTCAACCACGTCGACCTGGCCGCCGCCGAGCGGCTCGGCATCGCGGTCGTGCGCGTGCCCGCCTATTCGCCACATGCGGTCGCCGAGCACGCGGTCGCGCTGATCCTCGCGCTCAACCGCCGGCTGCCGCGCGCCGTCGCGCGCACCCGCGAAGGCGACTTCTCGCTGAACGGCCTGCTCGGCTTCGACCTGCACGGCAAGACCGTCGGCGTGATCGGCACCGGCCTGATCGGCCGCGTGTTCGCGAAGATCATGATGGGTTTCGGCATGCACGTGCTCGCGCACTCGAAGCCGCCGTACGACGACGAGCTGATCGCATACGGCGCGCGCTACGTCGAGCTCGACGAGCTGCTGCACCACGCCGACATCGTCAGCCTGCACTGCCCGCTGCTGCCGTCGACGCACCATCTGATCAACGCGCAGTCGCTCGCGCAGATGAAGCACGGCGCGATGCTGATCAACACCGGCCGCGGCGGCCTCGTCGACGCGCAGGCGCTGGTCGACGCGCTCAAGAGCGGCCAGCTCGGCCATCTCGGGCTCGACGTGTACGAGGAGGAAAGCGGGCTGTTCTTCGAGGATCACTCCGACCTGCCACTGCAGGACGACGTGCTCGCGCGCCTGCTGACGTTCCCGAACGTGATCGTCACGTCGCACCAGGCGTTCTTTACGCGCGAGGCGCTCGCCGAGATCGCGCACACGACGCTGCTGAACATCGAGGCATGGCACGCGGGAACGCCGACCAACGTCGTCACGTCGGGTCGCTGACCCGCGGCGTCCGGCGCACGCGATCCGTCAACGATCCGTCATTTTGTTTCGACTGATGTAACGCCGCGCGCGCATCGTCTGCTATCGTTGCGCCGACCTCCCCTCGCTTCTGCCGCTCATGCGTTTCGACGACTCCGCCATTGCCGCGGTCTACCGCGCCATCTTCGAACGGCGCGACATGCGCCACTTCACGCCGGCGCCCGTCGATCCGGCCACGCTCGCGCGGCTGCTGCGCGCCGCGCACCACGCGCCGAGCGTCGGCTTCATGCAGCCGTGGCGCTTCATCCGCATCACCGATCCCGCGCTGCGCACCGCGATCCACGCGCTGGTGGAAGCCGAGCGGCGCGCGACCGCCGACGCGCTCGGCGAACGGCAGGACGAATTCATGCGGCTGAAGGTCGAAGGCGTGCGCGAATGCGGCGAGTTGCTGGTCGTCGCGCTGACCGACGACCGCGAGCGCCACGTATTCGGCCGCCGCACGCTGCCGGAAATGGACCTCGCGTCCGCCGCCTGCGCGATCCAGAACATGTGGCTCGCCGCGCGCGCCGAAGGGCTTGGGATGGGCTGGGTGTCGCTGTTCGACGTCGACGCGTTGCGCACGCTGCTCGGCATGCCGGCCGGCGCCAAGCCGATCGCGGTGCTGTGCGTCGGGCATGTCGACGCGTTCTACGCGAAGCCGATGCTCGAAGCGGAACGCTGGGCCGCGCGGATGCCGATCGAAGCGTGTCTGTTCGAAAACGGCTGGGACGCGCCGGCGGCGGCTTCCTCCGATTGCGCGGCGGCCGCGACCGCCGCCGCTGCCGGATCGTCGCCGTCGCCCGAGGCCGCTGCGGCCGACGACATTGCCGACCCGGCACCGACCGCGGCCGCTCCCGAACGCTAGCCGGGCGAACGGCGCGCGGTATCGTTCCGACCCGACATACTCGACCGAACCGCGGCCCGACAGCCCTGAATCCCACACTGTGGCCCCCCCCGCCCGCCGCCCCGTCGCACGCCGGCAACAGTCGTTTTGGCCCCGAGCATAGGGGTTTTCACTGAAGTAGAATCGCGGCTGACGCCTCTCCGCCCGCCCGTCCCGCGCATCCTGCGCCGGCCTTGGGCAGCGGCCTTTTCCCCTGGCCCACCGCGATGCCCTTACCTCTTTTCGCCCTTGCCGTCGCCGCATTTGGAATCGGTACCACCGAGTTCGTGATCATGGGCCTGCTGCCCAACGTCGCCCGCGATCTCGGCGTGTCGATCCCGGCCGCCGGGATGCTCGTGTCGGGCTATGCGCTCGGCGTGACGATCGGTGCGCCGATCCTCGCGATCGTCACCGCGAAGATGCCGCGCAAGCGTGCGCTGATGGGCCTGATCGGGCTGTTCATCGCAGGCAACCTGTTCTGCGCGATCGCGCCCGGCTACATGGTGCTGATGGCCGCGCGGGTCGTCACCGCGTTCTGCCACGGCGCGTTCTTCGGGATCGGCTCGGTGGTCGCGAGCAACCTCGTCGCGCCGAACCGCCGCGCGCAGGCGATCGCGCTGATGTTCACCGGCCTCACGCTCGCGAACGTGCTCGGCGTACCGCTCGGCACCGCGCTCGGCCAGGCCTACGGCTGGCGCGCGACGTTCTGGGCCGTCACCGGCATCGGCATCGCCGCGGCCGCCGCGCTCGCGGTGTGCCTGCCGAAGAACCTCGCGATGCCCGACACCAGCATCACGCGCGAATTCAGCGTGCTGAAGCATCCGCAGGTGCTGATGGTGCTCGGCATCAGCGTGCTCGCGTCCGCGAGCCTGTTCAGCGTGTTCACCTACATCACGCCGATCCTCGAGGACGTGACGGGCTTCTCGCCGCGCCAGGTCACCTACGTGCTGCTGCTGTTCGGCCTCGGCCTGACCGTCGGCGGCACGCTCGGCGGCAAGCTCGCCGACTGGCGCCGGATGCCGTCGCTGATCGCGACGCTCGCGCTGATCGGCGTCGTGCTCGCGCTGCTCGCCGGCACGATGCACCTGCCGTTCGCCATGCTCGCGACGATTTTCGTGTGGGGCATCCTCGCGTTCGCGATCGTACCGCCGCTGCAGATCCTGATCGTCGATCGCGCGAGCGATGCGCCGAACCTCGCGTCGACGCTGAACCAGGGCGCGTTCAACCTCGGCAACGCGACCGGTGCGTGGCTCGGCGGGATGGCGATCGGCTCCGGCATGTCGCTCGTGAACCTGCCGTGGGTCGGTGCCGCGATGGCCGTCGCGGCGCTCGCGCTCACGCTGTGGTCGGCGTCGCTCGAACGCCGACCGGTGAGCGGGCCGACCGGATACGTATGACGCGCGGCAGCCCGGCCGCGCGCCGCAGCATTCGTTGCGTGCGCAACTCCATTCGATCCTGATGGCCTTCATGGACCTTTCAAGGCCCGCGGTGTAGCATCGCGGCCGATGAAAGCCATTCTCAATCGTGATTTCCTCGCGCTGATCCTGAGCGTCGCGGTGGTCGGTCTCGGCACCGGCGCCACCATGCCGCTCACCGCGCTCGCGCTGACCGAGGCCGGGCACGGCACCAACGTCGTCGGCATGCTGACGGCCGCGCAGGCCCTCGGCGGCCTCGCGATCGTCCCGTTCGTCACCGCGCTCGCGCGGCGCATCGGCGCGCGCCGCGCGATCGTCGTGTCGGTCGTGCTGCTCGCCGCGGCCACCGCGCTGATGCAGTTCACGTCGAACCTGCTCGTGTGGGGCGTGCTGCGCGTGCTGTGCGGCGCCGCGCTGATGCTGCTGTTCACGATCGGCGAGGCGTGGGTCAACCAGCTCGCCGACGATTCGACGCGCGGCCGCGTGGTCGCGATCTACGCGACCAATTTCACGCTGTTCCAGATGGCCGGCCCCGTGCTCGTCAGCCAGATCGCGGGCGCGACGAGCATCCGCTTCGCGCTGTGCGGCGCGCTGTTCCTGCTCGCGCTGCCGACGCTCGCGACGATCCGGCGCGCCCCGCTCGCCGGCGACGACGCGCATCACGAGGCACACGACAGCTGGCTCGCCTTGCTGCCGCGCATGCCCGCGCTGATCATCGGCACCGGCTTCTTCGCGCTGTTCGATACGCTCGCGCTGTCGCTGCTGCCGCTCTACGCGATGGATCACGGCGTCGCCAGCGCGACCGCCGTGCTGCTCGCGTCGATCATGCTGTTCGGCGACACCGCGATGCAATTCCCGATCGGCTGGCTCGCAGACAAGCTCGGCCGCGAACGCGTGCACCTCGGCGCCGGCTGGATCGTGCTCGCCGGCCTGCCGCTGCTGCCGTTCGTGATCGCGAACCCGTGGCTGTGCTGGCCGCTGCTGTTCGTGCTCGGCGCGGCGGCCGGCAGCATCTACACGCTGTCGCTCGTCGCGTGCGGCGAACGCTTCCGCGGCGCGGCGCTCGTCACCGCGAGCTCGCTCGTGTCGGCATCGTGGAGCGCCGCGAGCTTCGGCGGCCCGCTGGTTGCGGGCGCGTTGATGGAGCAACTGGGCAGCAACGCGCTGATCGGCGTGCTGGTCGTCTGCGTCGCCGCGTTCGTCGCGGCCGCGCTGTGGGAACGACGCGCGACGTTGCAGCGGGCGGTCTGACACTGACACTGACGCGCAGCCTCACCCAGCGGTACGCATCGGCGCATGCGCGCCGCCACCCGCCGACCAAACGAAAACGGCCCGTGCAATACGGGCCGCCCTGTCCTTGCGGATCACGCGCGACGTATCGCGCCGTAGACCGTCAGGCGCCGCGCGCCGGCAGGATCTTGCCCACGCACGCGCCGAAGCCAACGCGATAGCCGTCGCCCTGGCACCATCCCGCGAGCGTGAGTTCGTCGCCGTCCTCGATAAACGCGCGGCTGCCGCCACCGTTCAGCGCCAGCGGTTCCTTGCCGTTCCACGTCAGTTCGAGCAGGCTGCCGAACGAATCCTTGGTCGGCCCGCTGATCGTGCCCGAGCCCATCAGGTCGCCAACCCGCGTATTGCAGCCCGCGACCGTGTGATGCGCGAGCTGCTGCGCCATCGTCCAGTACATGTGCTTGAAGTTGGTGCGGCAGATCGACGTCGCCTCGGCGGCGCCTTCGGCACGCAGCGTCACTTCGAGCGCGATGTCGAACGCGTGCTTGCCAGCATGCTGCAGATACGCGAGCGGCTGCGGCGACTGCTCGGGCTGCGCGGTGCGGAACGGTTCGAGCGCGTCGAGCGTGACGATCCACGGCGAGATCGTCGTCGCGAAGGTCTTCGCGTTGAACGGGCCGAGCGGCACGTATTCCCACTGCTGGATGTCGCGCGCGCTCCAGTCGTTCAGCAGCACCATCCCGAAGATATGCGCTTCGGCATCCTCGCACGCGATCGGCTCGCCGAGTGCATTGCCGTGGCCGACGATGAAGCCCGTCTCCAGTTCGATGTCGAGCTTGCGGCACGCGCCGAACACCGGGCGCTCCTGGTCGGGCAGCTTCAGCTGCCCGTTCGGGCGCCGCACCGGCGTGCCGCTCACGACCACCGACGACGCGCGGCCGTTGTAGCCGATCGGCATTTCCGACCAGTTCGGCAGCAGCGCATTCTTCGGATCACGGAACATCGAACCGACGTTGGTCGCATGTTCCTTCGACGAGTAGAAATCAGTGTAGCCGGGAATCTCGACCGGCAGGTGCAGCGTCACGTCGCGCTGCGCGACCAGCACTTGCGAGCGCAGCGAAGCATCGTCGCGCAACCGCGCGTGGTCTTGCGAGAACAGCGCCGACAGCTGCACGCGCACGCTGCGCCATGCATCGCGGCCGAGCGCGATGAACGCGTTGAGCGTCGGCGCGGCGAACACGTCGGCGCCGGCCGGCAGCGTCACGAGGCCCGCACGCGCGAGCGCCGCGAGGTCGACGATCTGGTCGCCAAGCGCGACGCCCGCACGGCGCGCCGCCTGCTTCGCATCGCTGAAGATCCCGAACGGCAGGTTCTGGATCGGGAAATCGCAGGCGGGATCGTTCGCCGTCTCGACCCAGCTCTTGCGAGCCGGGTCGAGCGTCGCGCGCCAGTCTTGGGTGTCGCTCATTTTTGCTCCGGATTGAAGTGTTTCTTGATGCCTTGCCAGCATTCGAAGTAGTCGGCCTGCAGCTGCGCGGTGTCGAGCGCGTAGCGCGTCGGCCGGATCAGCGTGCGGGTTTCGAACATGAACGCCATCGTCGCGTCGACCTTGTGCGGCTTCGTCGTGTCGCCCGCCGACGCCTTCTCGAACGTGTCCGCGTCGGGCCCGTGGCCCGACATGCAGTTGTGCAGGCTCGCGCCGCCCGGCACGAAGCCTTCGGCCTTCGCGTCATACGCGCCGTGCACGAGCCCCATGAACTCGCTCGCGACGTTGCGGTGGAACCAGGGCGGGCGGAACGTATCCTCGGCCGCGAGCCAGCGCGGCGGGAAGATCACGAAGTCGATCGCGTCGACGCCCGGCGTATCGCTCTGCGACTGCAGCACGAGGAAGATCGACGGATCGGGATGGTCGAAGCTGATCGAGCCGATCGTGTTGAACAGGCGCAGGTCGTATTTGTACGGCGCGTAGTTGCCGTGCCACGCGACGACGTCGAACGGCGAATGGCCGATGTCGGCGCGCCACAGGCGGCCGTTGAGCTTCGCGACCAGCTCGAACGCACCTTCGCGATCCTCGTAAGCGGCCTGCGGCGTCAGGAAGTCGCGCGGATTCGCGAGCCCGTTCGAACCGATCGGGCCGAGGTCCGGCAGGCGCAGCTGCGCGCCGAAGTTCTCGCAGAGATAGCCGCGCGCGTCGCCGTCCGGCAGCGCGACGGAAAAACGCACGCCGCGCGGGATCACCGCGATCTCGAACGGCTCGACGTCGAGCCGGCCGAATTCGGTCGCGATGAAGAGCCGGCCCTGCTGCGGCACGATCAGCAGTTCGCCGTCGGCGCTGTAGAAGAAGCGGTCCTGCATCGAGCGGTTCGCCGCATACAGATGGATCGCGCAGCCGTTCATCGCGGCGGCCGAGCCGTTGCCGGCCATCGTCACCATCCCTTCGACGAAATCGGTCGGCTCGACCGGCATCGGCAGCGGATCCCAGCGCAGCTGGTTCGGCGGCGTCGGCGGCACGTCGGCCGAATCGCCGAATTCCGACACGAGCCGCTGCGGGCCCGTGAACGGCTCGAACGGCCGGTGCACGGCCGCCGGCCGAATCCGGTACAGCCACGAGCGGCGGTTGTGGCCGCGCGGCGCGGTAAACGCGGTGCCCGACAGCTGCTCCGCATACAGCCCGTACGGCGCGCGCTGCGGCGAGTTGCGGCCGTGCGGCAGCGCGCCGGGCAGCGCCTCGGTCGCGAATTCGTTTCCGAAACCGCTCAGGTAGCCGGCGGACGCCGGTTTCGACAGGTCAAGCGTCATCGTTTCCTTTCTCCATCCATTCATGAATTCATGGCAGCGTTCGGCGCCTGCGCACCGCTGCGCCGCGTTACGCCAGCCAGTCCCAGCACGAACAGCGCCGAGCACAGCACGGGCACCGCGGCCGCATGGAACAGCGCGCCGTTGGTCCAGTTGAGCGCAATCAGTTGTCCGCCGACGAGCGGCCCGAGCACCGAGCCGATCCGGCCGATGCCGAGGCTCCAGCCGATGCCGGTCGAGCGCAGCGACGTCGGGTAATACTGGCCCGCGAGCGCATTCACGGCCGGCTGCCCGCCGACCACGCAGAAGCCCCCCGCGAACACGACGAGCAGCAGCCACGGCAGCGCATGCGCAACCGAGCCGATCAGGCCTACCGCGACGGCCGCACACGCGAAGCATGCGAACAGCACGCGCACGAAGCCGTAACGTTCGATGAACCAGCCGAGCGACAGCGTGCCGATCACGCCGCCCGTCTGCAGCACCGTGCCGACGATCACCGCGGTGCCCGGCGAATAGCCCGCGTCGCGCATCACGGTCGGCAGCCAGTTCGACAGGAAGTACAGGTCGATCAGGTTCATGAAGCTGATGGCCCACAGCAGCAGCGTGACCGGCAGGCGGCCATGGCGGAACAGCTCGGCGACCGGCGCGCCGCTCGCCGCGCGCTCGCGCACGACGAGTCGCGTGTTCGCATCGATGCCGGCCTGCGGCGCGAAGCGGGCAAGCCAGCCGCGCGCCTGTGCGTCGCGCCCTTTCAGCACCAGGAACTGCAGCGACTCGGGCAGCCGCGCGAGCATCGCGAGCGTCAGCACGAGCGGCACCGCGCCGCCGACGAAGAACACCGAGCGCCAGCCAAGCGCCGGAATCAGCGCGGCGCTGATGAAGCCGCCGAGCGCGGCGCCGAGCGTGAAGCCGCACGACACGATCATCATCCGCTTCACGCGATGCGCGGCCGGGCTGAACTCGCCGACCAGCGCCATCGCGTTCGGCATGATGCAGCCGAGGCCGAGACCCGTGACGAAGCGCAGCGCCATCAGCACGGGGATCGAGCCCGCGAACGGCGTCGCGAGCATCGTCACCGCGAAGAACAGCGTCGAGCCGATCAGCACCGGGCGCCGCCCGATCCGGTCGGCCAGCACCGACAGCCCGAGCGCGCCGAGCAGCATCCCGAACAGGCTCGCGCTGAACACCGGCCCGAGCGCCTGCTTCGGCACACCCCATTCGGCGATCACGCTCGGCGCGACGTAACCCATCGCCTGCGCATCGAAACCGTCGATCACGAGGCACAGGCCGCACAACACGAGCAGCATCCAGTGAAACCCCGGACGATGGGTCTCGTCGATCACATGCTCGACTTCGAGCACGCGCGCGTCGGCCGGCGCCGCGCTCATTGCGCCACCTCGGCGGCCGGATGCACGGGCGGCGTCACGCCCTGGCGCGCGAGCGCCATTGCCTCGCGCAGCACGTCGGCGTCGCCGATCTGATTCGCGAGCAGCAGGATCAGCTTCGCGTTGACGAGCTGGCTGTCGGCGTCGGACAGGTCGCGATGCATGTCGATCAGCGCTTCGTAGAACGCGTCCGGGTCGGCCAGGCGCGGGCGGGTGTCGAGTCGGGGCATGACGGGTGTCTCCGGTGTCGTTATGGTGTTCAGCATGCGCAGGTCGCGCGCGCCAGTGCGTCGGCGATCGCCTGGCGATCGAGCGCACGCAGCCGTGCGCAGACGTGCTGATCGGGGCGCAGCAGATAGAACGTGCCGGGCTTCGCGTCGTAGCGCTGCGCGGCGAAACCGTCGACGTCCTCCACGACGTCGACGCCGGCCACCGGTGTCGCGTGCCCGGCCGGCACGATCAGCACCGGCCGCACCGGCAGCGCGAGACCGTCGAGCGCCTGCGCGAGCGCGGCGGCGTCGCCCGGCAGCCCGAACAGCACACCCGCGAAGCCGTCGCCCAGATGCTTCAGCAGCCAGCCCGCTGCGCCCTGCGCGCGCACCGGCGCATCGGCCGCTGCCGCGCCCGGGCGCATCGCGCACGCGAACGTGTCGCCGGTGCGGTCCGGCGTGTTCAGCGGCGAATCGGTCAGCACGGCCGGCACCGACAAGCGGCCGCTGTTCACGAGCTTGCGCGCGAACTCGCAGTCGCGCGCGAGCTTCAGCGTCGCGTCGCGGAACACGCGCGACACCGCACTCTTCGGCGTGATGAAGTCGGTCGAGCGCGTCGAGTGGCGGATGTTCTCGTCCGCCGCGAACTCACGCTCGCTCGCATAGGTGTCGAGCAGGCGGTCGTCCGAGCGGCCGTCGAGCACGAGCTTCAGCTTCCATGCGAGGTTGTCCGCGTCCTGCACGCCGCTGTTCGCGCCGCGCGCGCCGAACGGCGACACGCCGTGCGCGGAATCGCCCGCGAACAGCACGCGGCCGTGACGGAACGTATCCATCCGTTGGCAGCGGAACGTATAAACGCTCACCCATTCCAGCTCGAACTCGACGTCCGCCCCGAGCAGCGCACGCACACGCGGGATCACGCGCTCCGGCTGCTTCTCGGCGACCGGATCGGCATCCCAGCCGAGCTGGAAGTCGATGCGCCACACGTTGTCGGGCTGGCGATGCAGCAGCACCGACTGGTTGCGGTGGAACGGCGGATCGAACCAGAACCAGCGCTCGGTCGGGAATTCCGCCTTCATCTTCACGTCGGCGATCAGGAAGCGATCCTTGAACGTGCGGCCGCGGCTCTCGAGCCCCATCGCCGCGCGCATCGGGCTGCGCGAGCCGTCGGCCGCGATCACGTAGCGCGCGCGCAGCGTCTCGATGCCTTCCGGTGTCTCGACGGTCAGCGCCGCATGGTCCGCCGACTGCGCGACGCCCGTCACCTGGTGCTTCCAGCGGATGTCGAGGTTCGGCAACTCGAGCGCGCGCTCGGCCAGATAGCCTTCGACGTAGTACTGCTGCAGGTTGATGAACGCGGGGCGCGCGTGGCCTTCCTCCGGCAGCAGGTCGAATGCATACAGTTGTTCGTCCTGCAGGAACACCTTGCCGACATGCCAGCTCACGCCCTTGTCGACGAAGCGCTCGCCGCAGCCGAGCCGATCGAAGATCTCGAGTGTGCGCTTCGCGAAGCAGATCGCGCGCGAACCCGTCGACAACGTGTCGTCGTCGTCGAGCAGCACGACCGGCACGCCCTGCTGCGCGAGGTCGATCGCGGCCGACAGGCCCACCGGGCCCGCGCCGACGACGATCACCGGGTGGATCGCCGCGTCATCGCCGGCGGCCCGCGTCGCGCGCGGGCGGTAGTCGAACTTCAGCGTCTGGTAATCGATGCTCATGGTTGCCATCCGCTCCTCAGCCCTGCCGTACGCACGCCGGCGCGCGCAGCGTCGTTCCGTCCCTGCCCGTCGCCCGCCGCTGCCCCGGCCCGCCCTTGCTCGTCCATTTCCAGTCAACCGCCACGTCTCGCTCCTTGCTTCCTGTTGATTCGATTCGGGAAACGGCGCCGTTCCCGGGCGCCCGAACGCCGCTTTTCTTGATCGGCGACACATCCTTGGATTTACGAATAGTAAAACCAATTACGAATAGTGAAATCAACGTAAACCCTAGCCATCGACTCGGGGACGGGATAACCATATGAGCGAAACGCCAAGCCGAGCCGGGCGCGCGCTGCTAATATCGAGACATGAGGCGGCCCTTTCGGCCGCCATTTTTCCGTTCTACGCCGATGATTCCGCCCAACATTCCCGAGCTGGTCGCCCGCGCCGGGCAACTGCCGTATCTACGGGAACACCTTGCGCTCGCCGACGGCGGCACCGCGTGCGCGAATCTGCCGGAGCGCACGCTCGCCAGTGCGTACGACCCGATCTACGACGTGACGATGCCGGGCGCGCCGCAGTCGACCTCGTTCGCCGATGCGATCGAGCGCTACGGCGACGAACTCGGCTTCCAGGCCGTCACGCTCGTCACCGGCGCCGCACACGATCCGGTCGACTCGGCCGTGGACGACCAGGCGCTCGTCGCGATCGACCGGTTGTCGCGCGCGCTGCACGCGATCAACTTCTTCGGCGCGCAGCGCCACGGGCTGCTGTTCCTGCGTGTGCACGAACGGCTGCTCAAGAGCGTGAAGTACGACCACGGCAAGCATTTCTCGTCGGTGCTGCAGCGCTTCGGGCTGCCGGTCGAGCGGATCGTGATCGAGCTGCCGGCGGTCGCGGTCGCGCACAAGACCTTCCTCGGCTACCTGACGCGCAGCTACCAACATCACGGCTTCAAGGTCGCGGACAAGCTGCCCGATCCGGGCCGCATCCTCGCGGTCGAATCGGAGATGGCGCGGCCCGACTACATCAAGATGGATGCGGGCATCGCGCTGCGCGACGGGATGGTGAAGGCGCTGGTCGCGTATGCGCAGCGCGTGCGGATTCCGCTGATTTTCGACGGCGTCGTCGACGAGACGCAGTGCGAGCTGCTGCGCCAGCACGACGTGCGGTTCATGCAGGGGCCGGTGTTCGCGAAAGTCGTGCCGGCGTGATTGACGGCGTGGCGGCCGGCTAGCGGGAGCAGCCGGCTCGCGGGGAGCGTCGCGCCGGATCGTGGATTCGGTTCAGCAAGTGTGTTGCGGCGGGGTCGGGGTGTGGTGCGCAGGGTCGCTCGTGGCGCGATGCCGCGCGATACGCGGTGCTTTGTCCGTCACGCGCAAAGGTCGAGCCTGCGTCGAACACGCTCGCGTGCTCGATGCCGCCGTGTCGCCGTTGATGGTCGCAGCCTAGTCTCTTCCGCCGTCGGCGTATTTCGGCAGATCGTCGTCGATCTCGATGCCCGGGAAACGATCCCCGTACCAGACGTGCCACGCGGGACGCAGCCGCGCCGGCTCGTCGAGCGTTGCATAGTTGATTTCCACGGTCGTCGCCGCATTGGCCAGCCGGTACTCGAGCTGCGCGCCGCAGCGGCCGCAGAAGCGCCGCTCGCCCCACGTGCTCGACGCGTAGACCGTCGGCTCGCCCTGCAGATAGTCGAACGCGTCGAGCGGCACCGATGCCGACGCGACGACCGCCGCGCCCGTCGTGCGCTGGCAGAGCCGGCAATGGCAAAAACCGGCATCGGTCGGAATGCCGGTGATCCGGTAGCGGATCGCACCGCATGCGCAACCGCCTTCCATCGTTTCCGGGTGTGACATCGCGAACCTCGTCGTCGTCGGGAAGCTGGTGAACGATGATGAATGCGGTTCACCCGCGACGCAACGGGCGGCTGCGCCCCCTCCCGTTCCCGCGCCCCCGGCGACGCACCGCTTGCGGTGTGCGTCTTAGGCCGTTTGCCCGAGCCGCTGCGCGAGCGCCTTCAGCTTCGGCCCGACCTGCGTGCGGAACACCGCCTCGTCCATCGACGACGCGGGCCCGCTGCAGCTCAGGATCAGCCAGCGCCCCTCGCGCGGCTCGCGAAACGGCACGGCCGCCGCGTTCACGTCCATGTGCCACGCGCGGAACGAATAGCAGCATCCGCCCGCGGAGAATTCGGCCACCGCTTGCTGCGCGGCAGCCACGAGCGCATCCGCGTCGGCCGCGCCGCCCGCCGCGCGGTGCAGATCCGCATAGAGCGCACGGCGCACGTCCTCCGGCTGCACGGCCAGGTACGCGCGACCCATCGAGCTCGTCAGCATCGACAGCCGCGACCCGGGTGCGAGCCCGAGCGTCAGCGCGGTTTCGCTGCGGATCGTTTCCAGATAGATCATGTCGAGCCCGTCGCGGCAGCCGAGCGACACGGCCGCGCCGATCTCTCGTGCGAGCGCCTGCATGTGCGGCCGCGCGAGATCGATGGTGCCCGAGCCGGACAGCAACGCGTAGCCGAGCGACAGCACGCCGGCGTCGAGCGCATACTTTCCGAGCGTCTCGTCGTAGCGCAGGTAGCCGAGCACGGTCAGCGTATAGGCGAGCCGGTTCACGGTCGCCTTCGGCAGCCCGGTGCGCTCCGCGAAGTCGCGATTGCCCAGCATCGTCTCGCCGGGCCGGAATGCGCGCAGCAGGTCGAGCCCGCGCGCGAGCGCAACGACGAACTTGCGTTCGTCGATCGTGGTTTCGTCGATGGTTGAAAGCGGCATCTGATGCTACACTGGGTTCAATTTGCAAAACATTGTTCCGCAGAGCGGAACTCCAGTCAAGCGAGGAGATGAAACGATGAGCGCTGCAACTTTTCATTGGGACGATCCGCTGCTGCTCAACCAGCAACTGACCGAAGAAGAGCGGATGGTGCGCGATGCCGCGCACGCCTATGCGCAGGACAAGCTCGCGCCGCGCGTCACCGAGGCGTTCCGCCATGAACGCACCGACGCCGAGATCTTCCGCGAGATGGGTGAAGTCGGGCTGCTCGGCCCGACGATTCCGGAGGAATACGGCGGCCCCGGCCTCAATTACGTGAGCTACGGCCTGATCGCGCGCGAGGTCGAGCGCGTCGATTCCGGTTACCGCTCGATGATGTCCGTGCAATCGTCGCTCGTGATGGTGCCGATCTACGAATTCGGCTCGGACGCGCAAAAGCAGAAATACCTGCCGAAGCTCGCGAGTGGCGAATGGATCGGCTGCTTCGGGCTGACCGAGCCGAACCACGGCTCCGACCCGGGCAGCATGGTCACGCGCGCGAAGAAGGTGCCCGGCGGCTATTCGCTGTCCGGCGCGAAGATGTGGATCACCAACTCGCCGATCGCCGACGTGTTCGTCGTGTGGGCAAAGCTGGAAGAAAACGGCAAGGATGCGATCCGCGGCTTCATCCTCGAGAAGGGCTGGAAGGGCCTGTCGGCGCCCACGATCCACGGCAAGGTCGGACTGCGCGCGTCGATCACCGGCGAGATCGTCCTCGACGACGTGTTCGTCCCCGAAGAGAACCTGATGCCGAACGTGAGCGGCCTGCGCGGCCCGTTCACGTGCCTGAACTCGGCACGCTACGGGATCGCCTGGGGCGCGCTCGGCGCGGCCGAATCGTGCTGGCACACCGCGCGCCAGTACGTGCTCGACCGCCAGCAGTTCGGCCGGCCGCTCGCCGCGAACCAGCTGATCCAGAAGAAGCTCGCCGACATGCAGACCGAAATCACGCTCGGCCTGCAGGGCGTGCTGCGTCTCGGCCGGATGAAGGACGAAGGCACGGCGGCCGTCGAGATCACGTCGATCATGAAGCGCAACTCGTGCGGCAAGTCGCTCGACATCGCGCGGCTCGCACGCGACATGCTCGGCGGCAACGGCATCTCGGACGAATTCGGCGTCGCGCGCCACCTCGTGAACCTCGAAGTGGTCAACACGTACGAAGGCACGCACGACATCCATGCGCTGATCCTCGGCCGCGCGCAGACGGGCATCCAGGCATTCTTCTGAGCATTCGCGCGCAGTACGCGGAGCGCCCGCCGCACCGTTCGCGCTGAAACGACACGGCCCGCCCGGCATCGCTGCCGGGCGGGCCGTTTTCATCGGCGCCCGCGTTCGTCACGCGCCGCCGATGCGGCAGCCGCTGCTTACTTGTTCGGCTGCGGCGTGAGGCGCAGGTACGGACGCACCGCGTTGAAGCCCTTCGGGAAGCGCTGCTTCAGCTCGTCCGGATCCTGCAGCGACGGCACGATCACGACGTCGTCGCCGTCCTTCCAGTTGCCGGGCGTCGCGACCTTGTAGTTGTCGGTCAGCTGCAGCGAGTCGATCACGCGCAGCACTTCGTCGAAGTTGCGGCCCGTGCTGGCCGGATAGGTGATGATGAGCCGCACCTTCTTGTTCGGGTCGATCACGAACAGCGAGCGCACCGTCAGCGTTTCGTTCGCGTTCGGGTGGATCATGTCGTACAGTTCCGAAACCTTGCGGTCCGCGTCGGCGATGATCGGGAAACCGACGACCGTCGACTGCGTTTCGTTGATGTCGTTGATCCAGCCCTTGTGCGATTCGACGCCGTCGACCGACAGCGCGATCACCTTGACGTTGCGTTTCTCGAATTCGCCCTTCAGCTTCGCGGTCAGCCCGAGCTCCGTCGTGCACACCGGCGTGTAGTCGGCCGGGTGGGAGAACAAAACGCCCCAGCCGTCGCCGAGCCATTCGTGAAACTTGATACTGCCCAGGCTCGATTCCTGCTCGAAATCCGGTGCGATGTCACCAAGACGCAGACCCATGATGTTCCCTCCTGGAACGATGCTGGTTGAAACCGCGCGCTGTCGGCGCGGGCAGTCCATCAGCTTACGGGAAGCAATGGGACATGCGAACGATTATTACGTTCGATATTCATACTTTTTTGTCATTTTTACCCGTTGGCCGAACGGGGCGGACGGCAGCAAAGGAAACTTTTCTTCCCGTTGGCGGCTCTGTTGACGATTACGAGTCGTTTACCATGCAGTCTTGCGCTGCCGCAGTGTGTCGTCCCCGCTCGCCAGCGGGCAGGCGTTTCGCTACGATGTGAACCTGCAGCATGACAGCACGAAGGGAGTTGCAATGTCGGAAATCAACAAGGAGAAACTGATGTCGGATATCAAAACCGTTCTCGCGGACGCCGAGGATCTGCTCAAGCAAGCGGCGAGCAGCACGGGCGACCGTGCGGCCGAGCTGCGCGAAAAAGCCATGTCGCGCCTGAAGCAGGCCAAGGAAAAGGCAACCGACGTCCAGGTCGTGGTGGTCGAGAAAGGCAAGAAGGCCGCGCGCGCGACCGACGATTACGTGCACGAGCATCCGTGGACGTCGATCGGCGTCGCAGCCGGCGTCGGCGTGCTGATCGGTCTGCTGATCAACCGCAAGTAACGCGCTCTGCGCCGTTTAGCCCCATGTGCCGCCCATGCGGCCCATGGGTGCCGAAGCCAGCCGGCGGTTTGCCACCGGCTGGCTTTGACCTAGCCGCTCACTGCGCGCGCAAGCGCCTTATCCATGACGACAGACACCCACCCGCAGCCGTCCGGCCAGGGACCGCTGCGCCGCCTCGTCGGCTCCGCAATCGGCCTCCTGCAAACGCGCCTCGAACTGGTCGGCATCGAACTCGCCGAGGAGAAGGAACGCCTGATGGGCGTGCTGTTCCTCGGGCTCGCGGCGATGATGCTCGCGACGATGGCGCTCATCAGCCTGACCGTGCTCATTACGATCGCGTTCTGGGACACCTATCGCTGGCAGTCGCTCGCGGCGATCACCGTGCTGTACGCCGTCAGCGGCATCGGGTGTGCACTGAAGGCACGCGCGGGGCTGCGCGATGCGCCGACGGTGTTCGAAGCCACGCTCCACGAACTCGAGAAAGACCGCGAAATGTTCCGCGGCAAGCCGTGAACGCAGTCGCGTTCGCCCCTCTCACCTACTTCGCCGACGCGCCATGAGCCAGAACGTCACGGGCAATTCACCCCGCCCCCATTCGTCGCGATCGAACTGGACCGCGTCGCAGCATCGCGCGCTCCGCAAGGAGCTGCTGATCCTGCGATCCGAGGTCGAGCGGCTGGAGCTTGCAGAAGCCTCCGCCGAAATGCGCCAGGCCGTCACGCGCTTCAGCTGGCTCAAGGTGTTGATCCCCGGCCTCTCCAGCAACAAGTTCAGCCAGTCCGCGAGGAACCTGAACGCGAGCCTCGGCCAGCTCGTCAACCAGTATCCGATGCTGAGTTCGCTCGCATCGCTCGTGCTGGCGAAACCCGTTCGCTCGCTGCTGCGCGCGAGCGCGGGCCCCGCGCTGAAGTGGGGCAGCGTCGGGTTCGCCGCGTGGGAGATCTACCGGATCTGGAAGCAGTCGCGCAACGAGCGCGGCAGCGCTGCGAACGACGACTGACACGCCACGACACATGCGCACGGCCATGTGCCGTCGCGCGTGTTCCGCGCGTTTCCCGCGCGTCATCAACGCACGCCCCAGCATGCCGGATCCGGTGCGTTCGCATCGCCGTCGCTCGATCCCGCATTGCCTTTCGTTCCGTCCGAACGCAGCGTGAATGCCCCGCATGCGTCGTCGCGCATCGGGCCTGTGTCGAGCGGGCTCGCGACGAGCTCGTAGACCACCGGCACATCGTCGCCGACCGGGCGCCGCAGCACCACGCGATAGACCGGCTGCCCGTCCGGCGGCGCCTGGCGGAATGCTTCCGGCAACGTCTGCGGCGGCGCGCCGTCGAGCGTTTCGAGATACTGAGCCGCCCGATACAGCGCGGCAACCGCGGACGCGCGATGCGTGCGCGCGACATGCTCGCGATACGACGGGATGCCCCATCCGGCCAGCACGGCGACGATCGCGAGCACGATCATCAGCTCGAGCAACGTGAATGCCGCCGATCGGCGCAGCAGCGTTCGTCCGGTCATGGATGCACCGCCGCGACACGACGCCAGCGCTGCGCAACGATGCTGCCGTCGCGCAGCGCGACCTGACGCTGCAGCCAGACGACGCTGGACGCGTGGCCGCCGACACCACGCGCGGTGACGAGGTAAGCGCGGCTGCCTGCCGGACCGACGCCTCGCCATGCTTCGATGAGGCAACGCGGCGGCTGGACCGCCATCGGCCAGGACGCGAACGGCGGGAATGCCTCGGCGACGCCCAGCGCCGGCGTGCGCCGCCACGCGTCCGGCTCGGCATTCGGCTTCGCGTCCGAGGCGGATTCCTCGATGTACGGCGCCATGCCGCGCAGCAATTGCACGGTACAGGCGGCCAGCGCAGCATCGGCCGCGTGGAACGCGATCAACCGATCCGACAACGCACGCGTGCGACGCGATTCCGTCAGCGCGGATTCGAACCATGTGCCGGTCAGCACCGCGACGGCCGCACCGATCGCGATCACCGCAGGCAACGCAAGGCCCGCGTCGCGACGCCAGCCGTGGTTGGCGGACAGCACGCGTGTGCTCCGTTCTCGCCGGTTCAGCACGATGCCCCCGACGCGTGCTGCGTGCCGCAGGACGCCACGATGCTCTTGCTCGCATGGTCCATCTCGATTCGCATCGCGATCTCGCCGGCATGCCTGTTTGCGCGGATCATCGGAACGTCTCGTATGCATGCGCTACTTCACCTCCGGAATCGGCGAACGCGGAATTCCGCAATGCGACGATTCGATGTAGCACCAGTTGCGCACGGCCATCATGCGAAACCACCGTGCGGCCATCGCAATCGACATGGCCCGTCGCCGCGCCGGTCGGTTCGCCGCGCGCGCGCACGCATACATGCACGGCGACGACATCGCGCCAGTCGCCGGCGCGCATCGCCTCGGCGTCGACGAACTGCCCGTCTGCGCGACGCAGGTAGCGCACACGCAGCTGGTCGATCCCGGACACGACGGGTTGCGGCGTGCCTGGGCGCCCGCTGCCTTCGCAGTACAGCTCCGGCTCGCCCGTCGACGGACTGACGTGCGCGTCGAAACGGTTTTCCACGAGCGGCCGCCCGCCGGGCGCGCCGACACCCTGCCCGAGACAATCCGATGCCTGAGCGCTGAGCGTCGGCCAGGTCGACACGGCATCACCGACATAGCGGATCAGCACCGCGTCCGACGCTGCGCGCACGGCTTCGCACCGCACCTGCGCGCCGTGGCCTCGTACGCGCCCCGCGGAACAGCCGAACACCGGCGGCAACGACGGCGACGCTTCGACGTCGAGCGGCCGGAACCCTGCCATGCGGAGCTGCTGGCCGATCAGCGTCAGTGCGGTCGCGGCCGCATCGCGCATCCGGAACCCGTCTTCCGCCCGCCGCTGCGCGACCTGCTGCGCGTGGTACAGCGCGCCGGCAGCAGCCAGCACGAGCAGACCGACAGTCATCGCGATCAGCACTTCGAGCAGCGTATGCGCGCGAATGCGGCGATCAACGCTCATTGGCATTGGCCTCGGCCTCCCGAAACGGAATCCGCACGCACGACGGTGGCTCGACCGCTGCCCCCGCGCCTTCGCAGCGCGTCGACGCCGCCGCCTCGGCGCCGCGCCAGCCAACGATCACATACCGGACACCGCCTGCTCCGTGGTCGAGCGTCATCGCGCCGCCCGGCAACGATGCGGCCGCGAGCGCCTCGATGCCGTCGTCGGCACCTGCGGCTGCGTGCCGGCGTTCGATGCGCGCATCGGCGAGCCACAGCGCGCGTTCACGCCAGATCGTCGCCCGCTGCGCGCGCGCCATCGCGAGCTGGCTGCCGGCCACCGCCAGCATCACGGCCGCGAGCAGCGCAATCGCCAGCACCGCTTCGAGCAGCGACGTGCCGCGCATCCGCGTGGGCATCCACGTTGGCATGCGCATCACGCCGCGTCGCAACGGCCCGCGGCGACGCGCGCCCGACCACCCGCCGCAATCCGTACGCAACGCGACACGCGTACCGCGTCCCCACCCGGCAACGCCCGTTGCGGGCGCAATTCGAACCGCCGGATCCCGCCGATCACCTGCCCGGCCGGCGGCGCAAACGCCAGGTCGTGCGCCGCGCCCGCGACGGCAATGTCGGCATCGCGCGGATAGCGCCGCAGCACGCGCGACTGCCCGTCGAACTGCCCGCTGACGATCCAGCCGCACGACCATTCCGCCGGGTCGCACCGTTCGCCGGACTGCACGCAGTCGCCGTCGCGCCCGGCCCGGCACAACGTGACGCGCACGCCGAGACGCGTCGCCTCGGTGCGGGCGAACGACAGCGCACCGAGCAGCGCGCGCGAGCGCGCATCGACGCGTTCGCGCATGCGCCACTGATCGAAAGCGGGGGCTGCGTAAAGCCCGATCCCGGCCGCCAGCGCGATCGCGACCATCAGCTCGACGAGCGTGAACCCGCCGCAGCAGCGCATGCTGTTCTCAACGACCCGCGGGTGCAGTTCCATCGCCATCGCCCTCCGTCAACGTGATGCGACGACTGTAGCGACGCGAGCGGCCACACGCCATTAGCCGAACGGCCGACTGGCGACATGCGATCGCAGCCGACACAATCGGTGCGAACCGAACCTACGGAGAAGACGATGTACGAACGCAGCGCGTCAGCGCTTACGTGGAGACTTGGAGGGGGACGCGCGACGGAACTCTTCGATCACGTCGGCAAATTCGGAGACGTCCTCGAACCGGCGGTATACCGATGCGAAGCGGACATAGGCAATCGTATCGAGGCCGCGCAACTCGTTCATCACGAGTTCGCCGAGCTTCTCGCTACGCACTTCACGCTCGCCGGTCGCGAGCAGTTGATATTCGATGCGGGCGACCGCCGCGTCGATCGCGTCAGCCGCAACCGGCCGCTTGCGCAGCGCGAGTTGCATGCTGGCGACGATCTTGCGACGGTCGAACTCCGTGCGGCTGCCGTCCTTCTTCACGACGGCCGGCAAGTTCAGCTCGACCCGCTCGTACGTCGTGAAGCGCTTGTCGCAAGCCGAGCAGCGACGGCGCCGACGAATCGCGGCGCCATCTTCGGACACGCGCGAGTCGACGACCTGCGTGTCTTCATGCCGGCAGAACGGGCAGCGCATCGTCGATCAGCGATAGACCGGGAAACGCTTGGTCAGCTCGGCCACTTGCGCGCGCACGCGCTCGATCGTCGCCGCATCTTCCGGGTTCTCGAGCACGTCGGCGATCAGGTTGCCGACCTGCTCGGCTTCCGCCGGGCCGAAGCCGCGCGTCGTCATCGCCGGCGAACCCAGACGGATGCCGCTCGTCACGAACGGCTTCTCCGGATCGTTCGGGATCGCGTTCTTGTTCACGGTGATGTGCGCCGCGCCCAGTGCCGCTTCCGCTGCCTTGCCCGTGATGTTCTTCGCGCGCAGGTCGACCAGCATCACGTGGCTTTCCGTACGGCTCGACACGATCCGCAGGCCGCGCTTGACCAGCGTTTCAGCCAGCACGCGTGCGTTCTCGACCACCTTCTCCTGATACGCCTTGAATTCCGGCGACAGCGCTTCCTTGAACGCCACGGCCTTCGCCGCGATCACGTGCATCAGCGGGCCGCCCTGGATACCCGGGAAGATTGCCGAGTTGATCGGCTTCTCGTACTCCGACTTCATCAGGATCACGCCGCCGCGCGGGCCGCGCAGGCTCTTGTGCGTGGTCGTCGTCACGAAGTCCGCGTGCGGCACCGGGTTCGGATACACGCCCGCTGCGATCAGGCCCGCGTAGTGCGCCATGTCGACCATCAGGTACGCGCCGACCGACTTCGCGATCTTCGCGAGACGCTCGAAGTCGATCTTCAGCGCGAATGCCGACGCGCCTGCGACGATCAGCTTCGGCTTGTGTTCCTGAGCCAGCTTCTCGGCAGCGTCGTAGTCGATGTCTTCCTGCTCGTTCAGGCCGTAGCTGACGACGTTGAACCACTTGCCCGACATGTTGACCGGCGAGCCGTGCGTCAGGTGACCGCCGTGCGCGAGGCTCATGCCCATGATCGTGTCGCCCGGCTTGAGCATCGCGAAGAACACGCCCTGGTTCGCCTGCGAACCCGAGTTCGGCTGCACGTTCGCGGCTTCCGCGCCGAACAGCTGCTTCACACGGTCGATCGCCAGCTGCTCGACCACGTCGACGTATTCGCAGCCGCCGTAGTAGCGCTTGCCCGGATAACCTTCCGCGTACTTGTTCGTGAGCTGCGAGCCCTGGGCGGCCATCACGGCCGGGCTCGTGTAGTTTTCCGACGCGATCAGCTCGATGTGGTCTTCCTGGCGGCGGTTTTCCTGCTCGATCGCAGCGAAGATTTCGGGATCGACGTTCGCGATGGTGCTTTGGGCTCTGTCAAACATACGGTTTCCGTTAAGTGTGTACAGGTTGACCGGGGCGGCCGAGTACATTGCGCTGCTGGCAGGACCAGCTCGACGTGGCGGAAGAATCCGTATGACGCGAGACAGGACAGCCACCTGCGATGCACGCAACGGCGCACAACGGCTGCCCAGGCGAACGGCAAAAACGGTGCCCCGCGCTTCACGGTGGGATGCTCCACCTTGAACCCGAAGGGTTCTATCGCCAGTCACGCAGGGGTGATGAGCGCGTTAGTGTATTGGATGCGTCATGAATAGGCAACCGCGCGGCAGCGGCTCCGAATCAATAGGGGCCAGACTCTACGCGCCCGTGCCGACGCGCTTCGCCGCCTTGCCGCGGTGCGGCAATCTCAGTAGGCTTGCGGGATACTATCCGCTACTTTGTTACCGACCAGGAGCAGCAATGATCGTGTTCGTCACAGGCGCGTCCGCCGGATTCGGCGCCGCCATCGCCCGTGCCTTTGTCAAGGGCGGCCACCGCGTCGTCGCCACCGCGCGCCGCAAGGATCGTCTCGATGCGCTTGCGGCCGAACTCGGCGACGCGCTGCTGCCGCTCGAGCTCGACGTGCGCGATCGTGCGGCCGTCGAAGCCGTGCCGACCGCCCTTCCCGCCGAATTCGCGGCGCTCGACGTGCTCGTCAACAACGCCGGTCTCGCGCTCGGTGTCGAACCGGCCCAGAAGGCCAGCCTCGACGAGTGGCAGACCATGATCGACACGAACTGCTCGGGCCTCGTGACCGTCACGCACGCGTTGCTGCCCGGCATGATCGCGCGCGGCCGCGGCCATATCTTCAACCTCGGTTCGGTTGCCGGGACCTATCCGTACCCGGGCGGGAACGTATACGGCGCAACCAAGGCTTTCGTCCGACAATTCAGCCTGAACCTGCGCGCCGACCTGATCGGCACGCCGTTGCGCGTGACCGACATCGAGCCGGGCCTGTGCGGCGGCACGGAATTCTCGAACGTCCGCTTCCGCGGCGACGACACGAAGGCCGCAAACGTCTACCAGAACGTCCAGCCGCTTACGGCCGAGGACATCGCCGACACGATCTACTGGATCGCGACGCGCCCCGCGCACGTGAACATCAACACGATCGAGATGATGCCGGTCGCCCAGGCCCCGGCCGGCCTCGCGATCCATCGCGGCTGACCCGTCGAACGCAGCCGCGGGCCCGCTTCCAGCCGGCCTGCGGCGTGCCCCGGTGTGCTACGACGTACTACATTCCGTTACGAATCGGTTACGAATCCGATCCCGGCCTTCCGGTAAAATGCGCGCCATGACTCAGCCTACCCGCTCCCCGGACGCGCCCTCCGGCTTCATCTGGCCGGTTCGCGTGTACTACGAGGATACCGATGCAGGCGGCATCGTCTTTTATGCCAACTACCTGAAATTCTTCGAGCGCGCCCGCACCGAATGGCTGCGCGCGTGCGGTATCGACCAGCGTCAGCTCGCCGACGACACCGGCGCGATCTTCATCGTCCGCAGCACGACGCTCGACTACCGCGCGCCGGCGCGACTCGACGACTCGCTGGCGATCACGAGCCGGCCGGGGCGTATCGGCCGCGCATCGGTGGAATTCACGCAGGAAGCCTGGCGTGGCGACACGCTGCTCGTCGCCGGCCACATCCGCCTCGGCTGCGTCGACCGTACCGGCATCCGGCCCGCGGCGATCCCGCCGGTCGTGCTCGACGCGCTGCAACGCGGGCCCGTCATCGACACCGGGCAGACTCTATTGTCAACGAAGCTCGGATGAGCACCGTTTAGACAAAGCCTATGAACTTGCCTTCCTGAATTGATACTAAGCAAGGTTCGGCGCCAGGCCTGGCCGGCGCGCCGCGCCGCACGCATACCGGGCGCCCCGAAGGGACGTTAATCAAACCTCTATGAACACTTCTCAAGACCTGTCGATCATTTCCCTCGTCCTCAACGCGAGCGTGCTGGCCCAGGCCGTGATGGGGCTGCTGCTGCTGCTGTCGCTGATGTCGTGGACCTTCATCTTCCGCAAGTGGTTCGCGATCCGCCGCGCCCGCGCGCAGACCGAACGCTTCGAGAGGGATTTCTGGTCGGGCGGCGACCTGCAGGCGCTGTACCAGAGCGCGGCCAACAACCGTCATACGATTGGCGCGCTCGAGCGGATCTTCGAATCGGGGATGCGCGAATTCCTGAAGGCGAAGGAAAAGCGGATCAGCGACCCGGGCCTCGTGCTCGACGGTGCGCGCCGTGCGATGCGCGCATCATTCCAGCGTGAAATGGACGTGCTCGAAGCAAACCTCGCGTTCCTCGCGTCGGTCGGCTCGGTCAGCCCGTACATCGGTCTGTTCGGCACCGTCTGGGGGATCATGAACTCGTTCCGCGGCCTCGCGAACGTGCAGCAGGCCACGCTCGCGAACGTCGCGCCGGGCATCGCCGAGGCGCTCGTCGCCACCGCGATCGGCCTGTTCGCCGCGATTCCGGCAGTGGTCGCGTACAACCGCTACGCGCACGACATCGACCGCCTCGCGATCCGTTTCGAGACCTTCATTGAAGAGTTCTCGAACATCCTGCAGCGTCAGGCCCAGTAAGGAGCACGCCATGGCAGGAAGTCCCATTCGATCCAGCATGCGCGGCGGCCGCGGGCGCCGTGCGATGGCCGACATCAACGTCGTCCCGTACATCGACGTGATGCTGGTGCTGCTCGTGATCTTCATGGTCACCGCACCGCTCGTCGCACCGTCGATCATCAACCTGCCGACCGTCGGCAACGCCGCGCCGCAGGAACAGACGCCGCCCGTCGTGGTCAACATCAAGGCCGACCGCACGATGAGCGTCAAGTACAAGGGCGAGTCCGGCGCGACGCAGGAAGACACGATGACCAAGGCCGAGCTCGACAGCTTCATCCTGGCCCGGCAGACCGACCATCCCGACCAGCCGGTCGTGATCGCGGCCGACAAGACCGTGCAGTACGATGCGGTCATGACCGTGATGTCGGATCTGAAGGCGCGCGGCGTCAAGCGCGTCGGCCTCCTCGTCAAATCGCAATGAACCGGCAGCAATCCACGCGCAGCAACGCCTACCCGCCTCAGCCCCCTCGCGAGCGCGGCACCTGGCGCGCATTCGCGCTCGCCGCGCTGATGCACGTGTTGCTCGGGCTGTTTCTCTATCACGGCGTGCAGTGGCAGAACAGCACGCCGGCCGGCGCCGAAGCCGAGCTGTGGACCGAGGTGCCCGACGTCCCCGCGCCGCGGCCCGTCGTCACGCCCACGCCGCCCGCAAAGCTCGCGCCGCCCCCTCCCCCGGTCCGGGACGAGCAGGCGGACATCGCGCTGCAGCAGAAGAAGCGGCAGCAGGAAGCGGCCGCGCGCGAAGCGCTGCTCGAGCAGCAGCGCCGCGCACAGCAGCTGAAGGCGCAGGAAGAGGAAGCCCGGCGCGCGCAGCTCGCGGCCCAGCAAGCCGCCGCGCTCGCCGCGGAGAAGGCGGCCGAGCGCGCAAAGCAGAAGCAGGCGGACAAGCTCAAGCAACAGCAGCTCGTGGAGCAGCAGAAGCTCGAACAGCAGAAGCTCCAGCAGCAAAAACTGCAGCAGCAGAAGCAGGCACAGCTGGAAGCGCAGCAGGCGGCGAAGGCCAGGGCCGACGCGGCCGCGAAGGCGAAAGCGGAAGCCCAGGCGAAGGCCAAGGCCGAAGCGACGGCACGCGCGAAGGCCGACGCGGCGTCGAAGGCGCAACTCGACCGGGAACGCAGCGCACGTCTCGCGCAGATGCAGGGCATGTCCGGCGGCGGCGAAGGCGGTGGCGAAGGCCTCGCGAAGAGCGGCACCGGCTCGGGCTCCGGCGGCAATGCCGCATCGCCCGGCTATCCGGACAAGGTGCGTCGACGCGTGAAGCCGAACATCGTCTGGGGCGGCGAGCGCGCCGGCCTGACGACCATCGTCGCGATCCGCTGCACGCCGTCGGGCGACGTGCTGAGCGTATCGATCCGCCGTTCGAGCGGAAATTCGGGGTGGGATCAAGCCGTGGTCAATGCGATCCAGGCGTCGGTCCCATTGCCACCCGATTCTAACGGTCGTACCCCGTCCGACATTACGATTACCTTCAAGGCGGCGGAGTGATCGCAAATGCGCTTACACTCCGTGCGTCGCTGCCGGACGGGAACGAATCGGGTATTTTTACTGTCTCTGCGGTTGCGCAGCGATCCAAGTCACATGGGAAGCAAGAAGCATGAGTTTGATGACGAAACTAGGTTTCAGGGCACTCGTGGCCTCGTGTCTGATTGCGGCCGGCGGCGCCGCTAACGCGCAGGTCAACGTGCTGATCACCGGCGTCGGTTCGACCCAGTTCCCCATCGCCACCGCGAACTTCGCGAACGAGGCAGGCCTGCCGCAGCAGGTCACTTCGATCGTCCGCGCGGACCTCGCCCGCAGCGGCAAATTCACCAATATCGACGCGGGCAGCACGCCCGTGCCCGAGACCGCCTCGGTCGATCTCGGCGCATGGAAGGCCAAGGGCGCGAACGCGTTCGTGGCCGGCAGCGTGAACCGCGAAGCGAACGGCCAGTACAAGGTGAACTTCATCCTGTACGACACCGTGAAGCAGCAAAGCCTCGGCGGCCTGTCGCTGACGGCGAACGACAACACGATGCGCACGGCCGGCCACAAGATCGCCGACTACATCTACCAGAAGCTGCTCGGCGTGCGCGGCGTGTTCGCCACGCGCCTGTCGTACGTGATCAAGACGGGCAACCGCTACCAGCTGCAGATTTCGGATTCGGACGGCCAGAACGCGCGCATCGCGCTGTCGAGCACCGAACCGATCATCTCGCCGTCCTGGTCGCCGAGCGGCACGAAGGTCGCGTACGTGTCGTTCGAGCGCAAGAAGCCGATCGTCTACATCCACGACCTGCCGACCGGCCGCCGCTACATCGTCTCCGACCAGAAGGGCAACAACAGCGCACCGGCATGGTCGCCGGACAGCAACACGCTGGCCGTCGCGCTGTCGCTGTCGGGCAACACGCAAATCTATACGGTCAACTCGACGGGCGGCGGCCTGCGCCGCCTCACGCAGAGCGGCTCGATCGACACCGAGCCGTTCTATTCGCCGGACGGCCGCTGGATCTACTTCACGAGCGATCGCGGCGGCGCACCGCAGATCTACCGGATGCCCGCGCAGGGTGAAAGCGCCGGCTCGGCACAGCGCGTGACCTTCACCGGCAACTACAACACCAGCCCGCGCATCAGCCCGGACGGCAAGCTGCTCGCCTACATCTCCCGCACGGGTGGGGGGTTCAAGCTGTACGTTCAGGATCTGCAATCCGGCGCGGCGAACGCCATCACGAATACCAATCGCGACGAATCGCCCAGCTTCGCGGCAAACGGCCAGTACCTTCTCTATGCTACCCAGTCGGGTGGTCGCAACGTGCTGGCAGCAGTGCCCTCCGACGGCAGCGCGCCGCCGCAAATCCTGTCCGTCCAGGGCGGCTCCGTTCGTGAGCCGTCGTGGGGGCCCTTCATGCAATGACCACAAGGAGAGTAACCATGATGTCGAACAAAGCTCGTCTGGCCCTGGCCGTGATGATGATCAGCGCGCTCGCCGCATGTAAGTCGGGCGTGAAGCTCGACGACAAGGCGAACAACGCGGGTGCAGTCAGCACGCAACCGAGCGCCGACAACGTCGCGCAAGTGAACGTCGATCCGCTGAACGATCCGAACAGCCCGCTCGCGAAGCGCAGCATCTACTTCGACTTCGACAGCTATTCGGTGAAGGACGAGTACCAGCCGCTGCTGCAGCAACACACGCAGTACCTGAAGAGCCACCCGCAGCGCCACGTGCTGATCCAGGGCAACACCGACGAGCGCGGCACGAGCGAGTACAACCTCGCGCTGGGCCAGAAGCGTGCGGAAGCCGTCCGCCGCGCGATGGCACTGCTCGGCGTGAACGACTCGCAGATGGAAGCCGTGAGCCTCGGCAAGGAAAAGCCGCAAGCAGCAGGTCACGACGAAGCATCGTGGGCGCAGAACCGTCGCGCCGACCTCGCCTACCAACAGTAAGTAACGGAAGAGCCGCCGTATGACGCACCGTGTATCCTGGCTGCGCATCGCCGCAGCATTCTGCGTCGTCGGCGCGGCGTGGTCGGCCGCGCCGGCGCACGCCGGCGTGTTCGACGACAACGAAGCGCGCCGTGCCGTGCTCGATCTGCGCAGCAAGACCGACAACCAGGCCAGCCAGTTGTCGGCCGCCCAGCGTACGATCCTCGATCAAACCGGCCGTATCGACCAGCTGAACCAGCAGGTCGCGACGCTGCGCGGCGAGAACGAGGACCTGACGAACCGGCTGACGACGCTCGAACGGCAGAACAAGGAGTACTACCAGGATCTCGACACGCGACTCAAGAAGTTCGAGCCGCAACAGGCAACGATCGATGGTGTCGAGGGCACCGTGCAGCCGGGTGAAACGGAGGCGCTCAGCGCGGCGCAGCAGCAGTTCCGCAACGGCAACTTCAAGGCAGCCGCGGCATCGTTCCGCGGTTTCATCACGAAGTATCCGCAGAGCCCGTACCAGCCGACCGCGCAGTACTGGCTCGGCAACGCGCAATACGCGCTGCGCGACTACCGCGGCTCGACTGCGACTTGGCAAGCGATCGTGAGCAAGTATCCGCAGCATCCGCGCGCGGCCGACGCCCTCGTCGCAATCGGCACGAACCAGCTCGAACAAGGCCAGAAGGCGGCCGCGAAGAAGACGTTCGAGCAAGTCGTGTCGCAGTACGCCGGATCGAACGCTGCGCAGACTGCGCAGGGCAAGATCGAGAGCATCAAATAAATTATCGTGCTGAGTTGTTGACAGACCTGCAAACCGTCGCTATAATTTTTTGCTCTTTAGGTCGTTACGCAAGTTGTTGTTAGCGCAACGGACTAACAGGTTTCAAGAACGTGGGGTGGTAACTCAGTTGGTTAGAGTATCTGACTTTTAATCAGAGAGTCGAGGGTTCGAGTCCCTCCCACCCTACCAACTATCTTTGATAGTGCAAATACAGCCTCCCAAGTGGAGGCTTTTTTGCGTCTGCTTCCTGCCGCGTCGCGCTCGGCATCTCGACGATGCGCGCGCCGATTTCGACGAAGTCGACCGGACGGGGAGCCTGCGGTGCACCGGTGCATGCGGGTGGCCGCGAAACGGGCGGCCCGATCAGGAATGCCGCGAAACCGGCGAGCAGCGCGCCCCCACGATGCGGCCACGAATGCGAACGCCGGCTGCTGGATGATGGTCAGGTTCATTGCGCAGCCCCAACCGCGCTTGCCGTCCTACACGCCGCGCTGCGCGCGCCGCCAGCGCCCCGGCGTCGTGCCGAGCACCGCGCGAAACGCCTTGCCGAACGCCGCCTCCGACTGATAGCCGACCGCCTGCCCGATCTCCGCCTGCCCGCGCTGCGTATCCTGCAGCAGCGCGCATGCGTGCATCATCCGGATCTGCGCGACGAACGCGCCGACACTCATCCCCGCCTTCTCGCGAAACTGCCGCGCATACGTCGCCCGCGACATCGCGGATGCCATGCCGAGCGACTCGACCGTCCACGGCTGCTCCGGCGCCTGCAGTACAGCCTGAACCGACGGACCGAGCCGCGCATCGGCAGCCAGCGCGAGCCAGCCGGCCGGCACGCGTGCATCGCGGCCGTACGCGCGCAGTGCATACGCGAGCAGCGCCTGCCCCAGCGCGTTCACGATCGCGCGCGCACCCGGCTGCGCATTCGATGCCTCGGCGCGCAGCACGCTCGTCAGCAGTTGCAGCGACGCGGGCCCCGACGCTTCGCGCAACCCGACGTGCAGCACGCGCGGCAGCGTGCGCATCAGCAATTCCCCGGCCCCGCGCGCATAGACGAAGCGGCCGCAGAGCAGGTCGACACTCGCATCGGCCGGGTCCGCGAAATCGCGATTCGACTTGACCGGCAGCACCGCGCCGCCGGCTGCGCCCGGTTCGCGCAGCGACGCGACCGATCGCACACCACCGCCGTCCACATCCGACAAATCGTGTGCGTCGCCCGCCGGCAGCAGCACGAAATCGCCGTCAGCCAGCCGTAGCGTGCGCCCGTCCGCCGTGCGCAACCGGCACGTTCCGGACAGCAACAAGTGAAACGCCGCCTCGCCGGGCGGCAACGGGTCGTGCGGCATCGCGAACGGGCCGTCGAGCAGGCAGCGCACGTCGAGTTCGACATGGCTGCGGCCCAGCGACAACAGTTGACTCAATGCGTCCATGAGACGTTTGCGCTAAAAATTGACACTCTAGCGTATCGAAACCCTCAGCGTGAACGCTCAGAATAAGCCCTGCATCGCCCGAGATCGCGGCATCCGCCGCCCGACCCACCTCTTCTCGAAAGGACGTATCATGCTGAACTGGAACGAATACCGGAAGGAACTCTCGACGCGCATCGGCGAAATCGCCAAGCTGTCGCCCGACACGCTCGCCGGCTACAAGGCGCTGTCCGGGGCCGGCGCCAAGACGGGCCATCTCGACGCGAAGACGCGCGAGCTGATCGCGCTCGCGGTAGCCGTCACGACACGCTGCGACGGCTGTATCGCGGTGCACACGGCCGAAGCCGCGAAGCATGGCGCGACCAAGGAGGAAGTGGCGGAAGCACTCGGCGTCGCGGTCGCGCTGAATGCGGGCGCGGCGCTCGTCTACTCCGCGCGCGTGATGGACGCGCTCGGCGACTGACGCACCCGGTCGGGGTGCAACGGTTGCACCCCCTGGCATGACGATCGCGGCGGTGCCGGCCGGTTGGCCGGCCGCCGCGGATCGACAACGGCGGCACCGCGAAGTCGGCTACCATGCGCGAACGACTCATCGCGAAGGAGCACGCCATGTGCCGCTGGCTCGCCTATACGGGTAATCCGATCCATCTCGAGACCGTCCTGTTTCGCGCGAAGCATTCGCTGATCGACCAGAGCCTGCATTCGGAGCTCGGGGCGACGACCACCAACGGCGACGGATTCGGCATCGGCTGGTACGGCCGCCCTGATGAACTCCCGTTCCGCTACCGCTCCGTGCATCCCGCATGGAACGACCGCAACCTGCGTGAAGCCGCGCGCGCGATCCGCTCGCGAATGTTCATCGCGCACATCCGCGCGGCGACCGACACGCCCGTGCAGGAAACCAACTGTCACCCGTTTCGCCACGGCCGCTGGCTGTTCGCGCACAACGGCCTGATCCGCGATTTCCACAAGCTGCGCCGCGACCTGACGCTGAAGGTCGACCCGGCGCTGTTCCCGACGCTCGAAGGCTCGACCGACTCCGAGCTGATGTTCCGCCTCGCGCTGACCTACGGCCTCGAGCAGACGCCGCTGCCGGCGCTCGAGCGGATGGTCGGCGTCGTCGAGGAAACTGCCGCGCGATATCGTGTCGCCGAGCCGCTCAACATGACGATCTGTGCGACGGACGGCGACCGGATCATCGCGGTGCGCTATTCGAGCGAACGGCAGTCGCGCTCGCTGTTCCACAGCACGTCGTTCAAGCATCTGCACGAACTCTATCCGCACAATCCGCGCATCGCGGAAGCCGGCGACGACGCGTTCATGGTCGTATCGGAGCCGCTCGTCGACCTGCGCGGCGCGTGGGAAGAAGTACCGGAAAGCATGGCGATCGTCGCGCAAGGAGCCGATGTGCAGCAGCGGCCGTTCAATCCGCGGCACAAGTAGGCGACGGCGCAGTTCGCGCCGCTGTCAGTCGCGGCGCGCGAGCCGCATGCGTACGGAATCGAGTTCGGCGGGCAGCCAACGCGAGCGCGCGCGACGCCGTGTCAGCGCGGCAAAGCCGAGCCGCTCGTACAGCGCGCGGGCGCGCGTGTTGCGGGTCAGCACGTCGAGCACGATGTCGCGGCTGGCGTCGTCCGGCAACGCGCCGGTATCGAGCGCATCGCGCAGCAGCGCGGTGAAGATGCCCGTGCCGCGCTGGCGTTCGTCGGTCGCGCAATGCGCGACCAGGATCTGCGAACGCTTCGGCGCCGGGATTTCCGTTTCCAGAATCAGCCCGCGCAGCAACTGGCCAAGCGTACGGCGCAGCCCGAAGAAGCGCGTCAATGCCCACACGACGTGTACGTCGTCGAACCGCGTCCGGCGCCCGTCATGGATGGCCATTACGGCGAGCACGGTGCCGTCGGCGCCGACCGCGACCCGATGCCGGCGCCACGAGAACCGGCCATGGCGCGACCGGAACGCCTGTTGCAGGAACGCGATGCAGCGCGCGTCGCTTTCACCGAGGAAGAAACCGAATTCGCCGACGCCGGATGCGAATACGAGCGGCGCGCATGCCGCCGCATCGTCCGCACATGCGGCGCGAAACGACGTGAACCTGCCGGCCTGCGGAGCGCCGACGGATCGCGCAGGCGCGGCGGCCGCCATCATGCTGCTCGCCCCGCGAGCCGCGCCAGCACGGCGACCGTCCGGCTGATCTGCTGCGGCTCGTGGGTCGAGCAGATGAAGAACCGCAGACGCGCGGCCTTCTCCTCGACGGCCGGATAGAAGATCGGCTGCACGTTGATCCCTTCGTCGAACATCGCGTTCGCCCACTGCGCGGCCTTCAGCGAGCTCCCGGTGATCACCGGCACGACCGCATACCCGGCGCTCGTGCCGGTGTTCAGCCCCGCGGCGCGTGCCTCGGTCAGGAACTGCCGACCGCGCGCCTGCAGTTGCGCCACCCGCTCCGGTTCGGCCTGCAGGCGTTCGAGCGCGGCCAGCGACGCTTCGGCGAGCGTCGGCGCGAGCCCGACGCTGTACAGAAAGCCGGGCGCCAGGTGACGCAGCATGTCCACGAGCGGCTGGCAGCCGGCGATGAAACCGCCGCAACCGGCCAGCGTCTTGCTCATCGTGCCCATCCAGATGTCGACCTGGTCGGCCGCGACGGCGCAATGTTCGCGGATGCCCTTGCCCGTCGCGCCGAGCACGCCGAGCGAATGCGCTTCGTCGACGAGCAGGAACGCGCCATGGCGCGTCTTCACGTCGACGAAGCGCTGCAGGTCCGGGAAATCGCCATCCATGCTGTACAGCCCTTCGATCGCGATCAGCACGTGCCGGTAGTCGCGGCGCACGCGCGATAGCAATTCGTCGAGCGCCTGCCAGTCGTTGTGCGCGAAGCTCAGCCGCTTCGCGCCACTCAGCTGCGCGCCCTGCACGATGCTGTTGTGCGCGAGTGCATCGTGGACGATCAGGTCACCGGGGCCGAACAGCGCGCCGATCACGGTCACGTTGGTTGCGTGGCCGCTCACGAACGCGACGCAGTCGTCGGTCTCGTAGAACGCGGCCAGCGCCCGCTCGAGGTCGCGCTGCACCGGGCGCTCGCCCGCGACCATCCGGCTCGCGGACGCCGACGTGCCGTAGCGGTCGATCGCGGCCTTCGCCCGCTCCGACACGGCCGCATCGCCGGCGAGACCGAGATAGTTGTAGTTCGCGAAGTTCACGTATTCGCGGCCGCCGATTTGCGTCGTCGCGCCGGCGATGCCATCGTGTACGCGGAAGAACGGCGAGTCGACGCGCAGCTTCTCGCCCATCTCGCGCATGATCCTGACCTGCTGATACTGCGGCATCGATTCGAAACGGCTGCGCGCCGATACGGCCTGTGCCGCCGGCGTACCGGGCACGCCCGGTGCAGCGGCGGCGTCCGTCGCGCGCTCCAGTTGCCGCTTCAGGGCTTTCGCCGCCAGTTGCTGGCGAAGGTGTTCTCCCAGTGCCATTGCTTCCTTCGCTGTATCTCGAAAAGGCGCTATGTTACGCCGCGTATTTTTAAAAAGCGTGGTGTCACGCGTCGGAAAACTCGGCCCATTGCCATGCGCGGGTATCGGTCAGCAGCGCATCGACCAGCCGGAAATTCATCTCGTGGCTTGGGCGCAATGCACTCACGCGCGCGAGCAGCGGCGCGCCGGCCAGTGCGAGATCGCCGACCAGGTCGAGCACGCGATGCCGGACGAACTCCTCCGGCAGCCGCATCCCGCCCAGCACGCGATTGCCGACGATCGACGCCGTGCATGACGGCCGCGCGCCGCGCAGGATCGGCACGCCGCGCACATACCCGGCGATGATCGCGGGTACGGCCCACTTCACGCGCCCATACGAACGCGACGGTGCGATTTCAGTCGCGAACGCGTCCGGTGTCAGCGCGCCGTCCCAGTGCATGTCGCCGAAACCGCGCAGGTCGTTGCGCACGCTCAGTTCGTAGCGCGGCGCCGGCTCGATCCGCATTTCGCGCCGCTGATCGCCGGCGCCGTCCGCGACCACGACGGGGCGCAGCACACGGATGAAACGCTTCGGTGCGTCGAGCGCGCTGCGGCCGCAGGCGCGAATGGCGTCGACCCACGGCGCTGCGCTGCCGTCGAGAATCGGCACTTCCTCCGCGTCGAGCTCGACGATCGCATGATCGATTTCGCACGCCAGCAGCGACGCGAGCAGATGCTCGACGGTCCGCACGCCGACGCCGTCGGCATTGCGCAGCATCGTGCAGAGCGGCTGGGCGCGGCGCAGTGCGGGAGCGGCTTCGAGCACACCGAGCTCGCGCCCGTCGCGCATCCGTCGAAACACGATCCCGTGCCGCCCGCCCGCCGGCGTCACCGGCAGGATCCGCACCTTCACACGCCGCCCGGTGTGCAGGCCGTGTCCCGACAACGCGAGCGGCCGCGCCAGCGTGCCCTCGCTCGCGTGCCAACCCGGTGGCAGCTTGATTCGGGCAATCTCCGCGTCGGCTGGCACGCTTGCGCTCCTTGCTTCCATCAATTCGAACCCCGCTCGAGTTCGGCCCGCGCTTCGTCGCCCAGCGCATGCCGTGCGACCAGTGCCTCTGCCAATTCGTCCGCTGCCGCGACGTTCTCGTCGCCGCCCTGCGCGTCGAGCAGATCGACGATACGCACGGCCAGCGTATGAACCGTCGCGCCTTCCGCGATCGCCATGATCGACAGCTTGACGCCGAAGCTTTCCTCGACGGCCATGCCGAGCTCCATGCCCATCAGCGAGTCCATGCCAAGATCGAGAACCGACCGGCCGGCATCGACGCGCTCCGGCGACATGTGCAGAATCCGCGCGATCTGGCCGCGCAGCGCCGTCTCGACGAGCGCCACGGCGTCGGCACGCGGCAGCGCGCGCAACTGCTCCAGCAATACGCGATCCTCGCTGGACGTCTCGGCCGCCCCGCCCGTCTGCAACGCGGTGTAACGCCGCGCGTGCGCGGCCGGCATGCCGCGCGAGATGGCCCCCCAGTCGAGGCGCACGACGGCTTCGCCGGCCGCCCCGTGCGCAAGCGCACGTTCGAGCGCGGCCATCGCCTCGTCGGACGTGATCGACGCGCCGCCGATCCGCGCCTGCAGTGCCTCGCGGGTGCCGGCATGGCGCGCCAGGAAGCCGACGTCCTCGATCGGCCCCCACGCCATGAACGTGGCCGGCTGCCCGGCCGCGCGACGATGCGCGACCAGTGCCTCGAGGAAGCCGTTGGCGGCGACATACGCGCCCTGCCCCGGGTTGCCGAGATAGGTTGTCGCCGACGAATACACGACGAAGAAATCGAGCGCGCAACGCTGCGTCGCGCGATGCAGGTTCCACGCACCCGCTACCTTCGGTTCGAGCACGGCCGCGAAGCGCGCGTCGTCGACGTTGCGCAGCAGCCCGTCGTCGATCCGCATCGCCGAATGCAGCACACCCTTGAGCGGCGTGCCGCGACGCTCAATCTCGTCGATCAGGCCGGCGAGCGCCGCGCTGTCGGTCACGTCGCACCGTGCAACCGACACGACCGCACCGCACACGTCGCGCCAACGCTCGGCTTCGGCCTGCATCGCGGCGCCCAATGTGCCGCCACGGCTGGCGAGCGTCAGATGCCGCGCGCCGCGTTCGATCATCCAGCGTGCGGTCGCGAATCCCAGCCCGCCGGTGCCGCCGACGATCAGGTACGCCGCGTGCGGATCGAGCCGCAGCGTCGGCAACACGATTCCACGCGTTGGCGCCGGCGTGCCGGACGGGAACGTCACCAGCACCTTGCCGATCTGGCGCGCCTGCTGCATGTAGCGGAACGCTTCCTCCGCACGTGCAGCCGGGAACGCGCGATACGGCAACGGATGCAGCACGCCATCCGAGAACAGCGTCATCACTTCCTCGAACAGCCGCGTCGTCAGCGCCGGCAGCACGCCCAACAGCTGATCGGCGTCGATGCCGAAATAACTGATGTTGTTGCGGAACGGCCGCAGGCCGATCTGGCTGTTCTCGTAGAAATCGCGTTTGCCAAGTTCGAGGAAGCGGCCAAACGGACGCAGCGTATCGATGCTGCGCACCATCGCTTCGCCGGCGAGCGAATTGAGCACGATGTCGACGCCTTCGCCGTGCGTGCGCGCGAGGATCTCGTCCGCGAACGCGAGGCTGCGCGAATCGAACACGCGATCGACGCCCAGCAGGCGAATGAACTCGCGCTTCTCGTCGCTGCCGGCAGTGGCAAAGACTTCCGCGCCAAGATGTCGCGCGATCTGGATCGCCGCGATGCCGACCCCGCCCGCGCCGCCGTGCACGAGCACGCGCTCGCCGCGTCGCAGCCGTGCCAGCTCGCACAGTGCGTAGTACGCGGTGAAGAACGTGGTCGGGACCGTCGCGGCCTCCTCGAACGACATGGTGTCGGGCTTGCGTGCGATCGCGGTGGCACGCGTGACCACGCGCGTCGCGAACGATGCCGGCGCGAAACCGAGCACCGCGTCGCCCGGCGCGAAGCCGTCGACGTCCGGGCCGACCCGGGCGATTCGACCCGACATTTCCATGCCGATCGTCGCGCCTGCGAAGCCCGTCTCGACGGCCTCGTCGGACAGCAGCCCCATCGCGTACATCACGTCGCGGAAATTGAGCCCCGTCGCCATCGGCTCGATCTCGACCTCGCCGGAAGCGAGATCGCGGGCCGGCAGTGCGAACCATTCGAGGTTGCGCAACGAGCCCGGCATGTCGAATGCGAGCCGTGCGCCCGGCTGGTCAGGCGTCGACGCAGCGTGGTCGCGCTCGGCCGCCTGCGCGGCCGGCAGCATGCGCGGCACGTAGCGCCCGTGCGGCGCAAGCAGGATTTCTTCTTCGCCGTCGTCGCCGAGCAGCGCCATCGCAAGCTGCAATGCCGGTTGTTCGACGGCCTGGTCGACGTCGATCAGGCGCATCGGCAGCGTCGGGTATTCGTTCGCAATCACGCGGCCGAGCCCCCACAGCGATCCCTGCTCGGGATGCGACGACGCGCCGGCCGCGAACGGCGCACCGCCGCGCGTCACGACGCAGAGTCGACCGCGCTCCGTCGCGCCGGCCGCATCGAGCTCGCGCACGAGCGATGCCAGCGCGAGCGCGCCGCCGTGCTGCGCGCGCATCACGGCCGCACCGTCGGCCGTGTCGAGCGACGCGAGCGGCGCGACGAACACGACGTGCGCCGGGTGATCGGCCGGCTGGCGTACCGACCAGGCCGCGGCGTCCCGAACCGATGCCGACTCGACATGACAACCCAGTTGCGCCAGCGCGTCGGCCAGTGCGATGCCGAACGCATCGCCATCGTCCTGAGCGATCAGCCAGCGCGCGTCGTCGCTCGCCGCGATGCGACGCGCGAGATCCTCGGCCGGTGACGCGGCCGCCGTTTGCTCGCCGGCAGCCGGCTTGCGCCCGATGACGAACGTCGGCACGCCTTCAAGATCGAGGCCCTGTTCGGTTTCGCGCGCCACGTCGACCAGACCGGCACGCTCGCACATCGACACAATGGCGGCGGGCGCCAGCGCACCGTATCCGCTGGTGGCCACTTCGCCGCCGACCGTGCCGAACACGATGTCCGAGAATCGGCTGCGCCGCGCATCGGTGATGACGACGAGCCCACCCGGGGCTAGCCGCTCGACGATCGCCGTCAGCGCCGCGAGCGGATCCGGGTGATCGCCCAGCATCCGGTTGACGACCACGACGTCGAACGGCGTCGTATCGCGGCATTGCGAGAACAGCGGCGCGTCGGTCGCGAACGTCAGCGTCTGCGCATGCGCTTCCGCATCGAACCCGGCGAGCTGCTGGTGCGTACCCGCCAGCGTGTACTCGCAGCGACCGGCCGGCACCTCGACGTCGAGCGGTTGCAACACGTCGCCGTTCGCCGGGCCGATCTCCAGCACACGCAGGCGGCGCACATGCGGCCACGCCGCGACGGCTTGCGTGACGCAGGCGGCAAGCAGCGCACGCGCATGCGACCAGGTCGGCGACGCATCGAAGTACTGCTCGACCAGACTGCGCCCCGTCGACGACAGCAGCGCGCCCGCGGGCGCCTCGTCGCGCAGCACGCGGGGCAGCGCCGCGCCCACGTGCGCAAGCAGCGTCAGTTCGGCGACATGGGCCGGCGAGGCGGCCAGCACGTCGCGCCACAGCGCGTCACGTGCCGGCATCGCCGCGCAGGCTTCGTCATCGCGAACGAGACGATCGCCGTCGAAGCGGGCCAGGCCGTCCTCGACGACGATCTGCGCCAGCCGCGCAACCTGCTGAGGATGCGCGTGCATCGACAGCGCCGGCAGCGCGAACGCGTCGAGCGCATCCAGCGCGTCGAGCGCGTACAGCCCCGCGAGCACGTCGAGCAACGGCAGCATTTCGGTCAGGTGCTGCGTGCGGCGCGCGCGATCCTGATGCGCCGCGACTTGCTCGTTCGCGCGCTCGACGAGCACGGCCGGCGGCGGCAGCGTATCGGCCGTGAAACCGGCCGGCTGCGGCCGCGCTTCGAGCACATAGGCGAAGCGGGCCGGCACCCCGTGACGGCGCCCGGCGAGATCGACCCGACGGAAGCGGCACGCCGACAGGCGCGCGACGATCATGCCGTCGGTGTCGATGAATTCGAACGACGCGACGATCGAATGCGGGCTGCGGCGGTGAATGCGCGCAAGCACGCGGCGAATCGATGCGCCGCTGACGAAATCGACGCGCCCGATCTGGACCGGAACGAACGCCGCATGCGCATCGTCCGGCGTGGCGCCGGCCTGCCCCAGCACCGCGAACAGCGGATGGAACCCGCTGTCCATCAGCGCGGGATGCAGCAGATAAGCCGACCGCGCCCTCGCATCGGCGAGGGCCGGCGGCACGTCGAGCTCGGCAAGCGCATCGTCGCCCGACACGCACAGCGAGCGCACCCACCGGAACGCCGGTCCGTAGCTCAGCCCGATCGCCGTCGTGCCCGCATACAGTGCGTCGCCGGATATCGCCGGCCCCGCCTGCAAGCGCGCGACCACGGACGCATCCGGCGTGCTGTCCGCAGCAAGCGTATTGCCGCTTTCGAGCAGGCGCCCCGTCACGTTGAGGTTCCACGCGCCGTCCGTCATCCGGTCGCGCGTCTCGATCGTGAACGATGCGGTGCGCACGTCGATCGCAAACCGGAACAGCTTCGCGTGCTGCGGCTGGAACACGACCGGCATGCGGATCTCGATGTTCTCGATGGCCACGTCCGGCGTACCGAAGAACGTGCGCGCCGCGGCGAGCGCCATTTCGACATAGCCGGCGCCCGGGAACGCAACACCACCGTCGACGACGTGGTCGGCGAGCATCGGCACGCGCTGCGGATCGAGCTGGTTCTCCCACGCGAACGCGTGCTCATGCAGCCGATAACCGAGCAGCGGATGATCGGCGCGACGGTTCACGAGCCCGTAGCCCTCGACGCTCGGCACGAGCCAGTAGCGCTCGTGCTGCCACGGATAGGTCGGCAGCGCGGCGTGCGGCGCGTCGGGAACGAAGCGGTCGAGATCGACGCGCGCGCCGTGCGCGACCGCCGACAGGATCGAATGGGCAAGCATCTCCGCACTGTCAAGCTGACGCTTGAGGGTCGGCACGACGGCACCCGGCGAGTTGCGCGCCGCGAGCGTCTGCTTCACGTACGTACGCAGGATCGAATGCGGCGCGATCTCGACGAACACGCGCACGCGATCGTCGGCCAGCCGGGCAATTGCGTCGCCGAACCGGACCGGCTCGCGAATGTTGCGCCACCAGTAGCCCGCATCGAGCGCGGTGCCCGGCAGCGTGTCGCCGGTCACCGTCGACACGAAGCGCGTGTGTGTATCGTGCGGCGCGAGATCGGCCAGCTTGTCGCGCACGACGGATTCGATCGCGTCCATGCAGTTGCTGTGGAACGCGTAGTCGAGATCGAGCATCCGGAAGAAATGACCGGCGGCCGCGAGGGCTTCGCCGATCGCTTCGAGCGCGACTCGCGAGCCCGCGAGCGTCACTGCATCGGCGCTGTTGGTGCCCGCGATCTCGATGGCGGACGCGAGGTCGAGACGCGCGATCCAGTCGCGCGCCGCGGCTTCGCCGATGCCCGCCGCCGCCATCCGGCCCGTGCCACGCGTCAGGCCCTGCGCGCCGCTGCGGATCCGGATCACGCGCACGGCCTCGGCGAGCGTGAGCGCGCCCGACGCCCAGGCAGCCGCGATCTCGCCGACGCTGTGGCCTACCGTCGCGTCGAACCGTATGCCACGAGCGGTCAGCGCACGCGTGATGCCGACCTGCATCGCGAACAACAGCGGCTGCGCGTTCTCGGTCGCGGCGAGCCATTCGGCGTCGACCCCTGCGCACATGGCGTCGACCAGCGATGCGTTGCCATCCGCGCACCAGAGCGCATCGACTTCGTCGAGCGCCGCGCGGAACACCGCGTCCTCGGCGTAGAGCCGCTTGCCCATCCCGGCCCATTGACAGCCGTTGCCTGCGTAGACGAACGCGACCGGTGCATCCCCTTCAACGGCCTGCCCCTGCACGACGCACGCCGGCAGCGCGCGCTCCGACGGCTCGGCAAGCGCGGCGAGCGCGGCATACGCTTCATCCTGATCGGCCGGTGCGACGACGGCGCGATGCTCGAGCCATTGGCGTCGCCGTGCGGCCGCGGCGGCGAGTGCGGCCCAGTCGGCGCCCTTGTGCAGGCGCGCAAGATGGCGTGCCGCAAGGGCGGCCAACGCGGCTGGCGAACGTGCGGTCAGGACGAGCGGCGGCAGCGCTGCATCGCGCGTTGCCGCCGACTGCGCGGCCGATCGCGGCGCCACCGCTTCGGTGACGACGACGTGCGCATTCGTGCCGCCGAAGCCGAACGAGTTGATGCCGATCGTCAGCGGGGCGTCGCCGCGCTCGATCGGCGTAAACCGATCCACCACGCGCAGGCGGCCGCCTGCGAAATCGATGCCGGGATTCGGTGTGTCGAAATGCAGCGAGCGCGGCACGGCGCGGTGCTTCAGGCACAGCACCGCCTTCAGCAGGCCCGCCATTCCCGATGCCGTTTCGAGGTGCCCAATGTTGGTCTTGACCGAACCGATCAGCAGCGGATCGGACTCGGGCCGGCCGCCCGACACCACGTCGATCAGCGCGCGTGCCTCGATCGGATCACCGACCGCCGTGCCCGTGCCGTGTGCTTCGACGTACGCGACCGTACGCGGATCGATGCCCGCGCGCCGATAGACGGCGCGCAGCAGGTCCGCCTGCGTCGCCGCCGCCGGCACGTTGATGCCGCCGTGCGAATGACCGTCGGAATTCACGCCCGATCCCGCGATGACCGCGTGGATCGTGTCGCCATCGGCCAGCGCCTGGTCGAGCGGCTTGAGCAGCACGAACGCGCCGCCTTCAGCGCGCACGTAGCCGTCGCCGGTCGCGTCGAACGCACGGCAGCGGCCGCGCGGCGACAGCATCGACGCCTTCGAGAAACTGACGAAGCCGAACGGATGCAGCAGCAGGTTGACGCCACCGGCAAGCGCCATCGTGGTCTCGCCGGACTGCAGCGCCTGGATCGCCTGATGGAGCGCGACGAGCGATGACGAACACGCGGTGTCGACCGACATGCTCGGGCCGCGCAGGTCGAACACGTAGGACACGCGGTTCGACGCAATGCTGAGGGTGTTGCCGGTTGCCGAATACGGATCGATCGTGTTCATGTCGTCCATATTGCGGTTGCCGTAATCCATGCCCGCCACGCCGACGAACACGCCGCAGTCGCGCCCGCGCATCGCGGCCGGACGCACGCCGGCGTCCTCGAACGCCTCCCATGCGAGTTCGAGCAGCAGGCGCTGCTGCGGGTCCATCTGCGCCGCCTCGCGCGGCGAGATGCCGAAGAATTCGGCATCGAAACCGGCGACGTCGTCGAGCACGCCGGCCGCGAACGTGTAGCTCTTGCCCGGCTCCCGTTTCGACGGGTGCTGGTAGAACGCCGTACCGAAGCGGTCCGGCGGAATGGCGGTCACGGCATCGCGCTGGTCGCGCAGCAGTTGCCAGAAGTCGTCGGGACTCTCGACGCCACCGGGGAACCGACACGCCATCCCGATGATCGCTATTTGCTTGTTCATGCTGTTTCTGATTTGGCCAGCGCATCGCGATCACACGCGCGCGGCTCGTTCGAATCCGTGATGGCCAGCAGAAGCTGGCCGAGTTCTTCCGCCCCGATGTCACGCGCGAAAGCGACAGGTGCCGCAGTATTTCTCCAAATGAAATACTCGCTCCGGTCAGGCATGACACCGAGCTTACCAAAGACTTTCGGCAATGCCGGCACATGATCGCCGTAGAAGCAGACGATCGTTTCGCGGTCGCGCTGCCGCGCATGGTCGAGCAGCCGCTCGATCATCGCGTTCGCGTTGTCGACGTGGCGCAGATACGCGGTCAGATCCCGCCACGCGGCATCTTCGCCGAGCGTATGGAACCGGCCCGCGTCACCTGGCGCCACCGGCTCGAGATGAAGCGGCCCATGGTTTTCCATCGTCATCGCGAAGATAAAGGCCGGCTGCTCGCCCGACGCGTCCAACGCATCGATGATCGCCTCTGCCACTGCCGCGTCCGCGACGTACTGGCCGACACGCGGCTTGCCGTCGAAGCTGCGGATGTCCATGAATGCGTCGAAATGCATCAGCGGGAACACGCGATCCCGTCCGAAAAAGTCCGCATGGTACGGGTGGATCGCGAGCGTCCGGTAGCCGCCACGCTTGAACCAGCCGGCGAGCGACGGGTATGCGCGGCGCAGGAATGCATACGGATAGAAGCGTGCATAACCGAGTAACGCGGACGCAATGCCCGTCAGCACCGCGAACTCCGTACGCATCGTATTCGCGCCCCATGCCGGAACCGTCAGCGCGCCGTGGGCGACGGCTTCGCGCCGCGCGCGGTCGAATGCCGACATCAGCGTCGGCCTGACCGCCGACGTCGCGCGGCGGACGTCGAAGAACGACTCGCTCTGGATCACGATCACGTCGGGTTTGCGCTGTGGGGCGCCCAGCGCGTACGGGCTGCGTTGGGCCACCGCATCGAAGGTGCGGAACGTCGTGCTCCGCATCCCGTTGAGCAGGTACGCGACGAATACTGCGAAGAAACCGTGCCGCCGCTGGTCGTCGAACGCATCGAGCGTCAGTGGTACGCATGCGGCGACCCGGCGCGCCGCGACGACGCACACGAGCGCGCCAATCGCCGCCACCACGCGCGGCACGGCAGCGGGACGATCGAGCAGGCATCCGGCCACGAGCAGTGCGACGCCGATCGCGATCGCCACGACCTTCCCGATGCTGAGAAACGGCAGATACAGCCGCGGATGCGCGAACAACTGGCTGAACAGGCTGAGATCAGTGAACACGAACGGTTCGCGAAGCGACTCGTACTTCGCATTGCTGACCGCCGCGAGCAACGCGACCAGCGCCGCGGCGACACAGGCCGAGAACACCGGCCGCGCGGTGATCGCGTACACGCATGCACCCACGTACGACACGGAAATGAGATGCAGGAGAACGGCCCACGGGGATCTGCGCAGCGGCGCGCGCGGGACCGCGACGGCGTCCAGGGCGAACGACGCGACAAGCGTCGCGACGAAAACGATTGCGTGGACGCCGGCCATGCTAGCGCCCCTCGCGCGGCAGATACGAGAGCTTTCCGAGAATGGCGTCCGCCAGCGCGGCGGGCAGCAGCGTCAGCAAGCGCATTCCGAGCACGAGCATGCCCGGAAAGGCGATTTCCGCACGCCCCGCATCGAGCTTGCGCCGGATATGGCGCGCGGCGCGATCCGCCGACCACATGAGCCGCTTGTCGCCCGGGAACACGTCGCTCATCGCGGTCTTCACAAAGCCGGGCAGGATGACCGACATCCGGATGCCGTCGCGCGCGAGCACGGGCCGCACCGAATCGCCGTACGCCTTGATCGCCGCCTTGCTCGCGCAATAGGCCGGCGAAATCGCCATCCCGCGCAGCGCCGCGATCGAACTGACCATCGCGATCTGGCCATGGCGGCGCGTCCGCATGCGCGCGATCACCGGCAGGACCGCATGCAGCGCCCCGTACAGATTCGTATCGATCACGGCGGTGGTGCGGTCGAGTTCCTCCCAGTCGTCGGCATGCGCCAACGTACTCGCAACCCCCGCGTTCGCGATCAGCAGATCGATCGGATGCGCGTCGTCGAACGCGTCGAGCCACGTGCGCATCGCTTCGGCGTCGCAGACGTCGAAGCGACCGCATTCGACCGCCGCGCCACGCGCCCGGCAGGCCGCCGCCACGTCGTCGAGACGCGCGGCGTCGCGGCCGATCAACCCGACAACGACGCCGGGCGCGGCATAGGCCAGCGCCAGCGCGCGTCCGAGTCCGGCCGTTGCGCCGGTGATCACGACATGACGCGGTTCATGCGAACGCATGACTGACCTCCACGTTGGTTGCCTCGAAGCGTCGCACGGCGCCTTCCACGGCCATTTCGATGCCGGTATCCGTATAGAAGTCGCCGTTGATCTGCGTGTGATGAATCACGTAATCCAGAAACGCGTGGAACAGGCCTTCGTCGGGCCGCTCGGCATGTTCCCAGAAGCTGTCGAGTCCGCCCTGCCACGTCAGCCCCGGCATGTCGTAGATCGCCACGCCCAGTGCGATCAGCGGGCAATGGTGGTAAAGCGCCGACATTCCGGTCGTACTGTTGACCAGCACCACGCCGCGCGTGTGGTCGAGCAGAGTCGGCAGATGGCCGGCGTCGATGAACGACACCCGATCGGCGATCCCGAGCTCACGCGCGAGCTTGCGGACATGCCCGCGATAATTGAACGCACCCGTGTCCAGCGGGTGGTTCTTGACCAGCAGGTCGTGCCCGTCGGGCGCGTGCTGCGCGAATGATTGCAGTACGACGTCGATCGAGGCACGCACACTGCCGAATGGCGAATGGTGGACGATTTGCGCGTCCGCATTGACCTGGAGCGGAAACAGATAATAGGGCCGGCCGGCCAGCAGGCGCTGCGTCACCCGCTCCGCCTCGCGATCGAATATCGGTTGCTTCAATGCGCGTGTCGCCAGTCCCGCGTATTCGGCAAATCCGTTGCGCGGACGATGGCTGCGGTAATTCGGGAAACGCGACCGATACAGGGTATTGGCTGCACGATAACGCATGTCGTGAAATGCACGCACGGCCAGTCGATATCCGGTGGCATGCCCGAGATCGCGCGGAGGCGTTACGCTGCGCTGATCCAGATACCACGCCGGATCGCGCGGCAACAATGAGCGGCCATTGACACCATGGCGTTCGAGCGTCAGCCAGTGCGGACGCACGTATCCTTCTTCGAACACGTGCACGGCGACACCGTGATCGCGGGCGACAGGATGCACGGGCCGGTGAATGGCCCGGCAGTCGCCGAACAGGATCACGTCCGTCACGTCGCCGGTTCGAAGCGATGTCGCATACCACGCGGCAAGCTCGTCCGGATGCCCGGCGTAATCGCTCGCAGCACCATTTCCGGCATAGACCAGGTCTCCTCCACAGAAATTAATTCTGCGAATTCGATGGCCGCGATTCCGCAACGCATCGGCCAATCGGCTAAAGAACGGCGATGCCGTGCCCTGCAGAACCAGAAAAGAGCGTCGCATTATTAATATGATTTATCATTTTTCAATATTTTTACGCACACACACGAAATGAACGCCGAATGCGCTGGCAGTTAAACCACCACCCCTGCCCCGATTTTTGGCCCCGGATTTATAGGTGAACGATTGTATCGTTTTACGAGATAGCCATACAACCTCAGCCGTCCGAAAAACGCCATAGCCGATTTGCGTTACCGGAGGTCGTCGTCCGCATTCACCTGCGCGTGCCGGCTAAAGCTTCGCGAGCCACCGCTGCAGCGACAGGTAAAGCTTCTTGCGCACCGAAATCCGATATTCCGCGTAAGTCGTCAGCGCCCACATCTTGACTTTCCCGCACTGCTGCTTAAGCCGATTTCGCTTCAGCTTGCCCTGCCCGGTCGACTGTCGCTGCGCGTGCAGCAAGGTGATGGCGTGTTGCGCGTCGATCACGGCGCGGGAAACCGGATGGACATAACGCGGATAGCGCAGCAGCGTCCCGGCAATCAGTTCGTCAAGCGCCAACCGGCGACAACGGCGCGACCAGACCGGATGGCCGTCCGGCGTATCGCTGGCGTCCGTCGCGTGCCCGGTGCCCGACGATGCGTTCGCGAAGACGTCGTGCGTCAACCCCCAGCCGGCATAGAACGGCGCACCGTAGCAGACGACCCGCTTGCCGCGCAGCAGCGCCTCGAAACCGGTCAACGACGTCATCGTATGCACTTCGTCGGCCTGCTCGACGCACGCGATCACGTCGGACTCGGGCGCCACGACGTCGGCGAGTCGCCGGGCTTCGTGCAGTGGCACTGCACCCGCGCGATTGCCGCTGACGACATCCGGATGCGGCTTGAAAATAACGAATGCGTCAGGATGAGCGGCACGCACGCTCGACAGCAAGCCGAGATTCGTCGAAATCCACGACGAGCCGGTCCGGATCGATGCATCATCCTCGACCTGCCCCGGCACCAGAATCACTTTCGCCGGGCGCGGCGACGGCAACGCAACGCCGCCATTGCCGACGTTGTACTTGCCGATGCGTGCGTCGACGAGCGCCGCGCGCACGCTACGGGCCTCCGCGAGCTCTGCATCGTCGAAGCCGCCTCGTTCGAGGATTGCCTCTAGCCGAGAGGGTGTACGCGGATCGAAATAGATGCCGAGATCGTCGATCACGAGCGAAAGCGGCGCGATCAGGTTCGAGCCCAGACCGACGGACCGGATGAACCCGTCCTCCATGCGGAGCACGGGCAAGCCCAGTTCCTGCGCAACCGCAGCGACGTCGGGACGCCGGGCGCCCCATAACACGACGCGCCGCGACGCGTCGGGCGGCAGGCGCCGCAACGCCCCCGGCGAGTCGACGAAACGCACGCGCGCGCCGCCGTGCCGCAAAAATGGCGCCACCACGCTGCGCTTCCACAGGCTCAGCCCGACGCACACGAGTTCGCCTCTCGTCACCTCGTTGAGCCGGCGTTGCTTCGCGAGATGGGCAATCACGTCGAAGATCGTGCCGCGGCTGCCGGTTTCGGGATCGATGTAACGGCAATAGCGCAGGTACGCCGCGTCGAACAACTGGTGCAGCGTCGCGCTACCGCGACGACCGGCAACGATCGGTGCGTCCGCATGACGATCGTCGGTGAGCCCCCAGCCGGCGTACCACGGCAAGCCGAACGTCACGACCGGCTTGCCGCACAGCTGCGCCTCGAAGCCCATTTGCGATGAAACCGCGTACACCTTGCCCACCCGCTTCAGTAGCGATGGCGGACTGACGTCGACCGGCAGCAGACGCACGCGCGGATCGCTGAATGACGCGTCAACGAGATAACCGGCCTTCTTGCCGCACATCACGTCGGGATGCGTCTTGATCCAGACCGGTTTGCCCGGGTTTTCGGCAAGCGCAGCGGCAAGCATCTCGCGGAACGACGATTCGTCGGCACCGCCCAGGCGGACAGCGACATCCCCGCGGGTCTGGTCGATGACCAGGATCGCGTCATCGCGCCAGTCGTCGGGCGGGACGAAGTCGGGCGCGTGGTTGTATTTGGACAGGCCGTGGCGGACGATCAGGGACATCGCGCGGTCAGCTTCGTTCCGCGATGCATCGCCACGCTCACCGTCCGGCGTGGCGACGTCCTTCACGAGCATCTCAAGACGGGACGGCCGACTGGCGTCGTAGTAGATGCCGAGATCGTCGATGACGATCGACAGGGCAGTGTCGCCGAGTACGCCGAGGGAGACGGAGCGGAGGAAGCCGTCTTCGAGTCGCAACGTTCGCACCCCGGCGGCCTCGGCCCAGCGCTCCGCACGCGCCCCGCTTTCCCGTTTCCCCCACCCAAGGAAGCCGGTTGCCCGCCCGACCTGCCAGGGCCAGCACAGTTTCACCCGCGCATCCAGCAGGACGGATCGGCGGAGCGTCCATAGCCCGACGCTCCAGACCGGAACGCCCCACTCCCCGCGCCCGCTCACTGCGTCTCCTCGTGGCCTGGCTTGCGCGCCGTACCGTCCTGCCGGCTGCGATGGCAAGCGCGCCCGATATCCTCAAGCAACGGCCCGAGGCGGTGCGCCAGATTTCGCGCATAGGGCCATCGTGCGTAGTGGTGGTCGAGATCCTTGCGGCGCCACGAATCCTTCACGACGCCGTTCGCGCCCAGCGCGAACGGGCTGGAATCGAAGTACGCTACGCCGATGCCGGCGCAGAACGCCATCACACGGGCGTTGAACTGCAACGTCAACTCGGTCCGTTGCCGCTGCGTAGCGTCGACCTGCTCGCGAATCGCATTACCCCGGTTTTTCCGTGCCATCTCGTCATTCAACGTCGGCAACGGCGCACTCAGCACAAGGACGCTCCCCCGCTTCGACAGGTCACCTATGTATTCACAATAGTTGTTGACCGCACGGTCGAATATTTCCGACATAGTGTCGCCGCGCGTTTCCACAAGACGCCAAAGGGAGTACCCCGTATCGACTTCACCCAAGTTCACGATGACGAGATCACGCGCGATTTCGTCAAGCGCCGTCTCGAACCTGGACCACGCGGATGTGATCGAGTGGCGATTGATGATCCCGATCGCGGTCGCGCCCGGGACGTATTCGACCGCGAACCTCACATTCGGCAACATGAACTGGAACCACGCGTGTTCAAAAACGCGAACGTGCGAGTCGCCGATCACCAGGACGTCGACGGCAGGGCGCCGCATCATCCACGATGCAGCGCTGCTCCAGAGGCGAAGCGCTCGTGAAAGCGCGGACCTCGCCATCATCCGGCGATCACGGCGGCGATCTCGCGGAGGCGATGAGACCACGTGTGATGATTCAGCACATACTCGGCGCCGGCGCGCGCACGTTCCAGGTCGATCGACGACGGACCGCGCAGGAGACGCGCAAAGAGTTCCTCCGCCTCGGCGGCATCGTGAACCTGGTAACAGTAGTCGCGAAACAGCCCGTCGACCGCAGGCGACGGATTCGTGACCGCAATCCCTCCGCAACCGAGGATCTCGACCAATCGACGAGAGAACATCGTCGGCGAGTCTTCGATCGTATTGACGTTAAGCGATACGAGATAGTCCCGGAAAATGGACGCGGTTTCCGCATGCGACATCGCCGGAAGCACATGCAGATCGGGAAGGCTCGGAAACCGGTAGTGCTGGGCCTTGCGGTGCGAGTTCCGGTCGACCACCGTCAGACCGAGACCGGTCCCGCATGCGGTGCCGAACAGTATGTCCTGCCAATACCGGCGACGCTCATGAACATGGCGGCCATAACTTCCGACGAAGGAGGCCCGGCGATACTTGAAATTGAATCCTTGGAAACCGTGTGTCTGTGGCTGGATCGCGAACATCATGGTGTTGACGGGCACCCCGCTGCCGAGCGCCGCCCGATATTTCGGCACGCAACCGGAATCGACCGTGAACACATAATCGAAAAGCCTGGCGCTCTCGACAAACCGGTCGAAATGCACGCCGTCTTCCTTGTTCCAGAACACCGTCGGGATGCCGCGATCGCGCGCAGCCGCAACCAGCTTCGCAAGCGCGAGGTTGGTTCGCGACGGGTACTCCGGATAAGCGGCAATCTTGTACTTCCATTTCGCCTTCGGGCCTTCCCAGGCCGATTCGACGAGCAGGAAATCCGGCCGGCTCAATGGAAAACGCCAGCGGTAGTCGATCGGCCCGACCGGCACGACGCGCGCGTCATACACGAGGCTGGCGCTTGTCAGCGGGTCGGCAACGAGCGCCACGGTCGGTTTCGGATGCGTCATCGCCCAATCGCCTGCAGCCGAATCGCGCAGCGGGCTTCGATCCAGCAACGCATGTTCACGTAAAACTCCAACACGAACCAAATACTCCGAAATTCAACCGGCCGCCCTCCCTCTCGAGAAAAAGTCAGTCGATTTTATCCACCACGATCAGGGACGACCATTTGTCGTCCGCTTCACCATACTTCACGACGAGTGTCGGCACGAATCGGCTCCCCTTGAAGATGTTCCGCACCGCCCCCGCGCTCAATGCGTCCTCCCCGGAGCGACGCCGCAGGAAATCCGCTGCCCGGCTCCCGGAATCGCCTGGCTGATCTGCCACGATGTGGAAGACGACCTTGCTGCCCGCGCCAAGCACGGTGCCGAGTTCCTTCAATCCCTTTGTCAGCACCCGGGAAACGGCGGCGGGATCCTTGCATTCGACGACGAGTCCGTTCGCACCCGACTGGACATCGTCTGGCCCGATTCCGCTGTCAGCGGTCGCCGCGATCTTCGCCAGATCGCCCACTTGCTCGGTGATCACGCGAAACGCGTCGTCCACGCCTGCGTGAACGGACCACGCGATTTCGACTTCCTTGATTCGCTTGCCTTCCACCTTCCTGGATCTTTCGCTGGCATGGGCGGGAGGCACCTCGGCCGCGTCGTCGGACTTGGGAATATCCAACACCCGCTTTACCTTTGCATCGAGATCCGGGCCGACGTCATATACCATCACCCTCGAGCGTCGAAACCCCAAACCCGTCTTGAAAACGTTGAGGCCGGCGCCGACGTTGCCCTGATACAGATAGTTGATACCGCGCACCCAAGGCATCGTATCAATGATCACACGCACGGCTTCACTCATCAGCAGGTTCATGACACCGCTGCTCAGGTGATCGCGATGCCCCAGTATGTGATTGATCTGCAGTATTTCGCCAAAGCAGAACATCGTGATGTACGCGCGAATCCTGCCTTCGAAAAATGCACCGAAGAAGATTTCACGATGTAGCGGGCAAGCATGCTTCAGCAGGATGGACTGCGGGCGCCGATAAAAATACTCCGGAATCTTTTTCCCTTGCCGAACCTCGGTCGAAGTCCGGATGTCGAGAATATCGTCAGGATAATCATCGGGATTGGCCGCCTTGTATTCGTAGCCATTTCGCCCGGCCTTCCGGATCATATTCCGGGAACTGTCGCCAATAAACTTCAGATAATCAGCGTGCGACTTCGGAATGGCCAGAAAGGACGGATTGCCCGTATAGGTTCTGGCGAACAACTGTCGACCATCGACGTCGAACAGGTGGTCCTCGACCCCATAATATCGATTCGACTTGTGCGCGTCGGCCATGTTGGAGTGCCAGCGCTTGTTGTGATTGGCGCAGTTGACATCCGCGACGCACGCATCACAAATCGAAAGCAGATTACCGTGAACCAGCGGCAATCCGTCATCACCGGCACGCCATGATTCCAGACTTCTCACCTTGTAGGACTGCGCAATCGAATGCACCGTCGAAGGCTTATGGTTGGAAGTAAGATTGTTAAGAAATATAGGGTACGACCAACTCCACGCGCGCAGACCAAAGCGCCGGCAATCGAGACCTTCGAGGGTAACGACAAAATCCAGAGTATCGTCGTGAACGGACGAATCGAGATATCGATAATAACCGAAATCAGATTTCGCAATTCCCGCACGAGCAAGCGCATCCGTAGCCGGCTCTGCATCAAATTCGAATACTGCAAGCGAAGCCCCGCGCTTTCCAGCCGGGTAATTTCCAACACTCGCCTGAATGACAATATCGGTAAATTTCGCTCCGGTGTCGAACCATACGATTTCAGATGTAAGCACAAGCGATTCGATCGTATATAACGCATCCCGCCCAATCAATCGCCTAAACATCTCTTTCATCAACACCTCGCCGTCCAAGGAACAAACGTTTGCGCTGTTCCGGTATGCTTTCAAATACTGCCCATCGGACAGGGATGAATTGGCCTCAACATCCGGATAAATGCCACCAACTGCAGTCCAGACAGGTTTAAAATATTTTTCCCACGCGGCTCGGTTACGAATATCCTCGAAGACAAACAATCGAGAATTATACGATTCCCTTACAAAAGACAATGCTTCGACAAACCCCGGCCCCGGATCCGGTTTGATCGCGACTTGATCAATCTCCGTCCCGATACCTCGCGAGGCCGCCAATCTCTCATTGACCAGACCATTCGTCAAGTCTGGCAACACACTCGTTGCGATCCCCGCAGCCCCATCAAGCCTTGTAGCCAGACGCAACGCGGAAATGCCATCCGATTCGACACCGCAGATACAGATTGCTGAAACATCAATCGTCAATTGCTCGGCAGTGTCCAGCACTAAAGATGACAATTCCGCGAGCGCGGCATCGTCAGCCCATTGCAAGCTTTCAAGTACCGGCGCCTGGATCTGATCAATATGTCGATGCGAATCGAGGATGCACAACAACGCGCTATCGAGGCGCGGTTCGTCACCAATTCCGCCTCGCGCGCCGACGATCCGTGCCATCTTGCCGAACGTTTGTTCCGAACAGACGAGAACCAGCAATTCGCGCTGTTCACCCGGGCGGAACAGCACCTGGAAAATCCGGCCGCCGGCGACATACTCGAATGCCGTCGGCTGATTTGTCGACGCCGCCCACTCTTCCTGCTCGTACCTAGGTAGATTGCGGCAGACCGGCACCGAAAATGTCCCAGCCGCACTCGGGCCACCATCGCCCGCGCCAGTTTCCAGCCAATATATTCCGTCGCGCTTTGCCCGTTCGAATGCAATTGCTCCGGCTTCGACACCGCTCTTCGTGTCGACGATGTCGCCGTTTCTGCACAGCGTCACGTTGGCGCCCGATGCGAGAAGCGAGCGTCGAAGCCTTGCCTGCACAAGACTGCCATCCTGCTCGATCCCCACGGCTTCGACCATCACGGGCTCCTGGCTCGCGGTGTCCGACGTTACGATCAATGCGGATGAAGTGGAATGCCCGATGGAATCGCCCGCACAGCGCTCGTATTGCTCCGCGGCCACGCACGTCAAGCGATCGAACTCGTGCAGCAGCCGAATGGTTTCCCGATAGAGATCCGGTACGTAGTGAAAAGGCGAGACGCCCCATCGATGGTTGTCATCGCCGACCAGCAGTTCCGGCGAATACTCCAGGAACTGCGTTTGCGCCAGATCACGAGCGATGTAGTCATACATCCGGCCAAGCAGCACGTTGCTTTCCGCGACGCCCCAATTGAACTGTCGGCCGCCGCGGGTTCGCTCACCCCAGAACACCTTGTTGATCGCGATGTTGCGCTTGAGTCCCTTATCGCTCGCATATGAGAGAAAGCGCGTCCATCCCTCGCACCATCGATCCCAGAATTCGGTACCGCCGGAGCGAACTGTCCTGCCCCGCTTGTATTCCTGCGCAAATCCGGCACGAACGATTTCGTCGGACAGCGTGCAGCAACGTCCGGTCGGATCGTCGACCCACAGATCGAATCGCTCGTCGATGAGATCGACCAACACGATGTCGGTCTCGTCGACGAGTGCGTCCCGGAAAAAGCGCTTCGTCAGATCGCGCTCGACGACCCTGCGCCCGAACGACGACGGAATGTCGGATACGCAGCGCGGAATGTCGTCCGAGAACGGAACGGCGTTGAGCGACGCGAGCGACGAGCGAGCGTAGTAATCCAACAACTCGATCGAGTCATCAGATACATATTCCAGCGCGTCCCTCGATACACATGTACCCAGAATCAACAGTTTCATCGTATTTCTCGAACTCCCGGTACATTCAGCGCCCCGCTCTTCGCGGCACTCGACGGAACCCTCCGACGACCGACATATCCTCAAACGTTGGCAATGCGCTTCAGGGTCGCCCAATGCTTGGACGTCATCGCACTCCACGAACGCGATTGGGCGAGTTCGATGCGCGCTTCGCGATGCACGTCCTCCTCCAGTTCATCCAGCGATTCGTTGATTGCCCGGATCCACTCCGCCTTGCTTGCAGCGACCCGCAGCAACGGACTCTTGACCGTTACCGCGTTCATCGGCGACGAAATGACCGGCTTGCCGGCGGCGAAATATTCCCAGAGCTTCAGCGGTTCGACCGCGTGCATGGCGTCGTTGACGACGAAAGGAATGATCGCCACGTCATACCGTGCGACGGCGGCAGCGCCGACCGGTCGACTGACACGTCCGGCAAAGAACACGTTGGGGAGCGCCATCAGGCGTTCGACGTGTTCCTCGACGTCCTTCAATCGGTGCTTCTCGACTTGTCCATTGAACACGAAATCCAGTTCCGGCATGTCCGCGCATACTTCGGACATCATTTTCCAGTCGAAGAAATCGCTCAGATTGCCGAGATATCCGATCGACTTTCGCTTGGCGGAGCGCGCCGCATCGAAACAGCGATAGCGCGCAAACACGTCGTACGCGACGCCGTTCCCGACCAGGCTCCACGAGCCTGCATGATGTTTCTTGCGATCGGCGAGAGGCTGCGACGTGAAGAACACGTGATCGGCCTCCCGGAGCACCTCGGGTTCGAGTCGCGCCACCTCGGGATACGTTGCCCCGGTACTGAAATCGGCGGTGTATTCGTCGTACACCTCATACACGAACGTCGCCTTCTCGCGGAGATGTTTTCTCTGGTTCGGCTTGTAGATCCAGTGAACGACCTTGCTCCGCGCGCCGTACAGATGCGCAGCAACTCTTTCGGCAATCTCGCCGAGGGCATCGTTCGATTTCAGCAATGCGTGAACGTCGGCTCCGGCAGGGAACCCGCCGGTCAGAAGCCGGATCCGCGCGACATTGTCGCTTTCGCGAACCGGCTTCAAAGCCAACGACGACAGCATCTCGCTTTCAAGCGTCGCATTCCCCTTGAGCAGGGTTGCGTAATGACTGCCGGGTTCGACGATCAGGAATTCGCATGCGTCGCCGGCGTTCCGTGCCAGCGCCTCGAGCATTTCCCGGCGATGGAATCCGTGCCACGCGTCGATCGCCCACACGACCACGACCGTCTTCTGCCGGGTCGCTACCGCGCTGGCCTGCGCAGCGGATTGCTTGGGAAGCAGCACGTCAAGCCACTGGTCCCGAACGACGTCGGCACTGTAGGTTTCCCCGATGAACGCGGATCCTTGGGACGCGAGCCTCGCGCCGGTATTCGATTGACGGAAGAAATCAATGTTGTCCGCCGCAGCCTGTGCCGAATCGACCAGCGGTAGCAGCGGATAGATGGTCTTCGCACCGTCCCAGTTCCAGACGACCGGAATCGCTCGCGAGCACATCCCCTCGGCCACCGCCATATGGAAGCTTTCGAAGTCCGACGGCGAGAGCAGGAATCCGATTTTCCTGAACCATTGGTGCACGTCGTCGCCGGCAGGATCGAACACGACCTTGTGTCGCAAGTCGCTACTGTTGATCGTTTCGAATATCTTCGTGTAGTACTCGCGTTCAGCGGTACGAGCCATCAGCCAGCGATAGCTCTGCGGGCTCGCCCCCTTGACGTGCAACGTGTAGCGCTCGTCCTTCTCCAGCAACAGGCGCAGCGTATCGAGCGCGAGGTCGAGCCGCTTGCGGGATGGCACGATCCCGATCATGCCGAGATTGAACTCGTTGCCCCCCATCTTTTCCTGCTGGAAGCGCTTCGAATCCAGGAAGTTGCCGACAACGCGAACCTTCTCCTTCGGCATGGGGAATTTGGCGACGCACTCCTCCAGGATATGCTGACCGACAAACACCACCTCATCCATCTTCTCGTAGTCGATCTCCGCGGGATACGGCGTGTTGCGTTCCTGCAGATGCAGCCGCGTGACCAGGCGCTGGCCGTCACGCTTGTGCTTTGCGCAGAATACCGCGTTGCCGAGCGCCCATTCGGCCACGACGATATCCGCCCACTCCATCATTTCGAGCGTCTTCTTCGGATCGTGGTCGTTATGGCCGGGCCAGTAATCCTCCTTGAATTCGAACAGGCCGGTGGCCTCGAGATGCGACTGGAGCGGATACCAGAACTTCTGGTCGTGACCACAGACAAGTACTTTGCGTTTGCCGGCCTTCATTTCTTTATAACGATAGATATCAAACGTGGTAGAGGTCGCCATCGCATACGCTCGGGCGCTTCGACTCGGGTCGGTCAGATCTGGATCGCCGCAATCTTGTTGCGCAGCACTGCCTCGCGCATTTTTGCCACGTCCGGCAAGTAGTTCGCCGAATCCGCCGAGAACGAACGCAGCGACCCTTGACCGTCCAGCACCGCACCATCGGGACCCAGCATCTCGAGCACCGGGCTTTGAGCGGGCTTCACACGCAGCAGCCACGCCTGATGATCGCGCTCGACGTCGAACGCGTACCGGTCCGTGCCGTCGCGAGGCTTGCCAACGATATCCGCCTGGCTGTAGACAAATGCGTGAAGCAGATCCTGCAGGTACCACTTCCCGTAGAAGGCCCGCGGAGAAAACACGCCGACATGCGTCGCGTTGAAGGCAGCGCTCGCGCGGGAGACGGCTTCGCCGAGATGATTCCCGGGCGAAACGACTTCCACGTCCGGCATATCGAGGGATTTGACCGACCCCTTACGGGCAAACAGCACCAGCCGCTTCGCCGAAACCGACATGGCCTGGGAGGCAAACATGTCGGCGACGCGTCGCGCTTCGTTCGCGTTGTCCACTACCGCGAAGACCAGCACGCGCACATCTTCAATGACGCGCTTCTTGATGCCGACCGTGTCGAGAATCTGCTGGGTACGGTGCGCGAACGTATGCTCGGAGAACACTGCACGGATGCCATTCAGGCTTCTTCGGCGCCACTCGTCAGGCGACTCGAGCAAAGCACGCATCGCCTCGTCGGCTTCCTTCGCATCGTCAACGGTCCAGACGAGGTCCCGGCCGAACGTTTCGTCGATGCCGAGCGATCGCGTACTCACGACCGGCGTGCCGCAGGCGAGCAGCTCGTAGACCCGTCGCGAGAACATCGTGCGCGAATCGATGACCGAATTCACGTTCAGGAAAACGCTGTAGCGCCGGTAAGCCCGGGACATTTCGTCATACGGCAGGCTGCCGCGGATGCAGCCCTGGAAGCGCTCCGGAAACGCGAAATCGCTCTTTGCGCCAGCCGCATGATTGCGGTCGAAGATGTCGAGCTTGTGCTTCATCGCTGCATCGAGCAGCATGATCTGGTCGTCCCGGCGATCCGCGAACCGGTTCGCATAATAGCTACCGGCAAAACACAGTTTTCCGTTCCGTTCGCTCGAACCGATCGGATTATGCAGTCCGGGTTCGCACGCGAAGGGCAGCACATTCACGTTCGAGGACGAGCGCGCAGCGTACTGAGGCATCGCCTCCTCCGCCGTCGTGAACACGAAGTCGAACTGGCGTGCCGCCTCGATGAAGTTGTTGAAGTGGACGGGATCTTCCTTGTTCCAGAATACCGTCGGAATTCCGCGCTCCTTGAAGCCGTTTACCATGGCCTGCAGTTCGCGTCCCGGCGGATGCGCATAGGAACCGACGCGATACTGCCAGGACGACCGGTTTCCGCGCCATGCGGATTCGATCAGAAGCAGTTCCGGCTGGTCGCGCGCCAGGAGGCCTTTCCAGTTGTCCGGGCGCGGCTCGACCAGATTGAGGTATGGCGCGAAGCACTCGCGGCTGAATTCGTCGAACACCGTCATCGCCGTGACCGTCGAATGCACCGGCGCTGCCGGCCATCCGAGGATCGACAGATCCTCGCCGAGCGGAATGTCGATCGTCGTCGGTTGCGCCGGTGCGGGAACAGAAGCAGGCGCCGGCGCCGCGATCGTCGGGGTATCGATCCGCTTCGCTTCACTGCCCATCATGCGACGCTTCAGCATCTTCTGCTTGTAGCGCTGATTGGCCTGCCATAACCGCAATGGCAGCGTGAAGACCTGGCGGATGCTTTTCGTGCCAACAAGCGCGCTGCCAAGATCCCAGGTGAGCGAATTGCTCACCCGGTTGAATTCGTTCTCGAAAATCCTGGCCTGCTTCTCGAGCTTCCTGTTTCGCTCGATCTCGTATTGAAGCTTCGCATAGTGCCCGGCCCGCTTCTGCTGGGCGACATCCAGTTCGGCGCGCAGGCTCGCGATCTGCTTACGCGCTTCGGCAAGCTCGTCGTTGAGCTGCTGAAATTCCGGAACACCCAGCAACGTCTGATCGAGCGCGGTCTTCAGCTGCGAAACCTCGTTCACCAGCTTTGCATTTCGCTCGATTTCGAAGATGAGCTTCTTGTAGTGACCGCCTCGCTTGGTCTGTGCAACTTCGAGTTCGCGCTGCAGCACGTCGATCGTGCTTGCGAGCGTGGCTGGATCACGTTCGGAAGACGTCTGGATCGTCATTGCCTCTGGTGTCGCTGGGGTCTGCTTGTTCATTGCGTACTGGCGTAACGGTTTGGAGGAGCATCGGTGCGAACGGCCTGGAGGACCGGCCTTCCCGTCGGCCGATACGTCCCCCTGTCTGTATTAGGCTCGATCAACTCCAGAGGCCCTTGGTATCGACGAGCCGCTGCCAGCATTGCAGTTCCGGCTTCTCCTTGAAGTTCGCGTGATCGACAAGCAAGACCAGCACGTCTGCGCTGCCGATGGCTTGGTCGAGCGTCGCCAGGCGAACACCCGCTTGCGCCAGTTGTTTCGGCAGATCGTCGATGTACGGCTCGACCGCGACCACGTGCTCCGGATAAATCCTGGCCAGATTAAGCGCGATGTCGACCGACGGGCTTTCACGCAGATCGTCGATGTTCGGCTTGAATGCGAGTCCAAGGCACGCGATGCGAATATCGCTTGCGCTCTTGCCCTCGGCAACGGCTGCCTCGACAGCTTCCTTCACCTTGGAGATCACCCATTCCGGCTTGCTGTCGTTCACCTCGCGGGCGGCGCGGATCAGCCTTGCCTGTTCAGGCGTCTTGTTCACGATGAACCATGGATCGACTGCGATGCAGTGGCCGCCCACCCCGGGCCCCGGCTGCAGGATGTTGACGCGCGGATGATGGTTGGCGATCTGGATAAGCTCCCACACGTCGATATTCAGCTTGTCGCAGATCAACGACAGTTCGTTGGCGAAAGCAATGTTGACGTCGCGGAATGCGTTTTCCGTGAGCTTGGACATCTCCGCCGTACGCGCGTCGGTAATCAGCAGTTGGCCCTTTACGAAGATGCGATAGACGTCCTGTGCACGCACCGCCGATGCCGCATTGAGGCCGCCGATCACGCGATCGTTCTCCACCAGTTCGCGAATCACCTGCCCCGGCAGGACGCGCTCGGGGCAATACGCGACATGGACGTCGCACTCTTGCGCCCCATCGCTCGCGAATACGAGATCCTTGCGCATTTGCGAAAGCCATTTCGCCATCTGCTCCGTGGTTCCGACCGGCGACGTCGATTCGAGAATCACGACGTTGCCTTTCCTGAGAACCGGCGCGATCGATTCGCTGGCGGCCTTCACGTACGAAAGATCCGGCTCGTAGCCGGCACGGAACGGAGTCGGCACCGCAATCATGAACGCATCGGCCGGCTCGGCGACCATCGAAGCCCGCAGCCACCCTTCCCGAACCGCGTCTCGAACGACACTGTCCAGTTCCGGTTCGACGATATGTACTTTGCCCGCATTGATCGTATCGACAGCATTCCTGTCGATGTCCACACCGATCACGCGGACCTTGCGCGAAGCCAGCACGGCGGCGGTCGGCAAGCCGATGTATCCGAGGCCGATGACGGAAACGGTATTAATAGATTGCGTCACAATACATCCTTGATTGCTTGTTGATTCTTCGCGCATCGCCCGCGCAGGCGGGCAATTCGAGTGCGATGTCCCGATCGATTCGGTCCTACTGGCGGATACCGGCCTTTCAGTCAGCGAGCAGCTCGGCCGCTGTCTGCCCCTGGTCGGTAACACCACCGGCGAGAAACGAAACGATCCGGTCGCACGCGAGGCCGTCGCCATATGGGTTGTGCGCGCGAGCCATTTCCTCGTAGCGGACCGGGTCGTCGAGCAGTTCACTGCACGCGGCAACGATTCGATGGCTGTCCGAACCAACGAGACGCACGGTGCCCGCGGCAACCGCCTCCGGTCGCTCGGTCGTGTCACGCATGACAAGCACCGGCTTGCCAAGCGACGGGGCCTCTTCCTGAATGCCGCCCGAGTCGGTCAGAATCACCGTGGAACGCGACATCAGGTATACGAACGGCAGATAATCCTGGGGATTCAGGAGATGCACGTTTGCGATGCCCGAAAGAATCTCTTCGGCGGGCAGCTTGACTTGCGGATTCAGATGGATCGGATAGACGAAGTCGACATCCTTGTACCGGCTCGCAAGTTGCCTGATGGCATGGCAGATGTTCCGGATACCGTCGCCGAAATTCTCGCGGCGATGCGCGGTGACCAGCACCATGCGGCGCTCAGGGTCAAGCATCGGGAATGCTTCGCGCATCTGGCTCTGCAATGCGTCGTCCTGTTCGAGACGTCGCGTCACGGCCAACAACGCATCGATGACCGTGTTGCCCGTGACGATGATGTCTTCGTCGCGCACGCGTTCTGCAATAAGATTCTCGCGTGAAGCTTCGGTCGGTGCGAAGTGCAGATCGGCAAGCTGACCGGTCAACTTGCGATTCCCCTCCTCCGGCCACGGGGAATACATGTCTCCGCTGCGCAGCCCTGCCTCGATGTGTCCGACCTTGATTTTCAGATAGAACGAGGCCAGCGCACTCGCAAACGTCGTCGTCGTGTCGCCGTGCACGAGTACGTAGTCCGGACGGAACGATTCCAGAACCGGTGTGATCTCGTTCACGATATCGCACGTGATCGATTGCAGCGTCTGCCCTGCCTTCATCAAGTTCAGATCGTAATCTGGCTTGATCTCGAACAGGTCGAGCACCTGATCGAGCATTTGCCGGTGTTGTGCGGTGACGCATACGCGACAATCCACACCCGGCTTCCCCCTAAGCGCGTGCACCAGTGGCGCCATCTTGATCGCCTCCGGCCGCGTGCCAAACACGGTCAGAATTTTCATGCTGTCTTTTTGCTTTTGTATAAGCCCGTTTCCGGGCACACCGCCGAAATGCGCTCGTACCAGTACGCGCTGCGGCCCTCTTTTGCGTTACGTAACGCGATCGCGATCACGTTACGTAACGTGCTACCTGTTACCAGAAGAAGATCACCCTCGCCGCAACGGCCATTTGATACAGGATTTGAGTAATTCCTCGGGTGATCTCGATATTCTTCGATTTCACCTTCGGCAACACCATCAACTCGTCACCTGAAGCAATCTTCGTACCACTCTCCGCGAGCTCTGCCTTGCCGTTCTGATGAATCACGACGATCTTGCTGTTGTCCGCCTTCTGCGTATATCCGCCGACGTGCGAAATGTAGTCGTCTGCCGTCATGCCCGATTGCCACTCGACGGCATTCGGGAAGAGCACCTCTCCATGCACCATGACAACGCTCGTACGCTCGGGAATATTGATGACATCCCCGTCCTCGAGAATCACGTCGCTCATCGTCTTTTCGTTGAGAACGACCTGCCCCTTGAACTCGGTTTTGCTGGCCAGCGCGGCGAATTTGGTAATGCCCTCGGCTTCCTTCGCGCGCAAGTTCGCTTCCTCGCTCGTCGCGGAAGGAGCCGACAGCGCGGCCTCCTGCAGCTTCTGGAGTTCGACGGCCAGCATTTCCTTCTGCCGATCGGCAACCGACTTGCGGAACAACTGGACCTCGTCGACGCGCGACAACGGATTTGCCCTGATCTGACCGAGAACCTGCGCCATCGTCGCGCCGTAAGGCAACACCAGCGCGTGCTCGCCGGAATGAGCCCCCTCGACTCGAACCTGAATCGTGCCGGCGTAACGATCCGCGGTAACGACCAGTTGATCGCCGTCGTTTAACTTCACATTCGTTGCGTCGGCAATCGGGTAGTACTCGCTCGTTCTTTTGCTACCCTGGCGGCGCACGATGCTGACGTGCGTCGCTCCAGGCTTGGGCCGCGCGATGGCGAGCGCCTGCTGCAGCGAAATGACCGGTGCGCCGAACTCGAAATCGTATGCGTTGTACACCTCGCCGCGCACCGAGAAGACGTGCTCGCGCGGCCCCACGACGATGACGTCGCCGTCCGCCAACTGGAGTTGGTCGATGACGCCGTTGAGCAGAAAGTCGTAGAGGTTGAAGTGCTTGCGCACGGCGCCACCGCGCTTGACCGTCACGTCGACGTAGCTGCCGCGCTCGACGTCGACACCACCGGCCTTGTCGATATAGGACAGGATGCTCTCGGACGCGATGCCGCCGTACATACCCGGCTGCTTGACGTATCCCGTGACATACACCTTGACCGGCTGCGCAACGTCGAGGCTCGCATAGACGTTCACGTTCGCCTTGTAGACCCTGCGCACCTCGGCAAGCACGCGCCCGTTCAGCTCCGCATTGCGCACGCCAGCAACGGTAACCGGGCCGACGTTAGGCACGAAGATGTTGCCCTGCGGATCGACGATCAACTGACCGTCGAAGGCGAATGCACCCCACATGCGCAGTGTGACCGTATCGCCGATGCTGACCTGATACCCGGGATTGAAGCCCGAACCTCGACTGTTGTGGAAGGTGCCGCCGAACAACTGCGAACCGAACATGTTGTTCGGCGCCTGCGGCATGACCGATACATCGCCCGACCCCGGCGCCATTCCGCCGGAACCGCCTTGCTGACGCCCAAGCTTCGCGTTTTGCATCGCGAGTGCGGCTACCGCCAGCGACGCATCGTCCGGGCTATAGCTGAATTGCTGAGTATTGCCGGATGCCGTCCGGGACGATGTCGAGCCGCTGTCGCTTGTGCCCGTCGAAATCCCGAATAGCGAGTCGGTCGTTGCCGCCGACGCACCCGCACTGGCGACGCTCAAGACGAGCAGCGCCGATGCGATCCGGCTTCTTGATAAATTGGTCATGTCGATTTAATTGCACACGTCGACGATCGGACGCTTCCTTTGCCCCGCAAACGACCGCGACATATACCCCGCCAGTTTTGATTCAATGGGGTGTCGTACGGCGCGATATTCGCAGCACGGCACCTATGGACAGCCTGCGTCAGGTTCGGTGATCTTCGATAATCGCCTGTGTCAATCTGACAACGCCGTACAACAGCAACAGTCCCACCGCGAGTGACGACAGGATATGGAGCCTGCGCGGGTATTCCGCCTCTTCCGGCAGGTTCGGCATTACGATCACCGAAAGGCTCTTGGCCTTGTGAGCCGATTCGACCCGCGCCTTCTCGAAGGTCGACAATGAAACCTTGTACAGGTCCGTCGCAAACTGCAATCGCGCCTTCAGTTCCGCATATTGCGCGGCGGTGCGGTTCATCTTTCCGTCGCCCGGCGCACTCAGCTTGGTCTTCTCGAGCGCAATTTGCGCGGTAAGCGACGACAACGCGTTGCGCTTGGCGACCACGGGCGGCGCACTTTCATTCATGTAGGTGAGCAGGTTGCGCAACTCCGCCTCGAGCTCCGCCTGCTTGACCTGCATTTCGGCCACCATGCGTCCGCCGGCTTCGGCACTCGCAGTCGGATCCAGCATTCCCGTCTTGTTTTCGAACGCGATGACCGAATCGCGCGCACCCTTCACTTCGTCATACGAGCGATCGATTTCGTCGCGCGCGAACTGCATGTCGTTCCGCGCCACGCGATGCGACATCTCGTTCAGAAACGACTCACTCTCGGCCAACAGAATTCGATTGAATTGCTGCGCGAACTCGGGCGACATCCCCTGAGTGCGAATCGTCAGGATGCCGGCCTTTTCATCGACATTCACGCTGAGGCGGCGCAGATAGAACTTGAGCATCTGCTCGCGCGTCGCTTGCGGTGACAGACGGTTCAGCCAGTCCAGACCGACATTGCTGAACGCCTGCTTCAGCTTGAGTCGCGCATCGACTTTCGCGAGCATGTCGGGCGATTCGATGTACTCCTTGAGCACGATCGCGTCGTCCCGCGCGGTTGCGTCACCCGCGCCGCCGAGCAACGCCTGGATGTTCAACCCCGAGGTCACCGACCTCCCGGCGTCCTTCACCATCACCATCGACTCGCTGACGTAACGGCTGCGCGAAATCAGCCCGAGGTACAGGCCGCACACCACTAACGGTATCGCAATGAGTATCACGGGCAGGCGATGTTCGCGCAGCCGCCCCATCCAATCAGACATTGTTTGCTTGCTTATAAACTTCGATCGCCTCATTGACGTCCGGGTAGTACGTTACTTTCCCGTCACCAATAAGCAATCCGACATCGCAGACCCGCCGAACCTCATCGAGACCGTGCGAAACGAAAATAAACTGACTGACCTCCCGCCGGGCCTCCATCAGCGCTTCACTCTTCTTGCGGAACACGGCATCCCCGACCGCAGTCACCTCATCAATCACGTAGTAATCGAAATCGAACGCCATCGACAACCCGAACCCGAGGCGCGCACGCATGCCGGTCGAGTAGCTGCGGATCGGCATGTCGAAGAATCGGCCAAGCTCGCAGAAGTCCGCAACGAACTTCACCTTCTCGTCCAGCTCGTGCCTGGCGGCATACAACCGGGCGACGAACTTCACGTTCTCGCGTCCCGTCATGCTGCTCTGGAAGCCGTTCGAAAGTCCGACCGGCCACGAAATGCGCTTGTTCGTAATCACACGGCCGCGATCGGGTCGATCGATACCGCCGATAATGCTCAGCAACGTACTCTTGCCCGCCCCGTTCCGGCCGATCAGCCCGATACTTTTCCCGGAAGGAATTTCTACCGTGACGTCCTTGAACACGTAATGTCGGCCGGAAGGCGTCCTGTACGATTTCGTGAGATTTTCAATACGAATCATGATCGCAACAGTGACGGTTCGCGCGCCTTGTACAAGGCCAATCCAAAAAAGAAGATGAGGAACGTGCTGAATGTCAGATACGTCAGACTGACCCGCTCGATGTTGTATTCGGAAACGACGGCGTGCCGCATCAACTCGAAGGCATGAACGAGCGGATTCCAGAGCAGCAATCCACGATACTGCGCCGGTATTGACGTCAACGGATACATGACCGAGCTGATGAAATAAAGCGGCCGCATCAGCAGCGGGATAACCTTTTCGCTTACCGGGAATTCATGGCCGATTACCATGAAAATAATACCGATTCCCAGCCCGAGAATCGTCACCAGAATCCAAATTGCCGCCAGTTCCGGTATGTCGCTCAATTCCACCGACTGCTCGCCCAACGCAAGAATCAGCAGCAACACGGCAAACACGATGACGCTGATAACCAATTCAAGCGCGGCACGTGCGATCAACGTATCGATTGGATGAACGGGGCGATAGCTCAGCAGCCCGAGATTAGCCTCGAGCGCATTCAGCGACCGAAGCGTGATATTGAGGAACATGAAATACGGCACGAGCCCGCATATCAGGAACACCGGGAAAGAAATGACCGGCATCGCATGTTTCGCGATCAACCCGAGAATCGCGAAGAGCACCAGCATGTGAACAACAGGCTCGAGAAACGCCCACAGGTAGCCGAGCCGCTGCTTGCCAAAGCGTGTTTTCAGTTCGCGCAGGAACAGCGCATAGACAACTCTGCGCTGAATGGAAAACGCCCTGCCCAGCGCACTGCCCCCTGTCGGCAGGCCTTCCATAATTACCCCGGTAACATTTTCTTGAATTGCATCGTGACGCGCACAGCTCAATGGCTCGCGGCGCCTCCATAATGCCTCCGCGCGTCTACAATCGCGGCGCCGCATTCTACCGCGGATCGTTCGGTTCACCCGTAAATTTTTACGATTTTAAGCATCTTTACGACACGGGGTAGACAGGGCGATCCGCCATACTCGCTGCCCGGCCTGATCAAAATGCGCAAATTCGGATAGTCATCATGCATCTCGATCCGATTGACACGACGCTCGACTCACCGCTGCCCACGCATCTAAAACAACGCAAAGGCACGCAAAAGCAGCGACATTCCCCGACGAAAACGTTGCCGTACGCAAGAGACTGGAAATGTCGGTGCGCGCAATGGATACGATCGAACCTCCCCCCTACTCGAACCCGACTGAGGCGGCGCTTCGCGCTCGTAATATTTGGTAACCAACTCGATGCAAAGCCGACTAATGCCATGTCCGGCCCGCAGATGAAACATCGTTTTAAATCACCTCCCCAGACGATTTTTCGCCCTGTCAATAGCGGGCGGAATCACGCCAGTTACGCAACAGTGCGATGACGTCGGCATCATCTATTGGTGTGATGTATTGATACCGTCCGGCGCCAATCGCAGCCCGCCGGACAACCTTTCGCCGCACCACGCTGAACCTCCCGGGACTTGCGCACCTGAACGCTTGGCGAGTCCGGCTCGACGCACATCCGCTCGAATGTCGCCGGGTACGCGATATTCACTGCTAGTCGTGTCCATCTTTGCGATAGTCAGGGCCTTCGGTGCGCCGATCTCGGGAAAGCGGCGCAGGCTTGCGCGGGCTGATCGGCGTCGGGCTTGACAGGATGGAACCGTCGCTCCGCAGCAATTCGACATCCATCGTCTTCATGTTCGGTTGCGCCACGTTCCGCACTCGCAGCGTCGCGCTTGAACTGACGAGGGAACAGTGGTTCAGATAGGACGGCTTGTCGTAATTCGGGAAGTTCCATGACAGGACCGTTGCCGGCGTCAAGCGGCCCGTTGTATCAGTCAACGTCAGCGCCAGATCGCCAATTTCGCACGCCCCGTGTCCGCTGGTCTGACGAAACAGTTCGGTTGTCGACCCCGCCCCATACAGAAGCTCGAGCTTGATGCGACCGACTTTCAGGGCCGAGATGTTTCCGTCGTAAAACTGAAAAACACCTCCGCCATTGGAGGCAGCCGTCAGCATGTACGTTCCCGTCACGTCGCCGATCTCGATCTCGCACGTTGTCGCCTTTTCGCGCGCAACGGCCACCTGGTGGGCCTTTCGGGATGCACGATTCTGAATCGAGTAATGCCCGATCTTCAGATTCCCTCCCTTGTCGACCGCGGCATAACCCCACACGTCGCGTACAATCAACGATCCGATGGATACATCGCTTTCGCTCACCACCGTCTGCAGATTCAGGTCCAGATCATCTTCGAATATCGCAGTTCCGACCTTGATCTTGCCGCCTGCAGCAATATCGTAAATACCGTTGTTTCCGCATTTGTACGCGCGCAGGAAATTCACGGTGACTTCACCAGCCTGATTGATCCACAAAGCGGTCACATTATTTCCCGTGACGCTGCCGAATACGCATCCGGTTACGGCTCCGGTACTCAGGACACGAGGCACCGACGGATTGGTGGCACTTGCTGACAGAAGATTTTCCCCGTGCACGTCGATACGACAGTTATTCCCGGTAACGAAAAGCACGCTCTGCATTCCGCCACCGACCTTGACGTCGCTACCGTAGATATTGTCACCACGCACCCGACCGCGTACACCGCTCCCCGAGACCTTCACGCCGACCAGCGAGCGTGTGTTACCGTCCACATCGATATCGATGACGGATTGATCCGCGCCGACCACAAGCATGTTGCCGCCTTGCGGAAACGCACCAGACGCCTTTAATCGGATCTTCAGGTCGACCTGCCGGGAAAACGTGATCGGCTGCGATACGACATACGTCCGCCCCTGGCCATCTATTCGCAATGCAGCAGGCATCGCGGCAAGCCTGAGCAAGGCTTGCGTATCGTCGATCACGCCATCGCCCTTTGCACCAAAATCGACCGGATCGAGCGCGCGATTCGAATGGTCGACAGTCGAGTCGACTGTCGCGGCATCGGCCGCACGAGCAAATGCCGCCAGCACAGCGGTGCCACCGACCAGCGTATTTGCCAATGCCGCAAGTATTTTTCTTCTCGTGTTGCTCATTCAATCTCCGTTCTGGTTGAACGCCGCATCGCTCCAGATTGCAATCAGCTCTTCCGGATACCGCTCGCCATCGAGGTCCGCCGGTAAATCATGCCGGCACGCAACGCGCGCGCAGGCAGTATTGGAACAACCGCTCGATCGAGCATTTACAGAGTACAACACGAATAGAGATAAGCCATGCATCGCTCAAGCCCGATTACTTGGCGAAGTTGCCAGCGCAGACCGGCTCGGTTATAAACGGTCCAGCGTTTCCAAGACCAGTCTCCCGCCCCCTCACCCCGGAGCCCCCATGCTGAACCTAGAAACCGCCCAGCAATTCCTGATGACCCGCGGCCTCGACTTCGGCCTGAACCTCCTCGCCGCGATCGCCTTGTGGTTCGTCGGCCGCTGGGCGATCCGCATCGCTACCCGCCTGCTCGGCAAGATCGTGCGCCGCAGCGGCAAGGTCGACCCGACGCTCACCGACTACCTGACCTCGGTGGTCAGCGTGCTGCTGACGATCCTGCTGATCCTCGCGATCCTGCAGATCTTCGGCGTTCAGACCACGTCGTTCGCCGCGCTGCTCGCCGGCCTCGGCCTCGCGATCGGCACCGCCTGGGGCGGCCTGCTCGCGCACTTCGCCGCCGGTGTGTTCATGCAGGTGCTGCGCCCGTTCAAGATCGGCGACGTGATCAGCGCAGGCGGCGTCACCGGCACGGTGAAGGAACTCGGCCTGTTCGGCACGACGATCATCACCGCCGACAACATCGTGACGATCGTCGGCAACAACAAGATCTTCTCCGACAACATCGCGAACTACAGCGCGACGCCGCATCGCCGCGTCGACCTGACCGCGAAGATCGCGAACGGAGTCGACGCGGTCGACGCGATCAACCGCCTGAAGACGCAGATCCAGCAGATCCCGAACGTGCTGAAGGCGCCGGCACCGGACGTCGGCGTGCTGCAGTTCACGCCGGAGGGCCCGCTGCTGTTCGTGCGCCCGTCGACGCAGCCGGAGAACTACTGGCAGGTGTACTGCGATACCAACCGCGTGATCCTCGAGACGTTCCGCGACGCGCAATACCCGACGCCCGAAACGCCGATCTCGCACCGCAACGCCTGACGGCAGCGTCGTACATCGGCAACCAGCCAAACCGCACGGACGAAAAAAAAGCGTGGCAGCCGCCACGCTCTTTTACTGCGCCGAAGCGAAAACGTACCGGCTCAACGCCCACCCGTCTTCTGCGTATCACCCGAATTCCGCCCGCGCACCAGCTTCCACAGCGCCCCGAGCACAACTGGCACGATCGCCGCGCCGATCCCCGCCAGCACGATCACGTTCAGGTATTGCCGAATAAACGGAATGTTGCCGAAGAAGTACCCGAGCAGCACCAACAGCATGACCCAGACCACCGCGCCGATCACGTTGAACAGCTGGAAGCGCGCCACGCTCATCGACGACGCGCCCGCGACGAACGGCGCGAACGTGCGCACGACCGGGATGAAGCGCGCGAGCACGATCGTCTTGCCGCCGTGCTTGTCGTAGAACGAGTGGGTCTTCTGCAGCGCCGCGCGGTCGAGGAAGCGCTCGAGCACCGGGATATGGGTATTGAATACCTTCGGGCCGATCCAGCGGCCGATCAGGTAGTTCACGGTATTGCCGGAAATCGCCGCGACCAGCAGCAGCGCGATCAGCGCGCCGATGTGCATGTCGCCCGTCGCCGCGAACGCGCCGCCGATGAACAGCAGCGAATCGCCTGGCAGGAACGGCAACACGACGAGCCCCGTCTCGCAGAACACGATCAGGAACAACACCAGATACACCCATGCACCGTACTGCCGGATGAAGTCGCCGAGGAACGCATCGATATGCAGGACCAGGTTGACGAAATGAAGCAGCGTATCCAAATGCGATTCCTCGAAGGCGAAGGGGCCGGAACGGCCGGAATAAGCGGAATGCCCGCCGGACAAGGCCGCGCGCGCAACGGAGCCATGATACCGAAACTACCTTAAGGCTCCGTGAAAAAACGTAACCGGACGCGGCCCCGGCACGCACCCGCCGCCTCGCTATAATTCGGCCATGTCCGAAATCACCGAAACGGGCGCGGGCGCCGCGCCCGCCCCCGCTCCGCGCCCGCTGCGCGCGATCCAGCCCCTGCCCGACCAGCTGATCAGCCAGATCGCCGCCGGCGAGGTCGTCGAACGCCCGGCGTCGGTCGTCAAGGAGTTGCTCGAAAACGCGATGGACGCCGGCGCGAGCACATTGCGCATCGTGCTCGAGGAAGGCGGCGTCAAGCGCATCTCGTTCACCGACGACGGCTGCGGGATTCCGCCCGGCGAACTGCCGCTCGCGCTGATGCGCCACGCGACGAGCAAGATCCGCTCGCTCGAGGAGCTCGAGGCGGTCGCGACGCTCGGGTTCCGCGGCGAAGCGCTCGCGTCGATCGCGTCGGTCGCCGAGATGTCCATCACGAGCCGCACAGCTGACGTCGCGCATGCGACGAAGATCGACGCGACCACGGGCGCGCTGTCGCCGGCGGCCGGCGCAGTCGGCACGACGATCGAGGTGCGCGAGCTGTACTTCAACACGCCCGCGCGCCGCAAGTTCCTGAAAAGCGAGCAGACCGAGTTCGGCCACTGCCTCGAAATGATCCGCCGCGCGGCGCTCGCGCGGCCAGACGTCGCGATCTCGGTGCTGCACAACGGCAAGGCCGTCGAGCACTGGAACGCGACCGAGCCCGCGCAGCGCGTCGCAAAGATACTCGGCGACAGCTTCGCGACCGCGCACCTGCCGCTCGACGAGCAGGCCGGGCCGCTCGCCGTCTACGGCTGTGCCGGGCTGCCGACCGCGAGCCGCGGCCGCGCCGACCAGCAATATTTCTTCGTAAACGGCCGCTTCGTGCGCGACAAGCTGCTCACGCACGCGGTGCGTGCGGCCTACGAAGACGTCCTCCACGGCGATCGCTACCCGTCGTACGTACTGTTCCTCGACCTGCCGCCCGAAGCGGTCGACGTGAACGTGCACCCGTCGAAGATCGAAGTGCGGTTCCGCGATTCGCGCTCGATCCACCAGTACGTCTTCCACGCGGTGCAGCGCGCGCTTGCGCGCCACGCCGGCGCGTCGCCGGAAACCACCGCGGGCGGCCATGCCGCGCAGCTCTCACCGGCGCCGGCCGGACCTGCCTCGTTCCTGAATACACCGCTCGGCCAGCCCGCGGCCACCGGTACGGGCGGCAGCGGCTTCTCGTCGCCGTCGTCATCGTCTTCATCGGGCAACACGTGGATGCGCCAGGCGCGCATGACGCAGGGCACGCTGCCGGTCGCACAGCCGCTCGCGCTCTACGACGCGCTGTTCGGCCGCAAGGACACGGGGGCGGGCACGCCGGACGGCACGACGATCGTCGCGCGCGCATCCGCAGATTCGGCCGATGCGCCGATCGCACCGCTGCCAGGCTTCGTCGCAGCGCCGCTCGCCGGCACCGCACACGACGAGCAGCCGCTCGGCTTCGCGCTCGGCCAGATCCACGGGATCTACGTGCTCGCGCAGAACGCGCACGGCCTCGTGATCGTCGACATGCACGCGGCGCACGAACGGATCCTGTACGAACAGTTCAAGAACGCGCTGGCCGACCGCACGGTCGCCGTGCAGGCGCTGCTGCTACCGATCTCGATGACGGCGACGCCGATCGAGATCGGCACGGTCGAGGAAGAGCGCGACACGCTTGAATCGCTGGGTTTCGACCTCGCGGTGCTGTCGCCGACGACGCTCGCGATCCGCGCGGTGCCCGCGCTGCTGAAGGACGCGGACCTGCAGTCGCTCGCGCGCGCAGTGCTCGCGGACCTGCACGCGTTCGGCGGCTCGCGCGTGCTCACCGAGCGCCAGCACGAGCTGCTCGGCACGCTCGCGTGCCACCACGCGGTGCGTGCGAACCGGCGCCTGACGCTCGACGAAATGAACGCGCTGCTGCGCCAGATGGAAGCGACCGAACGCGCGGACCAGTGCAATCACGGCCGGCCGACGTGGTATCAGCTCACGCTGAACGATCTCGACCGCCTCTTCATGCGCGGACAATGAGCGCTTCACCGCAGTCCCCACCGACGACGATCGCCTGCCTGCTCGGCCCCACTGCCTCGGGCAAGACGGCCGCGGCGCTGGCGCTCGCCGCGCGCCGCCCGATCGAGATCGTCAGCGTCGATTCGGCGCTCGTCTACCGCGACATGGATATCGGCACCGCGAAGCCGACGCGTGACGAGCGCGCGAGCGTGCCGCACCATCTGATCGACATCATCGACCCGGCCGACGCCTATTCGGCGGCCGAATTCCGCGCGGACGCGCTGCGCGTGATCGGCGAGATCGCCGCGCGCGGCCGCACGCCACTGCTCGCGGGCGGCACGATGCTGTACTACAAGGCGCTGACGCAAGGTCTCAACGACCTGCCGACCGCCGATCCGGCCGTGCGCGCGGAGCTCGATGCCGACGCCGCGCGCGACGGCTGGCCCGCACTGCATGCGCGGCTCGCGCAGGTCGACCCCGCGACGGCCGCACGGCTCGCGCCGAACGATTCGCAGCGGATCCAGCGTGCGCTCGAAGTGTTCCTGCTGAGCGGGCAGCCGATGTCGGCGCTGCTCGCGGCGCCGCGGCGCGCGGACGATGCGGCCGCCGCCTACCGCTTCGTGCCGGTGGCGCTCGAACCGTCGGACCGCGCGGTGCTGCACGCGCGTATCGCGCAACGCTTCGACGCGATGCTCGACGCAGGCTTCATCGACGAAGTCGAGCGGCTGCGCCGTCGCGAGGATCTCCACCTCGGCCTGCCGTCGATGCGCTGCGTCGGCTACCGGCAGGCGTGGGAATTCCTCGACGGCGACACCGATTACCGGACGATGCGCGACAAGGGCATCTTCGCGACGCGCCAACTGTGCAAACGGCAGATCACGTGGCTGCGCGCGATGCCCGAGCGGATCGTCGTCGACTGCGTGTCACCCGATTCGACCGGGCGGGCGGTCGATGCGCTCGAACGCGTGCTGGACGGCGGTATCGCGGATCGTTAGCCGGGCCGGTTCGACGCGCGCCGGCTCGACACGAACAAGGTTTCCACCAGTTCACGAATCGCGCGTTCGTCCTCGGTCATCGTCGTTCCTCCTTCATCGGCACCCGATACTCGATCCGGCACCCGAAAAAAAACCGCCCGGATCGACTCCGGGCGGTTTTCCTTGCTGCATCTGCTGCTGCAGTGCGTCAGACCACGACCGTCTGCGCCTCGCCTTCGCGGCTCGCACGCACGGTGCCGATCTTCCACACCTGCTCGCCGGCGGCCGTCAGGTCGGCGATCGCTGCGTCGGCATCGGCTGCCGAGACGATCACGGCCATCCCGATCCCGCAGTTGAACACGCGGTGCATTTCCGCATCGGCGACACCGCCGTGCTCCTGCAGCCACTTGAACAGCGGCGGCAGCGGCCATGCGTTCTGGTCGAGCTCGGCCGTGAGGCCTTCACGCAGCACGCGCGGAATGTTCTCGACGAGGCCGCCACCGGTGATGTGCGCCATGCCCTTCACCGACAGCTTCTGCATCAGCGCGAGCAGCGGCTTCACGTAGATGCGCGTGGGCGCCATCAGCGTGTCGGCCAGCGAGCGGCCGTGGAAGTCGGCCGACAGGTCGGGGTTCGCGCGCTCGATGATCTTGCGCACGAGCGAGAAGCCGTTCGAGTGGATGCCGCTCGACGCGAGGCCGAGCACCACGTCGCCTTCGGCGATCGTGCTGCCGTCGATGATCTTGCTCTTCTCGACCGCGCCGACCGCGAAACCGGCCAGGTCGTATTCGCCGTCCGGGTACATGCCCGGCATTTCGGCCGTTTCACCGCCGATCAGCGCGCAGCCCGACAGCTCGCAGCCGTGCGCGATGCCCTTGACGACCGTGGCGGCCGTGTCGACGTCGAGCTTGCCGCACGCGAAGTAGTCGAGGAAGAACAGCGGCTCGGCACCCTGCACGAGGATGTCGTTCACGCTCATCGCCACCAGATCCTGGCCGACGGTGTCGTGTTTGTTCAGATGAAAGGCCAGCTTGAGCTTGGTGCCCACGCCGTCGGTGCCCGACACGAGCACGGGCTCCTGGTACTTCTTCGGCACTTCGAACAGCGCGCCGAACCCGCCGATGCCGCCGAGCACGCCGTCGCGCAGGGTTTTCTTCGCAAAAGGCTTGATCTTGTCGATGAGAGCGTCGCCCGCGTCGATGTCGACGCCTGCGTCGCGGTAGGACAGACCCTGAGCGTCAGGAGCGGATTTCGGAGGATTCATGGGGGAATGCGAGAAGGTCGGTAAAATGCGATTTTACCCGAAGCCGGCCCGTTGGCCGGAATTCCCAGCACCGAATCGTCAGGGATTGCATCTTGGTCAACACGTCCCCGTTTTCATCGCTACGCGAGCCGCGCCGAAACCCGCGCGCCGCCGTGCGTGCGGCCGTGCGTGCAGCCACCGCAGCAGTCCCCCGCGCGTGCCCGGCGTACGGCACGCGTTTCATCAACCGACCCGCATTGTGACTGTTGTGTCCCGTCAACTGACGCTCGATCTCGGCACGCCGCCGCCCGCCACGTTCGACAACTTCATCATGAATGAAGAGAACGACGAGCTCATCTCGCGGCTCCAGAAGCTCGACCTCGCGCTCGCGGCGGGGCCCGTGCCGGACCGGTCGTTCTACATCTGGGGCGAGCCGGGCAGCGGCCGCACCCATCTGCTGCAGGCGCTCGTGAGCGACGCGTCGTACGGCTACGCGCGCTACCTGACGCCGCAAAGCCCGCTCGGCGCGTTCACGTTCGACCCGCGCATCGGCATCTACGCGATCGACGACTGCGACCGCATGAGCGACGCGCAGCAGGTCGCGCTGTTCAACCTGTTCAACGAGGTCCGCGCGCACCCGTCGAGCGCGTTCGTCGCGGCGGGCCCCGCGGCGCCGCTCGCGCTCGACGTGCGCGAGGATCTCCGCACGCGGCTCGGCTGGGGGCTCGTGTTCCACCTGTCGCCGCCGTCCGACGCCGGCAAGATCGCCGTGCTGAAACTGGCGGCGAAGGAGCGCGGGATCGCGCTCACCGACGACATCGCCGCATACCTGCTGACCCATTTCCGCCGCGACATGCCCAGCCTGATGGCGCTGCTCGACGCGCTCGACCGCTTCTCGCTCGAGCAAAAACGCGCCGTCACGCTGCCGCTGCTGCGCCGGATGCTGGCCCGTCCCGGCGACGACATCGCACCGCCGGGCACAGGCCCGAACCGCTTCGAGTAAAATGCGCTTCCATGACTAATCTGGCACTCTTTGACCTCGATCACACGCTGATCCCGACCGATAGCGACCACGAATGGGGCCGCTTCATGGTGAAGCTCGGCATCGTCGACGCGGAAAGCTTCTCGCGTCAGAACGATCAGTTCTTCGCCGACTACAAGGCCGGCCAGCTCGACATCCATGCGTATCTGTGCGCGATGCTCACGCCGCTTGCGAAGTATTCGCGCGCGCAGCTCGCCGAATGGCACGAGCAATACATGCACGAGGTGATCCGCCCCGCGATGACGCCCGCCGCGCTCGAACTCGTGCGCAAGCACCTCGATGCCGGCGACCTGTGCTGCGTCGTGACCGCGACCAACGAATTCATCACGCGTCCGATCGCGACCGCGTTCGGCGTCGACACGCTGATCGCGTGCGAGGTCGAAACGACCGACGGGCACCCCGACTCGCCTTACACGGGCCGCCCGACCGGCACGCCGAGCTATCGCGAAGGCAAGATCGTGCGTACCGAAGCGTGGCTCGCGTCGCTCGGCAAGCACTGGGACGACTTCGAACACAGCTACTTCTACAGCGACTCGCACAACGACATCCCGTTGCTCGAGAAAGTCACCGACCCGATCGCGACCAACCCCGACGACACGCTGCGTGCGCATGCAAGCGACCGCGGCTGGCGCATCCTAGATCTCTTCTGAACGTCGTGATCAAAAAATTCATTCGCAAGCTGCTCGGCCAGGACGGCGCCGAACAAACGTCGCCCGCCGAGGCGCCCGCCGCCGACACGGCCCCTGCCCCGCGCCACGCAAAGGGTAGCCGCAGCGGCGCTGCCAAAAAGCCGCGCAGCAATCACGAGCCGACCGTCGTGCCGGCCAGCGTGCACCAGATCGACCCGTCGCTGATCTCGAAGAACGCGGTGCGCGTGACCGACACGCTGCAGCAGGCGGGCTTCCGCGCGTTCATCGTCGGCGGTGCGGTGCGCGACCTGCTGCTCGGCATCGCGCCGAAGGACTTCGACGTCGCCACCGACGCAACGCCGACCGAGGTGCAGCGCCTGTTCCGCCGTGCGCGCCTGATCGGCCGCCGCTTCCAGATCGTCCACGTGCAGTTCGGCCAGGAACTGATCGAAGTGTCGACGTTCCGCGCACTGGTCGACGCGCCGCCCGAAGCTGCCGCTGCCGAGCCGCCGAAGCGCCTGAAGCGCGACGAACTCGATCGCCGCACGCATGCGGTGGACGCGAGCGGCCGCGTGCTGCGCGACAACGTCTGGGGCGAACAGCACGAAGACGCCGCGCGCCGCGATTTCACGATCAACGCGATGTACTACGACCCGTCGACGCAGACGGTGCTCGACTACCACGACGGGATGGCCGACATGCGCGCCCGTCTGCTGCGGATGATCGGCGATCCGGCCACCCGCTATCGCGAGGATCCGGTACGGATGCTGCGCGTCGTGCGCTTCGCGGCGAAGCTCGGCTTCGAGATCGAGCCGCACACGCGCGAGCCGATCAACGCGCTCGCCGACCTGATCAACAACGTGCCGGCCGCGCGCCTGTTCGACGAAATGCTGAAGCTGTTGCTGTCGGGCCACGCGCTCGCGTGCCTGCAGCAGCTGCGCAAGGAAGGGCTGCACCACGGGCTGCTGCCGCTCCTCGACGTCGTGCTCGAACAGCCGCAGGGCGAGAAATTCATCACGCTCGCGCTGAACAACACCGACGCGCGCGTGCGCGCCGGCAAGCCGGTGTCGCCGGGCTTCCTGTTCGCGACGCTGCTGTGGCACGACATGCGCCAGCGCTTCGAGCAATACACGGCGGAGGGCGAAATCCCGGTGCCGGCGCTCCATCGCGCGATGGACGACGTGCTCGACATGCAGACCGAGAAACTCGCGATCCACAAGCGCTATTCGGCCGACATGCGCGAGATCTGGGGCCTGCAGCTGCGCCTCGAGAAACGCTCGGGCCGCAGCGCGATGAGGCTGCTGGAACACCAAAGGTTTAGAGCGGGGTATGATTTCCTCCTGTTACGCTGCGAATCCGGCGAGCTCGAAGCCGAAGTCGGACAGTGGTGGACGGATTTCATCGAAGGCGACGCAGCCGCTCGTGAGGCACTCCTCACGCAGGGCGGCTCGAAGGAAAAATCGCCCCGCAAGCGGCGCCGCCGCGGCGGTGCGCGAAACCGCAACCCGGGCGAAGGCGCAGCCGAGCAGGCGCCGGACACCGCAGGCGGTTCCGACGACTGACGCGCTCGCCGGCGAACGACGTAGGAAGTGATGCCATGACGGTTGCATATATCGGACTGGGGGCGAATCTCGGCGATGCGCGCCAGACCCTGAAGGACGCGGTGGTGTGTCTTGCGCAGCAGCGCACCATCTCGATCCTCGGCAAATCGAGCCTGTATCGCACGGCGCCCTTCGAAGCGGGCGGCGACGATTACTACAACTGCGTCGTCAAGCTCGACACGACGCTGTCGGCCCGTGAGCTGCTCGCGCTCTGCCAGAAGATCGAACATCACTTCGGGCGCGAGCGCCCGTATCGCAACGCGCCGCGCACGCTCGACCTCGACATCCTGCTGTTCGGCACCGACTCGATCGACGAACCGGACCTGATCGTCCCGCACCCGCGCCTCACCGATCGCGCATTCGCGCTCGTGCCGCTCGTCGAGATCGAGCCGGCGCTCGACATCCCCGCGCGCGGCCGCGCCGCCGCGTTCCTCGCGGCGGTTGCCAACCAGCGCGTCGAGAAGGTGCAGGCCTGTCAATGTCTGATGCAGAAGGCCCTGGCCGCCAGCGCAGACGCCGACAAGAACCGCTGCCGATGAACCCCACTCCACTGACCGTCACCGCGCCCGACTTGCGCGCCCCGCACCGCTATCTGGTGATCGAAGGCCCGATCGGCGTCGGCAAGACGACGCTCGCGCGCCTGCTCGGCGAGCGCTGGTCGATGCAGACGCTGCTCGAACGCCCGCAGGACAACCCGTTCCTCGAACGCTTCTATCGCGACACCGCGCGCTACGCGCTGCCCGCGCAGCTGTCGTTCGCGCTGCAGCGCGCGCAGCAGGCGCGCGAACTGATCGGCGCGCTCGACACGGGCCGGCCCGTCGTCGCCGATTTCATGCCGCAGAAGAACGACATCTTCGCGCGGCTGAACCTGCCGGAAGACGAATGGCAGCTGTACCGGTCGATTGCGACGCACCTCGACGTGCCGCAGGCGCCCGCGCCCGATCTCGTCGTCTATCTGCAGGCGAGCCCCGAGGTGCTGTTCTCGCGCATCCAGAAGCGCGGGCTGCCGATGGAGCTGCAGATCAGCGATGCGTACCTGCGCTCGCTCGTCGACGCGTACAACGAATTCTTCTATCACTACGACCGCACGCCGGTGCTGACGGTCGCAGCCGAACACCTGAACCCGCTGGATTCCCCCGAAGACCTCGCGCTGCTGATCGAGCGCATCGACACGATGCGCGGCCGCAAGGAATTCTTCGTCAAGGGCGAGACGACGCGCTGACGCGTCCTCGCCTGTCGTTCTTCACCTATCGAACCGGATTTCCCATGACCTATCTCCAGGAATCGAGCCGGCCTGCCGTGACGGTGCCGAAGCTGCAGGCAATGCGCGAGGCCGACGAGAAGATCGCGATGCTCACCTGCTACGACGCGAGCTTTTCCGCGCTGCTCGATCGCGCCGGCACCGACGTGCTGCTGATCGGCGATTCGCTCGGCAACGTGCTGCAGGGCCACACGACCACGCTGCCCGTATCGCTCGAGGACATCGCGTACCACACCGCGTGCGTCGCGCGCGTACAGCCGCGCGCGCTCATCGTCGCCGATCTGCCGTTCGGCACGTACGGCACGCCGGCCGAGGCGTTCGCGAACTCGGTCAAGCTGATGCGCGCGGGCGCGCAGATGGTCAAGCTCGAAGGCGGCGAATGGCTCGCCGAAACGATCCGCTTCCTCGTCGAACGCTCGGTGCCGGTGTGCGCGCACGTCGGCCTCACGCCGCAATCGGTGCACGCGTTCGGCGGCTTCAAGGTGCAGGGCAAGACCGAAGCCGGCGCCGCGCAGCTGCTGCGCGATGCGCGCGCGGTCGAGGACGCGGGTGCGCAGCTCGTCGTGCTCGAAGCGGTGCCGACGCTCGTCGCGTCCGAAGTCACGCACATGCTGAAGATCCCGACGATCGGCATCGGCGCGGGCGTCGATTGCTCGGGCCAGGTGCTGGTGCTGCACGACATGCTCGGCATTTTCCCCGGCAAGCGTCCGCGTTTCGTGAAGGATTTCATGCAAGGTCAGCCGAACATCCAGGCGGCCGTCGAAGCCTACGTGAGCGCGGTGAAGGACCGCACGTTCCCGGGCCCCGAACACTCGTTCTGACGCGCGGCCGGCGGCGCATTCGCCGGCGCCCTGCCCTGTCGATAAAAAAAAGCGCGGCGCCCTTTGCGGGGCGCCGCGCTTTTTGTTTCGGACCGGCGGCGCGAGCCGTCACGTCATCACGTCATGATTTCAACACCGCGTCGAGCGCGCCGCGCAGTGCATTGGTCAGCAGCAGCGCTTCTGCGCGCGCAAGATCGTCGCATGTGACGACACGCTCCACCGCGCCGAACGCCCGGTCGTCGAGCAGCACGCCGCGCATCACGCCCGGCAGCACGCCGCTCGTCAGCGGCGGCGTCACCCATTGGCCGTCGAGCTTCACGAACAGGTTCGAGCGCCCGCCTTCCGTCACCTCGCCGCGCTCGTTGACGAACAGCATGTCGAAACCGCCGAGCGCTTCCGCCGCCTGCCATGCACGGTCGTATTCGGCGCGGCGCGTCGTCTTGTGCAGCAGCAATGCGTCGTCGGTGCGGGTCGGCGCGAAGCCGTGCGCGGACGCGAGCATCACGCCGACCGGCCCCGCGGGTAGCGCCTTCAGCGGTGCGGAAATAATATCGACGGTGCCGTCCTTCGCGAGCGCGAGCTTCATCCGGTACCGGCCGTCACCGTCGAGTGCCGCGCAACGCGCGGCGATCTCGCGGCGCAACGCATCGGCGTCGAAGCGGAAGCCGAACGCATCCGCACTGCGCTGCAGCCGCGCGAGATGGCGCGCGAGATGCCGGATGCCGTCCGCACGGGTCGCGGCGGTGGTCTCGAACAGCTGGAAGCCGGGATCGGCGTCGGTCAGGAATCGCGCTTTCAATTCGCACTCCGCATATTCGTCGGCGGCGACGCTGTCGAGCACGATGCCCGCGCCGACGCCCATCATGCCGCGTCGCCGGCCGGCCGCCGCCGTTGCCGGGCCATGCGCGTCGATCGTTTCGCCGGCAGCGGCACCGACCGCCTCGAGGGTCAGTGTCCGGATCGCGACCGACAGGCAGAAATCGCCGCAGCCGGCCGCGCCGTCGGGCGACGCCTCGGTCGCGACATCCCGCGGGGCGTCGAGCCAGCCGATCGCACCGGTATAGAGCCCGCGCGGCGTCGACTCGATCGCGTCGATCAGCTCCATGGTCTTGTGCTTCGGCGCACCGGTGATCGACCCGCACGGAAACAGCGCGCGCAGCATCTGCGCGAACGTCGTGCCGGCGCGCCAACCGGCCTCGACCGTCGACGTCATCTGCCACACCGACGCATACGGTTCGACGGAGAACAGCGCCGGCACCTTGACGGTGCCCGTGCGCGCGATCCGCGATACGTCGTTGCGCAGCAGGTCGACGATCATCACGTTTTCCGCGCGGTTCTTCGGATCGTTCGCGAGGAACGCGGCAGCCGCCGCATCGTCGCGGGGATCGGCCGAACGCGGCGCGGTGCCCTTCATCGGCCGCGCGCGCAGCACGTCGCCGTGCTTCTCGACGAACAGCTCGGGCGAGCACGACACGACCCACTCGCCGCCGGGCAGCGCGATCAGCGCGCCGTACCGCACGGGCTGGCGCGCGCGCAGCCGCCGGTACAGCGCGAGCGGCGTGCCGAAAACGTCGAAATTCAGCCGGTACGTGTAGTTGACCTGATACGAATCGCCGGCGCGCAGCGCATCGTGCACCGCGGCGATCGCCGCGTCGAACGCGTCGCGCGACACGCTTTTCGCAACATGCGCGACGCCCGCGATCGACGGCGGGCCGCCGCCATCCTGCTGCGCGAGCCACGCGTCGACTTCGTCGCGCGACAGGCGCTCGCAGCGTGCATACAGCAAAAAGCGCAGCGGGGCATGGCCCGGCTGCGCTCTTTCCAGATTGCGTCCGAATTCGTAATCGCCGACGACGACCGCATGCAGCCCGTCGCGCAGATCCTGCGCCACCGCCGCATCGAGTTCGTCGAGCCGTGCCGGATCCGTGCACACGCGCTCGTGCACGAAACCGGAATACAAACGACTCGACCGCGCGGACGCGGTCGAGTCGCAATCGTCCAAGAGCGCGAACGACGCGCTCTCGTTGCCTTCAGTCATGCCGTTACTCGAAGAAGCTCTTCACCCGGTCGAACCAGCTCTTGCTCTGCGGGCTGTGACGCGCACCGCCCTCGGCCAGCGACTTCTCGAACTGCTTGAGCAGGTCGCGCTGCTGGTCGGTCAGCTTCACGGGCGTCTCGACCTGCACGTGCACGTACAGATCGCCCGCGATGCTCGAACGCAAACCCTTGATCCCCTTGCCGCGCAGGCGGAACGTCTTGCCCGACTGCGTGCCTTCCGGCACCGGGAACGACGCACGGCCGGCCAGCGTCGGCACCTCGATCTCGCCGCCGAGTGCGGCGGTCGTGAACGGGATCGGCATCTGGCAGTGGAGATCGTCGCCGTCGCGCTCGAACACCGAGTGCGGCTTGATATGGATCTCGACGTACAGGTCGCCCGGCGGCCCGCCGTTGATGCCCGGCTCGCCGTTGCCGGCCGAGCGGATCCGCATCCCGTCGTCGATGCCGGCCGGGATCTTCACTTCGAGCGTCTTGGTTTCCTTCACCTTGCCCGAGCCGTGGCAATGCACACATGGTTCGGGGATGTAGGTGCCGGTGCCGTGACACTTCGGGCAGGTCTGCTGGATGCTGAAGAAGCCCTGCGACATGCGCACCGTGCCCTGGCCGTGACAGGTCGGGCAGGTTTCCGGCTTCGTGCCGGGCTTCGCACCCGACCCGTGACAGACTTCGCACGACACCCAGCTCGGCACGCGGATCTGCGTGTCGTAGCCGTGCGCGGCCTGCTCGAGCGTGATTTCCATGCTGTAGCGCAGGTCGGCGCCGCGATACACCTGCGGGCCGCCACGGCCGCCGCGCGCGGCACCGCCCGCGGCCTGACCGAAGATGTCGCCGAAGATGTCGCCGAACGCATCCGCGAAACCGCCGAAACCCTGGCCGCCCGCACCACCCATGTTCGGATCGACGCCCGCGTGGCCGTACTGGTCGTACGCCGCGCGCTTCTGGTCGTCCGACAGCATTTCATAGGCTTCCTTCACTTCCTTGAAATGCTCTTCCGCATCCTTGCTGTCCGGATTGCGGTCCGGGTGATACTTCATCGCAAGCTTGCGATACGCCTTCTTGATTTCGTCGTCGCTCGCATTCTTTGCGACGCCCAGAACCTCGTAGTAATCCCGTTTCGCCATATCGATTCACTGTGCCGTCGCGCGTCACACACGCGGCGGCTCCTTTCGCCCGCAGTAAAGTCTCTCGACTCGTCTGGCGCTGCGCCGTCCGCGGACGGCTCGCGCAGCACCCGCCAAAAAACAAATGTGCCCGGAGGGCCGCGAAGCCCGCCAGGCGTGGAGTCGATCCGGCCATCCGGAAGGAAAGACAGACCGCTGTTCAGCCGCGCCGCGCGCGTGTCGCGCGCGGCGTGCGGTGCCATGGCAACCCGGCTTAGTCCTTCTTCACTTCCTTGAACTCGGCGTCGACGACGTCGTCGGCAGCCTGCTGCGCACCGCCCGCGTGGGCCGCGCCTTCCGCTGCACCCGCCGCGCCGGCCTGCTGCGCCTGCATGTCGGCGTACATCTTTTCGCCGAGCTTCTGCGAAGCCTGACCGAGTTCCTCGACCTTCGCGTCGATCGCCGCCTTGTCGGCCGACGTATCCTTCAGCACGTCCTCGAGCGACTTCAGCGCCGCTTCGATCTTTTCCTTCTCGCCCGCGTCCAGCTTGTCGCCGTACTCGGTGAGCGCCTTCTTCGTGCTGTGGACCAGCGCGTCGCCCTGGTTGCGCGAATCAGCCAGCTCGCGCAGCTTGTGGTCTTCCGCTGCGTTCGCTTCCGCGTCCTTGATCATCTGATCGATTTCAGCGTCGGACAGGCCCGAGTTCGCCTTGATCGTGATCTTGTTTTCCTTGCCGGTCGCCTTGTCCTTCGCGCCGACGTGCAGGATGCCGTTCGCGTCGATGTCGAAGGTCACTTCGATCTGCGGCACGCCGCGCGGCGACGGCGGGATGCCTTCGAGGTTGAACTCGCCGAGCAGCTTGTTGCCTGCCGCCATCTCGCGTTCGCCCTGGAACACCTTGATCGTCACGGCCGACTGGTTGTCGTCCGCCGTCGAATACACTTGCGCGTGCTTCGTCGGGATCGTCGTGTTCTTGCTGATCATCTTCGTCATCACGCCGCCGAGCGTCTCGATACCGAGCGACAGCGGGGTCACGTCGAGCAGCAGCACGTCCTTGCGATCGCCCGACAGGACCTGGCCCTGGATCGCCGCGCCAACTGCGACGGCTTCGTCCGGGTTCACGTCACGGCGCGGATCCTTGCCGAAGAACTCCTTCACCTTTTCCAGCACCTTCGGCATGCGCGTCTGGCCGCCGACCAGGATCACGTCGTCGATGTCCGACACCTTGACGCCTGCGTCCTTGATCGCGATGCGGCACGGTTCGATCGTGCGCTCGACGAGGTCTTCCACCAGCGCTTCCAGCTTCGCGCGGGTGATCTTCAGGTTCAAGTGCTTCGGGCCCGATGCGTCGGCCGTGATGTACGGCAGGTTGATTTCGGTCTGCTGGCTCGACGACAGCTCGATCTTCGCCTTTTCAGCGGCTTCCTTCAGGCGCTGCAGCGCGAGCACGTCCTTCGACAGGTCGACGCCCTGCTCCTTCTTGAACTCGCCGATGATGTAATCGATGATGCGCTGGTCGAAGTCCTCGCCGCCGAGGAACGTGTCGCCGTTGGTCGACAGCACTTCGAACTGCATTTCGCCGTCGACGTCCGCGATCTCGATGATCGACACGTCGAACGTGCCGCCGCCGAGGTCATACACGGCGATCTTGCGGTCGCCCTTCTCGACCTTGTCGAGACCGAACGCGAGCGCGGCTGCAGTCGGCTCGTTGATGATCCGCTTGACTTCGAGGCCCGCGATGCGGCCGGCGTCCTTGGTCGCCTGGCGCTGGCTGTCGTTGAAGTACGCCGGCACCGTGATCACGGCTTCCGTGACCGGCTCGCCGAGGTAGTCTTCGGCCGTCTTCTTCATCTTGCGCAGCACTTCCGCCGAAACTTGCGGCGGCGCGAGCTTCTCGCCGTGTGCCTCGACCCATGCGTCACCGTTGTCGGCCTTGACGATGGTGTACGGCATCAGGCCGATGTCCTTCTGGACTTCCTTCTCTTCGAAGCGGCGGCCGATCAGGCGCTTCACCGCGAACAGCGTGTTCTTCGGGTTGGTCACCGACTGACGCTTGGCCGGCGCGCCGACGAGCACTTCGTTATCGTCCATGTAGGCGATGATCGAGGGCGTCGTGCGCGTGCCTTCCGAGTTCTCGATGACCTTGACCTGGTTGCCTTCCATGATGGCGACGCACGAGTTCGTGGTGCCGAGGTCAATACCGATGATCTTTCCCATTTTTTCCTAATCTCCAGAAATGCTTGTTTGCTGCGCAAAACCCCACGTTTTGGGGCGGATTCGCGCGCCAGAATTCAACTCTGTTCCCGAAATGCGTCCGGCCAGCCCGTTTTCAAGACCCGCCAAGCGATGCGGATATTAAATTTTTTCAATCGCCGCCGGTAGCCGGATCGTTCGGACCGCGGTCGTGCTCGCCCGCCGCCGCGACCTTCGCGCGCGCCGCCGACACCGCCGCCTGGAACTGCGCGAGGCCATGCCAGCCGGTCGCGCGCCCGAGACGCTTGCCGCGGTGGAAGAAGAACCACGTCGGCACGCCGTGCAGGCCGAAGCGGCGCCCCAGCTCGTGGTGTTCGTACACGTTGCAGTGGAACCACTTCAGGTCCAGCGCGCGAATCGCGTCGGGCTGGGCAAGCATCGCCTTCTTCGCGATCTCGCAGTTGAAGCAGTCGACACCCCAGAAGAACACCACGGCGAGTGCGTCCCCCAAGGGGACTTCCTCCGGGGCGTCGCCGGCGCCGTCGATGCCCGCGTCGAACGTGTCGGCGGCGAGCCCCCGCATGTCGAAGGCCTCGAACGCGGCCGGATCGACGCCGGCGGGAACCATCGCGCCGGCCTTACTTCGGCTGCGCGACGGTGACGAGCGCCGGGCGCAGCACGCGGTCGGCGATCGTGTAGCCCTTTTGCAGCACGGCGACGACGGTGTTCGGCTCCTGCTCGGCCGGCACCATCGAAATCGCCTGGTGCTGGTGCGGATCGAACTTCTCGCCGACCGGGTTGATCGCGACGACGCGGCCCTTCTCGAGCGCGCTCGTCAGCTGGCGCAGCGTCAGCTCGACACCCTCGCGCACCTTCGTGATGTCGCCGGACGTGTCGCTGACGGCCGCCTCGAGGCTGTCCAGCACGGGCAGCAGGTGCTCCGCGAAGCTTTCGATCGCAAACTTGTGCGCCTTCGAGACGTCGTCCTGCGCGCGGCGGCGGACGTTCTCGGTCTCGGCCTTCGCCCGCAGGTAGCTCTCCTGCAGCTCGGCGACCTTGGCTTGAGCCTCCGCGAGCGCCGCGTCGGCTGCTTCGGCGGCAGGAGCAGCGCCTTGCGCCGCCTGCTTCTCGCTACCGATGTCTTCGGCCGATTGGGTAGCCGGGTTCTCTTGCGTGTTTTCCATGTCGCTGAAAGTCGATTAGAGGTTGAAGCCAAATCGGCAACCGCCAGCTCGTATACCGGCGGCACCGCACATTGTTGGTGCAAATAAGGGCGAAAACTGCAATTTCAAGAGGGTTATTCGCCGGCATTCGCCAATGCCGCGAAACAACCGCGCGGCACGCCGCCCGATTGCGCGCATTTGCCGCCAAATCGGAGGAAACGGCCTGTAACAACGCTTACCCGACAAGTACTAGCTCGGCACAGGGGGCTGCACTACACTCCACTCAAGCGTCGGAAAAGCGTGTTAACCCCTAGCTGACCGTCGCCTGACATCCACCTGGCGCCGCATTCACCGTCTTGTCGAGGCGAGTACCGTGAAACTGACCTTTGCCATATCGGTGGTCGCGCTGGTACTGATCGCCGGCACCACCACCATCTGCCTGTCGGGAGCCGTCACCGACCGCACGACCGAATACGGAAGCGCGCTGGCGACGTTCGACCAGATGTTCAGCTCCCACCAGAAAATCTGTCGATGATGCGCCGGTCGCGCTTGGTCGGCCGGCCGTGCAGTTCGGCTGCCGGCTCGCGATAGGTGCGCCGCCGCTCCAGTTCGGCGAGCCGCGCGGCACGCCCCGCTTCGGTTTCCTCGTAAAGCGTCTGCGCAATGCTCGCGGGCCCGCGCAGGTCGCAAATACCCAGCACGGCAATGTGCCAGACGACACCGTCGATCGCAATCTCGACCTCGTCGCCGACCCGCACGTCCTTGGCCGGCTTGACCGCCGCGCCGCCGATCTTCACGTGCCCCTTGTCGACCGCGTCGGACGCGAGCGAGCGGGTCTTGAAGAAGCGGGCCGCCCACAGCCACTTGTCGATGCGCAGCTTCGCGCCGGGTTCCGTCGAAATCCTGTAATTCATGTCAGCCTCCGCCGGGCCGCCGCCACGCGGCCGACCGCCCCCTCGGGGGCAGCGAACGCAATGCGCGCAGGGGCCGCGTCGTCATTTCAATTCACCGTTTCGGGTTGGGCGGCCTTCACGGGCCAGCCCTGCAGGTTCTCGGCGACGATCTCGCCGAGCGCGCCGATCCACGCGGGCGCGCCGTTCAGGCACGGAATCCGGTGGAACGCCTGGCCGCCGCCGGCGATGAATTCGTCGCGCACTTCCATCCCGATCTCCTCGATCGTCTCCAGACAATCGGCCGTGAAACCGGGACAGAACACGTCGGCCCGCCGCACGCCGGCCTCGCCGAGCTCGCGCAGCGTCGGCGCCGTGTACGGCTGCAGCCACTCCGCCTTGCCGAAGCGCGACTGGAAGGTCACGCGGCATTCGAGCGTCGACAGCCCAAGCGCGGCCATCAGCAGCGCGCCCGTCTGCTGGCACTGGTCGTGATAGGGATCGCCGAGGTCGAGCGTGCGCTTCGGCACGCCGTGAAAGCTCAGCACGAGCTTGTCGCCGGCCGCGAAGTCGGGCCGGCCGTGCTGCGCCCAGTACTGGCGCACCTGCTCGGCGAGCGCGTGGATGTAGGCCGGATGGTCGGCGTAATGCCGCACCGTGCGCACTTCCGGCTGGTTGCGCATCCGCGCGAGCGCGCCGAACGCGGCATCGAATGCCGTCGCGGTGGTCGACGCCGAATATTGCGGATACATCGGCATCAGCAGCACGCGCTCGACGCCCGCGCGCTTGAACTGCGCGAGCGCCTGCGCAATGTTCGGGCTGCCGTAGCGCATCGCGTAGTCGACCATCACCTGGTAGCCGTTCGACGCGAGCAGGTGCCGCACGCCGTCGGTCTGGCGCTCGGTGTACACGCGCAGCGGCGAGCCCTCGGGCATCCACACGGCCGCGTATTTCTTCGCGGACGCGCGCCCGCGCAGCGGCAGGATCAGCGTGCGCAGCAGCACCTGCCAGACGACCTGCGGGATTTCGACGACGCGGGGATCCGACAGGAATTCGGCCAGATAGCGCCGCACCGCGCGCGGGGTCGGGGCGTCGGGCGTGCCGAGGTTGATCAGCAGCACGCCGATGCGATGGGCAGCTGCGACGCTCGAAGGCGGCTCAAGATCGAAACGCATGGGCAGGAACGTGCTCGGGGCACGCAGTCGGACGGCCCTCAATTATAGCGGGCCGCCTCGCTCGGGTCGGCTGGCCGTTCGGCCGACTGGCGGCGCGCCCGGTGCCGCGGCACGATGGCGGAACGGTGTCGGCGCCGGCTACTGCTGGCTCAGCGTGAGCGACAGCAGGCGCGCGGTGATGTCGACGATCGGGATCACGCGGTTGTACGCCATGCGGGTCGGGCCGATCACGCCGAGCGTGCCGACGATCTGGCCGTTCACCTCGTACGGCGCGGTGACGACGCTCATTTCCTCGATCGGCACGAGCGTCGATTCGCCGCCGATGAAGATCTGCACGCCCTGGGCGTGGCTCGACACGTCGAGCAGTTGCAGGAGGCCCGTCTTTTGGTCGAATACGTCGAACAGCTTGCGCAGCCGCGCCATGTCGGACGACAGATCCGCCACTTCGAGCAGGTTGCGCTCGCCGGAAATGAGCACCGTGTCCTCGGTGTCGGGCACCTCGGTGCTGGCCGTCACGGCCGCGTGCATCAGCGTGGTCATGTCGCCGCGCAGCTGGTCGATCTCGTCGCGCAGGCGGCGGCGCACCTCGTCGAACGACAGGCCGGCGAAGTGCGCATTGATGTAGTTGGACGCCTCGGTCAGCTGCGACGGCGAATAGTCGCGCGGCGTCGCGAGCATCCGGTTCTGCACGTCGCCCTCGGGGGTGACGATGATCAGCAGGATGCGCCTGTCCGACAGGCGCATGAACTCGATCTGCTTGAACACGTGGCTGCGGCGCGGCGTCAGCACGACGCCCGCGAACTGCGACAGGTTCGACAGCACGCTCGCCGCGGCCGCCACCACCCGCTGCTGCGGCTCGCCGGCCTGCAGCGTGTTCTGTACCTGCCGCGCGACGGCCTCGGCGTCGATCGGCGCCTCGACCGTCAGCATCGTGTCGACGAACAGGCGATAGCCCCGCGGCGTCGGGATGCGGCCGGCCGACGTGTGCGGGCTCGACACGAGGCCGAGCTCCTCCAGGTCGGACATCACGTTGCGGATCGTCGCCGGGCTCAGCTCGAGCCCGGAATAACGGGACAACGTGCGCGAGCCGACCGGCTGACCGTCGGCGATATACCGTTCGATCAGGGTTTTCAGGAGGGTTCGTGCGCGAGGATCTAGCATGGTGGAAAATTTTAGCGCAACCGCGCGACCGCGGCGAGTATCCACGGCCACCGTCGCGCAGCCCGACCCGATCCGGCCCCGTCTGTGCACAGCCGGTTCTTTTCGTCAACGAGCTATGGTGTAATGCCGGCATGAAAACCGGTAATCAGTTCAACACTGTCGCGCTCGTCGGCCGGAGCAACACGCCCGGTATCGCCGAGCCGCTCGCCACGCTGGCTGGCTGCATCGCGAAGCTCGGCTTCGAGGTCGTGTTCGAGGCCGACACCGCGCGCGAGATCGGCATCTCCGGCTATCCGGCGCTCACCCCGGCGGAAATCGGGGCGCGCGCGGACGTGGCGGTCGTGCTCGGCGGCGACGGCACGATGCTCGGCATCGGGCGCCAGCTCGCGCCGTACAAGACACCGCTGATCGGGATCAACCACGGGCGGCTCGGCTTCATCACGGACATCGCGGCGGCCGACATGCAGGCGCGCGTCCCGGTGATCCTGTCGGGCAAGTTCGAGCGCGAGGAGCGCTCGCTGCTCGAGGCCCGGATCATGCGCGACGGTGAGCCGATCTACCACGCGATCGCGTTCAACGACGTCGTCGTGACCCGCAGCGGCTTCTCGGGGATGGTCGAGCTGCGCGCGTCGGTCGACGGCCGCTACATGTACAACCAGCGTTCGGACGGCCTGATCGTCGCCACGCCGACCGGCTCGACCGCATACGCGCTGTCGTCGGCCGGCCCGATCCTGCATCCGCAGCTTCAGGGCATCGTGCTCGTGCCGATCGCGCCGCATGCGCTGTCGAACCGGCCGATCGTACTGCCCGACGATTCGAAGATCGCGATCCAGATCGTCGGCGGGCGCGACGTCAACGTGAACTTCGACATGCAGTCGTTCACCGCGCTCGAGTTGAACGACACGATCGAGGTGCGCCGCTCGAAGCACACGGTGCCGTTCCTGCACCCGATCGGCTACAGCTACTACGCGACGCTGCGCAAGAAGCTGCACTGGAACGAACACGCATCGAACGAAGACGACAAGGCGTCCTGACGCACCTCCGCCCGACACCATGCTCCGCCACCTCTCGATTCGCGACTTCGTCATCGTCGCCGCGCTCGATCTCGAATTCGACAGCGGCTTTACCGTCTTTTCCGGCGAAACCGGCGCCGGCAAATCGATCCTGATCGACGCCCTGGCCCTCGCGCTCGGCGAACGCGCCGATGCGAGCGTCGTGCGCGCCGGCTGCGGCCGTGCCGACATCACCGCCGAATTCACGCCGCACGACCGCGTCGCGCGCTGGCTCGACGAACACGCGTTCGACGCCGAGGACACCGTGATGCTGCGCCGCGTGATCGACGCGAACGGCCGTTCGCGCGCGTTCATCAACGGCACCAGCGCGACGCTCGCGCAGCTGCGCGAGCTCGGCGAGATGCTGGTCGACATCCACGGCCAGCACGCGCACCAGCTGCTGATGCGGCCCGACGCGCAGCGCGAGCTGTTCGACACGCACGCGGGGCTCGTCGCCGATGCCGCGAACGTCGCACGCGCATGGCGCGTATGGCGCGACGCGACACAGGCGATCGACGCCGCGAAGGCACACGAGCGCGAGTTGCAACTCGAACGCGAGAAGCTCGCATGGCAGCTCGCCGAACTCGACAAGCTCGCGCCGCAACCGGGCGAATGGGACGAAGTCGGCAGCGAGCACAAGCGCCTGTCGCATTCGGCGAACCTGATCGCCGGCGTGCAGGGCGCGCTCAACGCGCTGTCGGAGGCCGACGACGCGATGCTCCCTCAACTCGGCGCGATCGTGTCGAAACTGCGCAGCCTGGCCGATTACGACACCGGCCTCGGCGATGCGCTTGCGTCGCTCGAACCGGCCGAGATCCAGCTGCAGGAAGCCGTCTATTCGCTGTCGCACTACGCGCAGCGCCTCGATCTCGACCCGGCCCGGCTCGCCCAGGTCGAAACGCGCCTCGACGCGCTGCACTCGACCGCCCGCAAGTTCCGGCTGCCGCCCGACACGCTGCACGAGGAACATGCGGCACGCCGCGCTCAGCTCGCCGCGCTCGACGCGGCCGCCGATCTCGGCGCGCTCGAAGCCGTGCAGGCGCAGGCATGGGAGGCCTATCTCGCCGACGCAAAACACCTGTCGAAGGCGCGCGCGCAGGCAGCCAGAACGCTCGGCACGGCCGTCACGGCCGGCATGCAGGAACTGTCGATGGCGGGCGGCAGCTTCGACGTCACGCTCGTGCCGCTCGCCGACGGCGGCCCGCACGGGCTCGAGCAGGTCGAATTCCGTGTCGCCGGGCACCCCGGCGTGCCGCTGCGGCCGCTCGCGAAAGTCGCGTCGGGCGGCGAACTCGCGCGGATCAGCCTCGCGCTCGCGGTGATTGCGAGTGCGGCCAGCCCGACACCCACGCTGATTTTCGACGAAGTCGACACGGGGATCGGCGGCGGCGTCGCCGAAGTGGTCGGCCGCCTGCTGCACCAGCTCGGGCGCAACCGCCAGGTGCTGTGCGTGACGCACCTGCCGCAGGTCGCCGCCCGCGGCGACCATCACTTCCAGGTCGCGAAGGGCGCCGACGACCGCGGCGGCACCGTATCGTCGGTCAACCCTCTCGACAGGGCGAGCCGCGTCGAGGAAGTCGCGCGGATGCTCGGCGGGCTCGAGATCACCGCGACGACGCGCAAGCACGCGAAGGAAATGCTGGCGGCCTGACGCCGCCGCCCGTTACCCGCTTGTCGCATACAAAAAGACCGGCGCCCGCGCCGGTCTTTTCCGTGGAGCGGCCGCTCGCTCGCGTGCGCCCGCCCCGCCATTCGAACGCCCGACTCAAACGCCCGTTTCAACCGCCCCGAACACGCGCTCCCACAGCGCCGTCACGGCCGCCCGCTCGTCGGCCACCAGGGCCGGATCGACCCGCGCCTTCTCCATCCCGTCGAGCCGCAGCTTGTGCTGCAGCTTGCGGTACTTGCGGTACGCGGCGCCGACGCGCTCGGCCTCGTCCTCGCCCATCAGGCCGAACCGCGCGACCTCGCGCAGCAGCGCGATATTGCCGGTGTTGCGGATCAGCTCGGCGTCGCTCGACGCATGCAGCAGCACCCAGTACTGGACGATGAACTCGATGTCGACCATCCCGCCGCGATCGTGCTTCAGGTCGAACAGCTCGGTCTGGTTCGGGTGGCCGGCGAACACCTTGCCGCGCATGTCGACGATTTCCTTCGCGAGCACGCCCCCGTCGCGCGGCGTCGTCAGCACCTGCTGGCGAATCGCCTCGAAGTCCGTGCCGATCTGCGTGTCGCCCGCGCTGTAGCGCGCGCGCGTCAGCGCCTGGTGCTCCCAGACCCACGCCGTGTTCGCCGCATCGCCCTCGCGCAGCTGGTAGCGGCGGAACGCGTCGAGATCGGTGACCAGCAGCCCGGCCTCGCCGTTCGGCCGCAGCCGCAGGTCGATGTCGAACAGCGCGCCCGCGCCGGTGGCGGTCGTGAGCCACGTGATCAGCCGGCGCGTGAACGTCGTGTAGACGTCCGCCGAGCGCTCGTCGGGGTCGTCGTACAGGAAGATCAGGTCGAGATCCGATGCGTAGCCGAGCTCCTTGCCGCCGAGCTTGCCGTACGCGATCACCGCGAACTTCGGCGCGTCGCGATGGCGCTTCGCGAGCTGCGACCAGACCACTTCGATCGTCACGTCGAGCACCGCGTCGGCCAGCTCGGACAGGCGGTCGCTCACATGCTCGACCGACAGCTGCCCCGCCAGATCGATCAGCAGGATGCGGAACACCTCCGCATGCTGCGCGTGGCGCAGCAGGTCCATCTGCTGCTCGGGGCCGTCGGCAGCCGCGAGGCGCGCACGCAATGCGTCCTTGAACGCGGGCCAGTCGAACGGGCTCGCGATCGCCTCGTCGTCGAGCAATTCGTCCAGCAGCTGCGGATGGCGAATCAGGTAGCCGCCGCCCCAGCGCGTCGCGCCGAGCACCGACAGCACGCGGTCGAGCGCGGCCGGATACTCGGTCAGGAGCGCGAGATAGACGCCGCGCCGGCTGACCGTCTCGAGCAGGTCGAACAATCGCACGATGGTGTCGTCGCGGCGCGCGGCGTCGATCCGCGGCGCGGCCTCGAGCGCACGCTGCGCGACGCTGTCGAAACGCTGCCGGCTCTTTTCCGGCAGGCCCGAGTAGCGCGACGACTGCCAGATCGCACGCAGCCGCGCGAGCACGGCTGCCGGATCGGCGAAGCCCAGCCCGTCGAGGCGCGCGAGCAGCGCGTCGTCCTCGCCGTCGTCGGCCAGCGCCCCGCTCCAGATCCACCCGGCCGCCGTGTCCTCACCCGCCGCGCACGGGCCGCCGCTCACCTTGTCTGCGAAGATCTGGTCGAACTGCGCCTCGACGAACGTGCGGTAGCCATCGAGCACCGTCATCAGCGCCGCATAGTCGGCAAAGCCGAGCGACGCGGCCAGCGCCGCGCGCTCGTCCGGATCGACCGGCATCGCGTGGGTCTGCGCGTCGTCACGGTACTGCAGCCGGTGCTCGAGCGTGCGCAGGAAATTGTAAGCATCGGTCAGGCGCTCGCGCACGTCCTCGCCGATCAGCCCGCGCGCCTGCGCATGGCGCAGCACCGCGAGCGTCGGCCGCACGCGGAACTCCGCATCCTGGCCGCCGCGGATCAGCTGGAACACCTGCGCACTGAATTCGATCTCGCGGATCCCGCCACGCCCGAGCTTGATGTCGTCGGCCTTGTCGGGCCGCATCGACGCGCGGCGCGCGGCTTCGTGGCGAATCTGCTGGTGCAGCGAACGGATCGCGCCGATCACGCCGAAGTCGAGATAGCGGCGGTATACGAACGGCTTGACGATCGCTTCGAGCTGCGTCGCGAGCCGCTGCGCCGCGTCGCTGTCGCCCTCCGACACGAGTCGCCCCTTGATCCACGCGTAGCGCTCCCATTCGCGCCCCTGCACGTAGAAATACTCCTCGAGCATCCCGAGGCTGCAGACGAGCGGCCCCGAATCACCGTTCGGGCGCAGCCGCATGTCGACGCGAAACACATAGCCGTCGGCCGTGACCTCGGACAGCACGCCGATCAGGCGCCGGCCGAGCCGCGTGAAATATTCCTGCGTGGACAGCGGCGAGCGCGTGCCGCCGGCCGTCTCACCGTCGTCCTCGTAGACGAAGATCAGGTCGATGTCCGACGACACGTTCAGCTCGCGGCCGCCGAGCTTGCCCATCCCGACCACGCCGAGCGCGACGCGCTGGCCGTCGGCGCCGCGCGGCTCGCCGTACATCGCCTCGAGCTCGGCGGACAGCAGCGCGAGCGAGCGCTGCACGGCCACTTCGGCGAGATCGGTCATCGCGCCCGTCACCTCGGCGACGTCCGCGACTCCGCGCAGGTCGCGCTCCGCGACCGCGCCGAACACCTCGATACGCAACTGCCGCAGCGCGCGCTTCAGTTGCTCGTCGCTCGGCGCGGCGGTGCCGGCCGGCGGCGCGAGCAGTTCGGTCAGGCGCGCGTCGAACTGCGCGCGGGACAGCGGTGCGGCGGCCCACGCGGCGATCTGGTCGGACAGCGCGGGGCGCGCGGCAGCCGCGCGGGCGAGATAACGGGAGTAGGACGGGCTGATCAGGGCGGAAGCGTCGGTCATCGAGAAGCGGGCCTGGCGGTAAGGCCCGCCGCCCGGGGTAAACGCGTGCGCGCCCCGCTGCCGACAGGCCCCATGGACTCGGCGCGGCATCGCGCGACGCGGATGCGCCGCCGCGACACCGCGCGCCGGAAAGCCCGTGCCGCGCTGCCGCAACGGCCGCCGGCACGAACCCGTGTGATACATTTCAACGTCAGTCTGCAAAACTACCATATCGCCGCCCTTCCGCCGCATGTCCGACCGTCAGGAATCCGCCGTAGCTACGCCCGAAGCGGGACCTCCGAAGCACGATCATCCGGTCCTGCGCCACGTGTTCAGGGTGACGCTGGCAGTCGGGATCGGCACGTACTTCGTCGCGTCCGGCGCATTCCTCGGGCTGCGCTACGTGGTCCTGCCGCGCATCGACGAATTCCGCCCGCGCATCGAGCGCGCGGTGTCCGACAAGCTCCACGCGCAGCTTTCGATCGGCAAGCTGTCTCCCCACTGGTCCGGCATGCAGCCGGGCGTCGAAGTCGCCAACCTCACCATTCGCGGCCGTGACGGCCAGATCGCGCTGTCGGTCCCGCACGCGACGGCCGCGCTGTCCTGGATGTCGTTGCTGCGGCTGTCACCCGCGCTGTCGAGCCTGATCGTCGACCACCCGGACCTCGTCGTCGCGCGCGCCGCCGACGGCTCGCTGAGCGTCGCGGGCGTCGGCGTCGCGACCACCCACGGCGGCAACGACACGTTCGGCACGTGGCTGCTGAAACAGGAAGCGATCGTGCTGCGCAACGGCACGCTGCGCTGGCGCGACGCGCAGCACGACGCGCCGGAGCTCGCGCTGTCGGGCATCCGCCTCGCGGTGCTCAACCAGGGCCGCGTGCACAAGGCCGCGCTGCAGGCGCCAGCGAACGGCACGCTGCTGCTCGGCCCGCTCGATTTCCGCGCGCGCTTCAGGCACAAGCCGCTTGGGCCGATCGGCAAGCCGACCAACTGGACGGGCGACGCGTATCTGTCGACCGGCCCGGTCGACCTGCAGACGCTTGGCCGCTATCTCGACCTGCCGCTCACGATCCATGCAGGCCGGATCGACAACGCGATCTGGGCGACCTTCAAGGACGGCCACCTGCGTTCCGCGGGCGGCGACCTGCAGGGCGCCGACGTCGTGCTGCGCGTGCGGCCGACCCAGCCGCGCCTCGACGTGCCGACGGTCGGGTTCGGCTGGGACATGGCGCTGAACGCCGGCCGCGACTACACGCTGCACCTGACGCGTTTCAACGCGGAGCTCGGCCAGCCGCCGCTGCCGGACGGCACGCCGCTCTCCCGCTCGCTGGCACTGTCGACGCTGACCGCCCGCTACCGCGTGCCGGCCGCCGACCAGGGACAGCTGCTGAGCGTCGTCGGCGACCGCGTCGATCTCGGCATCCTCAGCGAGTTCATCCGCGGGCTGCCGCTGCCGGCGCGCCTGCGTAACGAGCTGATCAAGCTCGACCCGCGCGGGATGGTGTCGAACTATCACATCGAGGTCGAACGCGCGAAGCCGGCGCGGGCCGACCTCGCCGAAGAAGAGCGGCGCACGGGCGCCGCGCCGATCGTCCGCTACCGCTTCCTCGGCGACCTGCAGGGCATCAGCGTCGCCGCGCAGGAGCCGCCGCCGGGCCTGTCCCCGCGCGGTCATCCGCGCGCCGGCTGGCCAGGCGTCGAGAATTTGTGGGGCCGCATCGACGCGAACGAAACGGGCGGCAACGCGCACTTCGACACGGTCAACGCGGCCGTCACGGTGCCCGGCGAATTCGACGAGCCGCGCCTGACCTTCGACCGGCTGCGCGGCAACGCGAAATGGGTGATCACGCCGGCGCCGGGCGAAAAGCACGCGCGCGTCGACGTGACCCTGCCCGACCTGCTCGTCGCCAACCCCGATGCCGAGATCGCCGTGTCGGGCTCGTACTCGAACCCCGGCCACGGCCGCGGCTCGCTCGACCTGCGCGCGGATTTCGCGCGCGCATCGGTGGCACGCATTCCACGCTACCTGCCGACCGGGATGTCCGAGCACCTGCGCGACTATCTCGGTCATGCGCTGCAGGACGGCAAGGTAACCAGGGGCGCCTCGATCGTCGCGCGCGGCCCGCTCGAGAAATTCCCGTTCGAACACGAGCCGGATGCCGGCGTGTTCCATATCGTCGCGCCGTTCACCGGCGGGCGCTTCGAGCCGACGCCGTACCCGCCGCGCAAGCTCGCGAACGGCACGCCGAGCGTGTGGCCGGCCCTCGACGGGATCGACGGCGTATTCGAGCTCGCACAGAACAAGCTGCGCTTCGACATCGCGCGCGCGCATTACAAGCGGGTCGCGCTGACGAAGGTCGCGGGCCGCATCGACGACCTCGGCAACCCGTCGAAGTCGCCGCTCGTCATCGACGGCCATGCGCAAGGCCCGCTCGCCGACCTGATCGACTACGCGGACAACAGCTCGCTCGGCATGATGAGCGGGCACATCGGCCAGCGGATCGATGCGCAGGGGCCCGCGTCGCTCGCGCTCAAGATCACGATTCCGCAACACGTTCCGCATCCGCACACGCACGTCGAAGGTGCGCTCGCGTTCGGCGGCAACACGCTGTCGACCGAAGGTGTGCCGCCGCTGTCCGCGCTGCGCGGCAGCGTGCAGTTCACCGAGGCCGGCGCGTCACTGCGCGACCTGTCGGGGCGCTTCCTCGGCGGCCCGGTACACGCGAGCGGCAACTTCCAGTCACACGGCCCTTACACGGTGGACGTCGACGGCAAGCTCGCACTCGACGCCGCGCGCGGCCTGAACCTGCGCGGCACGGCTGCGGCGCTGCTCGAGCACGTGGTCGGCGACGCGCCGTACCAGCTCGCCGTGCGCGGTGCGCCGGGCCGCCTGCCGGAAGTCACCGCGCATTCCGACCTGACGGGTGTTGCGCTGAACTTCCCGGCGCCGTTCGCGAAGCCGGCCGGCACGCCGATGCCGTTCCGCTTCACGCTGCAGCCCGCGGCCCAGGCCGACGGCAAGCGCCTCGAGCATGCCGACCTGACGCTCGGCCCCGTGTCCGCGACCTACCTGCTCGACGCGACGCGCGGCCAGCCGCTGCGCGCCGTGCGCGGCGCGATGGGCATCCACCGGATGCCCGACCTGCCGCAGGACGGCGTGAGCGCGGCCGTCGACGTCGACGAACTGGACGCCGACGCATGGCTCGCGCTGGCCCGCACGCTGCAGCCCGAACAGCCGCGCGCGCCGGAGCCGCAGGCAGCCCCGCGCATCGACGTCGCGAGCTTCACGCCGAAGCGCTTCGCGCTCCACTTCGGCACGCTGAAGCTGCTCAAGCGCAACTGGGAGAACGTGATCATCGGCGCGTCGCACGTCGACGAGCTGTGGCAGGCGAACATCGCGTCGAACCAGGTATCGGGCTACCTGTCGTGGGCGCCCGGCGGCGGCCACAACGGCGCGGGCGTGCTGAATGCGCGGCTCGCGAAGCTCGTGATTCCGCAAAGCGCGCAGCACGACCTCGTCGGCCGCGCGATGAACCTGCCGACGCCGACCGACCGGCCGATGCCGTCGGTCGACCTGATCGTCGACCAGGTCGTCGCGCGCGACCACGACATCGGCCGCCTGGTTGTCAACGCGCGCAACATCGAAGAGGACGGTGTGCCCGTATGGCAACTCGACAAGCTGGAGCTGGCGAACCCGGCCGCGAAGCTGACGGCGACCGGCAACTGGCGCACGTCGCGCCGCGCGCTCGCCCGCGGTGTCGACCAAAGCGAGGCGCCGCGCCGCAGCGTGTTCGACTTCAAGCTCGACATCGGCAACGCGGGCGCGCTGCTCGACCGCGTCGGCCTGCCGCGCATGCTCGCGGACGGCCACGGCACGGTGACCGGCAAGGTCGGCTGGCGCGGCGGCCCGACCGCGGTCGACCTCCCGTCGCTCGGCGGCCAGGTCGCCGTTGACCTCGAGCACGGCCAGATCCTGAAGGTCGATCCGGGCGCCGCGAAGCTGCTCGGCGTGCTGAGCCTGCAAAGCCTCGCGCGCTTCCTGACGCTGAATTTCCGCGACGTGGTCGGCAAGGGGCTGCCGTTCGACAAGATCACCGGCACCGGCCGGATCTCGAACGGGATCGCACGCACCGACGACTTCTCGATGACGACGGCGCCGGCGAACGTGACGGTGCGCGGCGCGGTCGACCTCGGCACCGAGACGCAGGACTTGCATGCGCACGTCGCGCCGAAAATCGGCGCCGGCTCGGCGGCGATTGCGGCCGCGATCATCAATCCACTGCTCGGCGTCGGCGTGCTGGCCGCGAACTACGCGCTGTCGGAGACGCTGTCGCACGCGTTCGCGCTCGACTACTCGATCACGGGCTCGTGGGCCCATCCGCACATCGAGCGGGTGCGGGGCGATCAGGGTAAGATGAATCACGGTCCGGCCGATGCGGCGCCCCATTGATCGATCCATGGTGCCGGGCCGCACCCCATTTATGACGCAACCGACTCTGCGATGACCGATCACACCCGTTCCGCCACGCCCTTTCGGGTCGCCGCGCTGCAGATGGTGAGCACGCCGGACGTCGCGCGCAATCTCGCCGAAGCCGGCCGCCTGATCGCGGAAGCGGCCGGCGACGGCGCCCAACTCATGCTGCTGCCCGAGTATTTCTGCTTCATGGGTCACCGCGACACCGACAAGCTCGCGCTCGCCGAGCCCTATCGCGATGGTCCGATCCAGCGCTTCCTCGCGGATGCCGCGCGCCGTCACGGCATCTGGGTGATCGGCGGCACGCTGCCGCTGCAGGCGCCGGAACCCGACCGCGTGCTGAACACGACACTTGTGTTCGACCCGTCCGGTAACGAGGCGGCCCGCTACGACAAGATCCACCTGTTCAACTTCGAGAAAGGCGACGAATCGTTCGACGAGGCGCGCACGATCCGCGCGGGCGACACGGTCGTCGCGTTCGACGCGCCGTTCGGGCGGGTCGGCCTGTCGGTCTGTTACGATCTGCGCTTTCCGGAGCTGTATCGCAGGATGGGCGACTGCGCGCTGATCGTCGTGCCGTCGGCGTTTACGTATACGACGGGCCGCGCGCACTGGGAAATGCTGTTGCGCGCACGGGCCGTCGAGAACCAGTGCTACGTGCTGGCAGCCGCGCAGGGCGGCAAGCACGAGAACGGCCGCCGCACCTGGGGCCACAGCATGCTGATCGACCCGTGGGGCGAGATCGTCGCGGTCCGCGACGAAGGCGCGAGCGTCGTGGCCGGCGCGCTCGATCCGCAGCGCATCGCCGACGTGCGCCAGAGCCTGCCCGCATGGCGGCATCGTGTGCTGGCCTGAACCGCTGAACCGCCCCGGCGCTTGAAACGCCGCCCGGCCAACCCATCTGCCCAGAACGCACCCGACAACTTTTTGAGAACCCTCGATACCCGCATGAACATCATCGAACCCGGCATCCGCAATCTTGCGCTGGCGAAGGACATCCTCCTCACGCCGTACGGCCTCGACGAGAGCCTGCTCACGCGCACGATCGCCGACATCTTCACGCATCGCGTCGACTACGCGGACCTGTACTTCCAGGCAACCCGCAGCGAAGCGTGGAGCCTCGAGGAAGGCATCGTGAAGTCGGGCAGCTTCAGCATCGACCAGGGCGTCGGTGTGCGCGCGGTCGCGGGCGACCGCACCGCGTTCGCGTACTCGGACGACCTGTCGCCAGAAGCCATCGCCCAGGCGGCCGCGGCCACCAAGGCGATCGCGGCGGCCGGCGGCGGCCGCCAGAAGATCAAGGCCGCGACGTCGCTGAAGGGCATCTCGGGCCGCGACCTGTACCTGCCGTCCGATCCGCTCGCGTCGCTCGACGCGACGGCCAAGGTCAAGCTGCTCGAGCGCATCGAGCAGATGGCGCGCGGGCGCGATCCGCGCATCACGCAGGTGATGGCGGGCCTCGCCGGCGAATACGACGTCGTGCTGGTCGCGCGCAGCGACGGCGCGCTCGCAGCCGACATCCGCCCGCTCGTGCGCGTGTCGGTCACGGTGATCGCCGAACAGAACGGCCGTCGCGAGATCGGTTCCGGCGGCGGCGGCGGCCGCTTCGACTACGGCTACTTCACCGATGACATCCTGTCGCGCTACGTCGACGACGCCGTGCACGCGGCGCTCGTGAACCTCGACGCCCGCCCCGCGCCGGCCGGCGCGATGACGGTCGTGCTCGGGCCGGGCTGGCCGGGCGTGCTGCTGCACGAGGCGATCGGCCATGGCCTCGAGGGCGACTTCAACCGCAAGGGCTCGTCGGCATTCGCCGGCCGGATCGGCGAGCAGGTCGCCGCGAAGGGCGTGACCGTCGTCGACGACGGCACGCTGCCGAATCGCCGCGGCTCGCTGAACATCGACGACGAAGGCAACCCGACGCAGTGCACGACGCTGATCGAGGACGGCATCCTGAAGGGCTACATCCAGGACACGCTGAACGCGCGCCTGATGAAGATGCCCGTCACCGGCAACGCGCGGCGCGAGTCTTACGCAGCGCTGCCGATGCCGCGCATGACCAACACGTACATGCTGAACGGCGACAAGGATCCGCAGGAAATCATCGCATCGGTCAAGAACGGCCTGTACGCGGTGAACTTCGGCGGCGGCCAGGTCGACATCACGAACGGCAAGTTCGTGTTCTCGGCGTCCGAGGCGTACATGATCGAGAACGGCAAGATCACGTACCCGGTGAAGGGCGCGACGCTGATCGGCAGCGGCCCGGAATCGCTGAAGTACGTGAGCATGATCGGCAACGACATGTCGCTCGACTCGGGCGTCGGCGTGTGCGGCAAGGAAGGCCAGAGCGTGCCGGTCGGCGTCGGCCAGCCGACCCTGCGGATCGACAAAATGACGGTCGGCGGTACGGCATAACCGCATCGCGGCGCAGACAATCCGCGCATTTTGACAAAAACGCGCGGATTGTCCGCATTTTTGAACACCCCCGGTTGCCAGCCGCACGGCGACGGGGTATAAATTCCGAATCAACTTTTTTGACGAACCGAATCTCCGTCATGTCCGCCAAGTTTTATTTTTACTTTTTTTGGCATCTCAGACCGCTGGCGGATCGAGAGGGTTGATGGCGCGTAAAGCGCAACCGAAATTCCCGAAAAAACCGCCGGCGAACCCGGCGGTTTTTTTTCGCCCTTCGCCACCCGGTCGCCGCCGCAGCGGGTCCCGCGGCCCCGACCGAAACCACTGAATCGCTTGAATTGATGAATCTGCCGCACGCCCACTGACCGAACGGCGCCCGGAACAAGGAGAACCAGCATGCCCCCGCACAACACCGACGACGTCCGTATTCGCGAACTCAAGGAACTGACGCCGCCCGCCCACCTGATCCGCGAATTCGCGTGCTCCGAGGCGGCGTCCGAACTGATCTACAACTCGCGCGAGTCGATGCACCGCATCCTGCACGGGATGGACGACCGGCTGATCGTCGTGATCGGGCCGTGCTCGATCCATGACACGAAGGCGGCAATCGAGTACGCGGGGCGGCTCGTGAAGGAGCGCGAGCGCTTCCAGGGCGAACTGGAAATCGTGATGCGCGTGTACTTCGAGAAGCCGCGCACGACGGTCGGCTGGAAGGGGCTCATCAACGATCCGCACCTGGACAACAGCTTCAAGATCAACGAAGGGCTGCGCACCGCGCGCGAACTGCTGCTGCAGATCAACGAGATGGGGCTGCCGGCCGCGACCGAATACCTCGACATGATCAGCCCCCAGTACATCGCCGACCTGATCTCGTGGGGCGCGATCGGCGCGCGCACGACCGAGTCGCAGGTGCACCGCGAACTGGCGTCGGGGCTGTCGTGCCCGGTCGGCTTCAAGAACGGCACCGACGGCAACGTGAAGATCGCGGTCGACGCGATCAAGGCCGCGTCGCAGCCGCACCATTTCCTGTCGGTGACCAAGGGCGGTCACTCGGCGATCGTGTCGACGGCCGGCAACGAGGACTGCCACGTGATCCTGCGCGGCGGCAAGACGCCGAACTACGACGCGGACAGCGTGAACGCCGCGTGCGCGGACATCGGCAAGGCCGGCCTCGCGGCGCGCCTGATGATCGACGCGAGCCACGCGAACAGCTCGAAAAAGCACGAGAACCAGATCCCCGTGTGTGCGGACATCGGCCGCCAGGTCGCGGCCGGCGACGAGCGCATCGTCGGCGTAATGGTCGAGTCGCACCTCGTCGAGGGGCGTCAGGACCTGAAGGAAGGCTGCCCGCTGACCTACGGCCAGAGCATCACCGACGCGTGCATCGCGTGGGACGACAGCGTGAAGGTGCTCGAAGGTCTCGCGGAATCGGTGAAGGCACGCCGCGTCGCGCGCGGCAGCGGCAACTGACAGACGACACCGGTCCGAACCATGACAACCCGCTTGCCGGCGGGTTGCCATGGTTCGACTGTGGTCAGCATTGGGTTCTGCTTGACTAGCTAACACCCCCCTAGCTAACCGGAGGTACTCATGTCGACCGTCAACATGCATGATGCCAAGTCGCGGCTCTCAAGTCTCGTCGAGGCGCTTGAATTGGGGCGCGAGTCCGAAGTGGTGATCGCCCGCAATGGCCATCCGGTCGCCCGCATCGTTCCCTACACCGCGCCGCGCCGCATCGGCGCCGCTCGCCAGCTGCTTGCCGGCCTGAACATCCCGACGACCGTCGAAGCATTCAATGCCGGCGACGAATCGATCGCGACCGATTTTGACGCCAGCGCCGAGCGGGGGCTCGCACCGTGAAGCTGTTACTCGATACGCATATCGCGCTCTGGGCCGCTGAAGGCGCGTCGCAACTTTCGCCGACCGCTGCCGCATTGATCGAGGATCCGCAAAACACGCTGTATATCAGCGCCGCGTCCATCCGGGAAATTGCGATCAAGTATCGCAAAGGCAACCTTCCCGTTCATCCGCGCGATGCCCGCTCGGCGTTCCGTCTGGCAGGCTTCGCGGAGTTGCCAATTAGCAGCGATCACGCTGAAGCGGTCGCCGTGTTGCCGGATTTCGCTGATCATGCCGATCCGTTCGACCGCGTGATGGTCGCGCAAGCGCTACATGAAGGCATGCCATTCGTCAGTGCCGATCCGAAGGTATGGCGCTACCACGCAACGCTGATGCTGCGCGCCTGAAGTCGCCCGCCTGGCGCAGCACGAACAAAAGCCCGGCTCGCGCCGGGCTTTTTCATTGCCTTGGCCGGAACCGGCCGTCAGGATCTCACTCGAGCGCGCCCGAGCCGAAGATCTCGGTATTGATGCGTTCCGGCGCGACGCCGAGCGCGACCAGTGCATCGCGTTGCGCCTTCATGAACGCGATCGGGCCGCAGATGTAGTAGTCGGCGTCCGGCACAAGCGCGTATTGCTTCACGCGTTCCGGCGTCAGGCGCCCTTCGAGGTCGTGATCGACGCCGACGCGATCATTCGGGCCGACCAGCTCGTACAGCACCGTGCGCTTCACGTTCGCGTGCTCGCGCACTGTATCGTTCAGCCAGTCCCGGAACGCGTGCACCGCGCCCGAACGGCAGGCGTGCACGAACCGCACCTCACGCTTGCTGCCTTCGGCGACCAGCGTCGATGCCATCGACACCATCGGCGTCAGGCCGACGCCGCCGGAGATCAGCACGACCGGCGTGTCGACGCCACGCTTCAGCGAGAATTCGCCCATCGGCGCGGTCACCTCGACGATCGCGCCCTCCTCCACGCCGTCATGCATCAGCGTCGACACCTTGCCGGCCGGAATGACTTCCGGCTGGCCGGCCTCGCGCTTCACCGAGATACGCAGCCACTTGCCGTGCGGCGCGTCGGACAGGCTGTACTGGCGCGGCTGGTCGACCCCGAGATCGCCGACGAAGCGCTTCACCGTGATGTACTGGCCCGGCTCGAACTTCGGCGCCTCACCGCCGTCGGCGGGCGTCAGGTAGAACGACGTGATCTCGTCGCTTTCACGCACCTTGCGGGCGACCTTGAACGGACGGAAGCCGCTCCACGCGGCACCCGCGTACAGGTCGGCCTCGGCTCCGATCAGGATCTGCGCGAGCTGGCCGTACGCGACGCGCCAGGCTTCGAGCGTCTCCGCATCGACCGCGTCGCCGAGCACTTCGACGATCGACGCGAGCAGGTTCTCGCCGACGATCGGGTAATGCTCCGGACGGATGTTCAGGCTCGCGTGCTTGTGCGCGATATGCGACACCGCCCCGCCGAGCGCCCCGAGGTTGTCGATGTTCGCCGCATACGCATAGACGGCCTTCGCGAGCGTTTCCGGCTGGCTGCCGGTCTTCTGGTGCGTCTGGTTGAACAGGTTCTTCAGTTCCGGATGACGCGCGAACATGCGCTGGTAGAAATGCTTCGTGATCGTCGCGCCGTGCACGGCAAGGACGGGGGCGGTGGCCTTCACACGGGCCATCTGGTCAGCGGTGATGTGGGTCATGTTCGTTCTCCGTTAAACATGCACATACGATACATCTTTAAAAATAGACGCCCCTTGGGCAAATTGTCGCAGTGCGGAAAAGCGACACCGGGCGCTAGCGGACGCGCCCGCGCTCCCACAACACGTCGGCGCCGCCACCCGCGCGGTTCAGCACGCGCGCCAGCACGAACAGCAGGTCCGACAGCCGGTTCACGTAGCGCCGCGGCGCATCATTCAACGTGTCGTGGCGCCCGAGCGCGACGATCGAGCGCTCGGCGCGCCGGCACACCGTCCGGCACACGTGCGCGAGCGACGCCGCGCGCGAGCCGGCCGGCAGGATGAATTCCTTCAGCGGCGGCAGCGTCGCGTTGTAGTCGGCCAGCCACTGGTCGAGGCGCGCGAGGTGCGTGTCGTCGAGCACCGTATGGCCGGGAATGCACAGCTCGCCGCCGAGATCGAACAGGTCGTGCTGGATCGTGACGAGCGCGGTGCGGACGTCGTCCGGAAGCGGCTCGGCGAGCAGCACGCCGAGGTTCGAGTTCAGTTCGTCGACATCGCCGATCGCAGCGATCCGCGCGTCGTCCTTGCCGATACGCCGCCCGTCGCCGAGGCCGGTGGTGCCGTCGTCGCCCGTGCGCGTGGCGATCTTGCTCAAGCGGTTGCCCATGCGAATGTCCTCACGTGCGCGGCCGCGACGCGGCCCGGTTGGGTTGTGTTGGGTTGGGTTGGGTTGGGTTGGAACGCGATTATCGCAGCCCGCGGCGGGGGCCGCAGCAGGCGTTGCAGCGTAGAATGGGCCGAAAGTTTGACAAGCAGTCGTCAGGAGACATTCGTGAATCACCCTGCCCCGCCGGCCACCGCGCGCCGCCCGCTGCCCCCCGCCATGCTCGATGCGCTGCGCGCCGCCTTCGGCGAGCGCGTGTCGACCGCCGACGCCGTCCGCGCCCATCACGGCCGCGACGAATCGCCGTTCGATCCGCAACTGCCCGACGCCGTCGTGTTCGCCCACAGCGCCGACGAAGTCCGCGAAGTCGTGTCGCTGTGCGCGCTCTACAGCGTGCCGTTGATCCCGTACGGCGCCGGCTCGTCGCTCGAAGGCCACCTGCTCGCCGTGCGCGGCGGCGTGTCGCTCGACCTGTCGGAAATGAACCGCGTGCTGTCGATCAACGCGGAAGACCTGACCGTCACGGTCGAACCGGGCATCACGCGCAAGGCGCTCAACGAAGCCCTGCGCGACACCGGCCTGTTCTTCCCGATCGATCCGGGCGCCGACGCCAGCATCGGTGGCATGACCGCGACCCGCGCGTCGGGCACCAACGCCGTGCGCTACGGGACGATGCGCGAGAACGTGCTCGGCCTGACCGCCGTGCTCGCCGACGGCCGCGTCGTGAAGACCGGCTCGCGCGCCCGCAAGTCGTCGGCCGGCTACGACCTCACGCGCCTGTTCGTCGGCTCCGAAGGCACGCTCGGCGTGATCACCGAGATCACGCTGCGCCTGCATCCGCTGCCCGAAGCCGTGTCGGCCGCGACCTGCACGTTCCCGTCGATGGGCGACGCGGTACGCACCGTGATCGAGACGATCCAGATCGGCGTGCCGATCGCGCGCGTCGAATTCGTCGACTCGCTCGCGGTGCGCTCGATCAACCGCCACTCGAACCTGACGCTCGCCGAAGCGCCGACACTGTTCTTCGAATTCCACGGCACCGAAGCCGGCGTGAAGGAGCAGGCCGAGCTCGTGCAGGCGCTCGCGGGCCAGAACAACGGCCAGGGCTTCGAATGGGCGACCCGCCCCGAGGATCGCACGCGGCTGTGGGCCGCGCGCCACAACGCGTACTTCGCGATGCTGCAGCTGAAGCCCGGCTGCCGCGCGGTGACGACCGACGTGTGCGTGCCGATCTCGCAACTCGCCGCGTGCGTCGAGGAAACCGAAGCCGACCTGCGCGCCTCGTCGCTGCCCTGCCCGATCGTCGGCCACGTCGGCGACGGCAACTTCCACGTCGCGATCCTGATCGATCCCGACAAGCCCGAGGAAATCGACGAAGCCGAACGCATCAACGACCGGATCGTCGAGCGCGCGCTGCGCCTCGGCGGCACCTGCACCGGCGAACACGGCGTCGGGCTGCACAAGATGCGCTTCCTGCCGAAGGAGCACGGCGACAACGCCATCGACGCGATGCGCGCGATCAAGCTCGCGCTCGATCCGCGCAACCTGATGAATCCCGGCAAGATCTTCACGTGCTGACACGGCGGTGCGATGACGCACCGCGCGCAGGAGACCCAATGAACGCTTCCGTCGAACTGTCGAGCGCGACCCGCGCGCAGCGCCAGCGCGAAGTCGTGCAGGCGCTGATGGCCGTGCTGCCGACGCATTGCCTGCTGTACCGCGACGAAGACACCGCGCCGTACGAATGCGACGGCCTGTCCGCGTACCGCCGGCTGCCGCTCGCGGTCGCGCTGCCCGAAACCGAATCGCAGGTGCAGCGGATCGTGCAGATCTGTCGCCGCATGGAGGTGCCGATCGTGCCGCGCGGCGCGGGCACGAGCCTGTCGGGCGGTGCGCTGCCGATCACGAACGGCGTCGTGCTGTCGCTTGCGCGCTTCACGCGCATCGTCGAGGTCGATCCGTACGCGCGCACGGCGACCGTGCAGCCCGGCGTGCGCAACCTCGCGATTTCGGAAGCCGCCGCGCCTTACGGGCTGTACTACGCGCCCGATCCTTCGTCGCAGATCGCCTGCACGATCGGCGGCAACGTCGCGGAAAATTCCGGTGGCGTCCACTGCCTGAAATACGGGCTGACCGTGCACAACGTGATGCGCGTGCGCGCGGTCACGATCGACGGCGAGATCGTCGAATTCGGCTCGCTCGGCCTCGACATGCCGGGCCTCGACCTGCTCGCCGTCGTGATCGGCAGCGAAGGGATGTTCGCGATCGTCACCGAGGTCACGGTGAAGCTGATCCCGAAACCGCAGACCGCGCAGCTCGTGATGGCGAGCTTCGACGATGTCGTGAAGGGCGGCGAGGCGGTCGCCGCGATCATCGCGTCGGGCATCATCCCGGCCGGGCTCGAGATGATGGACAAGCCGGCCACCCAGGCCGTCGAGGCGTTCACGCACGCGGGCTACGATCTCGACGCGAAGGCGATCCTGCTGTGCGAATCGGACGGCACGCCGGAAGAAGTCGCGGAGGAAATTGTCCGCATGACGGCCGTGCTGCGCGAGCATGGCGCGACGCGCATCCAGGTCTCGCGCAACGAAAGCGAGCGGCTGCGCTTCTGGTCGGGCCGCAAGAACGCGTTTCCGGCCGCCGGGCGCATTTCCGCTGACTATTACTGCATGGACGGCACCGTGCCGCGCCGCGCGATCGGGCCGCTGCTCGCGCGCATCGAGCAGCTCGAGACGCGCTACGGGCTGCGCTGCATCAACGTGTTCCATGCCGGCGACGGCAACATGCATCCGCTGATCCTCTACAACGCGAACGATCCGGACGAGCTGCACCGTGCCGAGCAGTTCGGCGCGGAAATCCTCGAATGCTGCGTGGAATTCGGCGGCAGCGTGACGGGCGAGCACGGCGTCGGCATCGAAAAGCTCAATTCGATGTGCGTACAGTTCTCGCCACAGGAGCGCGACGCGTTCTTCGCGGTCAAGCGCGCGTTCGATCCGGCCGGGCTGCTCAATCCCGACAAGGGCATCCCGACCCGCGCCCGCTGTGCGGAGTACGGTCGCCAGCATGTGCGCGGGGGGCTGCTGCCGCACCCCGACCTGCCGCGCTTCTGAGCGCCGCGCGGTGCGCGGCCCGTGCCGGCCACACGTGCCGCGACCTGCCGCCCCACTGCCCGCGCGCGGCGGGCGGCTGCATGCCTTCGTGATACGGGGCTTAGGGATAGTCGCGATGTAGATTCGCGCCACCCCGGTACAATCGACCGGACAACAAGACGAGGCAGCAACAGAACATGGAAGAGGACGACATCGTCGCCGGATGGGCCGAGCGTATCCGCTCCGCGAGTGCCGACGGCCGGCCGTTGCGGATTCGCGGCGGCGGCACCAAGGACTGGTACGGCCAGGCGCTGGACGGCGAAATACTCGACACGCGCGCGTTTCAGGGCATCGTGTCGTACGACCCGGCCGAACTCGTCGTCACGGTCCGCGCGGGCACGCCGCTCGCGCAGCTTGAAACCGTCCTCGCCGAGTGCGGCCAGATGCTGCCGTTCGAGCCGCCGCACTTCGGCCGCGCGGCCACCGTCGGCGGCTGCATCGCGGCCGGCCTCGCGGGCCCGCGTCGCGCGACCTGCGGCGCGCCGCGCGATTTCGTGCTGGGCGTCACGCTGATGAACGGCCGCGGCGAAGTGCTGCGGTTCGGCGGCCAGGTCGTGAAAAACGTCGCCGGCTACGACGTGTCGCGGCTGATGGCCGGCTCGCTCGGCACGCTCGGGCTGATGCTCGACCTGTCGATCAAGGTGCTGCCGGTGCCGGTCGCCGAAGTCACGCTGAAGTTCGAGATGACCGCGACCGACGCGGTGCGCAAGCTCAACGAATGGGGCGGCCATCCGCTGCCCGTCAGCGCGAGCGGGTGGCGCAACGGCACGCTGGTGCTGCGCCTGTCGGGCGCCGAGGCCGCCGTGAAATCCGCGAAGACGCTGCTCGGCGGCGAAGTCGTCGACGCGGTCGAGGCCGAACGCTTCTGGGCCGGCCTGCGCGAGCATACCGACCCGTTCTTCCACGGCATCCCGCCCGGCTATGCGCTGTGGCGCCTCGCGTTGCCGTCGATCACCGAACCGATGCACCTGCCCGGCACCCAGTTGATGGAATGGGGCGGCGCGCAACGCTGGTGGATCACCGACGCCGATGCGCAGACGGTGCGCATGAGCGCGAAGCAGGCCGGCGGCCATGCGACGCTGTTCCGCGCGGGCGAGTCCTACGATCGCAGCGCGGGCGTGTTCACGCCGCTACCCGCGCCGCTGATGAAGATTCACCGCGGGCTGAAGGCCGCGTTCGATCCCGCACGCATCTTCAACCGCGGCCGGCTTTACTCCGATCTCTAAGATGCAAACGAACCTCGCCGATTTCATCCGCAATACGCCCGACGGCGACGAGGCCGACGCGATCCTGCGCAAGTGCGTGCATTGCGGCTTCTGCACCGCGACGTGCCCGACCTACCAGCTGCTCGGCGACGAACTCGACGGACCGCGCGGCCGCATCTACCTGATCAAGCAGATGGTCGAAGGCGCGCCCGTCACGCGCAGCACGCAGCAGCACCTCGACCGCTGCCTCACGTGCCGCAGCTGCGAGACGACCTGCCCGTCGGGCGTCCAGTACGGCCGGCTCGTCGAGATCGGCCGCAAGCACGTCGAAGCGCAGGTACAGCGGCCGTTGCAGCAGCGGCTCGTGCGCCGCCTGCTCGCGACCCTCGTGCCGAACGCGGCGCTGTTCTCGCCGGTGATGCGGCTCGGCCAGCATATGCGGCCGCTGCTGCCGAAACGGCTGCGCGACAAGGTGCCGCCGCGCACGCGGCTGCTCGAATGGCCGCAGCGCACGCATCCGCGCAAGATGCTGATGCTCGGCGGCTGCGTGCAGCCGTCGATGCTGCCGAACATCAACATCGCGACCGCGCGCGTGCTCGACGCGCTCGGCATCGAAACGATCGTCGCGCCCGACGCGGGCTGCTGCGGCGCGATCCGCCTGCATCTGAACTATCACGACGAAGCGCTCGCCGACGCACGTCGCAACATCGATGCGTGGTGGCCGTACGTCGAGCAAGGTGCCGAGGCGATCGTGATGAACGCATCGGGCTGCGGCGCGACGGTACTCGAATACGCGCACCTGCTGCGCGACGATCCGGCCTACGCGGAGAAGGCGCAGCGCATCGTCGCGCTGACGCGCGACATCTCCGACGTGCTCCTCGCGTTCGAGGCCGAGCTCGCGACGCTCGCGCGGCGCCGCGCGATCCACACCGTCGCCTATCACCCGCCGTGCACCCTGCAGCATGGCCAGCAGTCGCGCGGCAAAGTCGAGCGCCTGCTCGAGACGCTCGGCATCGACGTGCGGCTGCCGGCCGACAGCCATCTGTGCTGCGGGTCGGCCGGCACCTATTCGCTGACCCAGCCGTCGCTGTCGTACCGGCTGCGCAAGCAGAAGCTGCTGAAGCTGCAGGCGCTCGAGCCGCAGATGATCGTGTCCGGCAACGTCGGCTGCATCGCACACCTGCAAAGCGGCACGCAGATTCCGGTCGCGCACTGGATCCAGCTCGTCGAGCATCTGCTGTACGGCTGATATGACTCCCGCTGTCAATTGGGATCGGTTTTCAATTCTCTCTGAGAGGTTCCATTCGAATTTCCTGAGGGCGGCGTAGCAGTACATCTCGACGGTGGATCACGCTGATATCCGCGGGTTGGCTACCGCATTACAGAGGTCCGCCCGATGAGCCTGCCGCTATCTAGCGTCGCAAGTCGAATCGGATTCGTTGCGTAGCCGTGGCGCGGGTTACTCATGTGCCGGGCTACGCCGCCTTCAGGGAACTCTTTGCTCGGTGATCGAGGACTCGCGCTCGCCTGCTCAAGCCTCGCGCCTCTGCGGTTGCGAAGCAAGTGACATGGCAAGCTGGCTGATGTCCCAGATAAACCCGCTCAGTTCACGGGCAACCGCGACCACGGCGATGTTCTTCTGCTTGCCGCGTGCAACGAGCGTTCGATAGCGTCGACACAGGCGCACCTGCGCGTCCCACGCTCGATCTATGATGGGTTTGGGGATCCCTTCGTGGCGGCGCTGAATCTCCGGACTGACACAAGCCGGATGCTGATAGCTCCATGCCGATTCGACGAGCAGTTTTCTCGCATAACTGTTGCCATTCTTGGTGATACTGCCCTGACGGCGTTTTTCGCCGGACGAGTGCTCGCTTGGCGTTACACCCAACCACGCCATCAACTGGCGGGGATGCGCGAAGCGTGACAGATCGCCCAACTCGGCAAGCATGCCGACCGCCGTGGTGAACTGCATGCCGCGCATCGTTTGCAGACCCAGTACTGCCGGATAAAAGCGCCAGGCAACCACTGCCTCGCGCAGTGCAGCTTCCAGTCGATCGCATTGCGCAAGACGGTCCTCGATCGTGCGTCGATGTTCTTCGAATGCCAACTGCTGCCATGCGCTGTCGAACGCAAACGTGCTCAGCCAGCGCCGGTGTGCCGCCCTCCAGTCGGCGCGACCGGTATAGCCGACCCCATGCGAAAGCAGAAAGGACTTCAGCCGCTGACGCGCACGCTTCAGATCATCCTTGGCACTCACCCATGCCCGTGCCAGATCGCGAAACGCTTCGTCTTCGACGGTAGGGACATAGACTTCCGACAGGTCGCCAGCCCTGAGCGAACGCGCCAGTTTGATCGCGTCGCGCCGATCGGTCTTTACGCGCTCTCCCGGCTTCCTTGGAATCAGGGACGGTGCACACACCATGCAGTCGATTCCCTTCTGCTGAAGTTGACGGTAAAGCCCGTAACCACATGGGCCCGCCTCGTAGACAATACGGATGCGCGACGCCTTCGATTGCAGGCGCTTGCATAAGCGATCGATATCCGTCTTCGTGGCGCCGACCTTGCCGAGCAGCTCAACCTCGCCCATGCCGAGCGCATAGGCGGCCGTGATCGACTCCTTATGGACATCGAGCCCGACGTACAGCGTGCTATCGTGTTCCATGCTGGCCTCCGTGCTGGAAATCGCCGGGTGCGGCCCTGTCCGCACCGTGCGGCTCTGGCAGCAATGCTAACCCGCGTTTGATTCCTCACGGCAGGCCAGCCTTTGCTCCACGGGAGTCATACTGACTAGCGCGGATGGCCGGCTGCCCGCCCGGCCGCGCGCGGCGTCCGGTCCGTATAATGGGCGAATCGATGCGGTGCGTGCCGCGCCGCATCCACCGCCGTATTCGCTTCTCGTGCCCGCTTCCGTTCCTGTCATGTCCGATTTCGCCGCCCGCCTCGATTCCGTTCATCGCCGCATCGCCGACGCCGCCCGCGCGGCCGGCCGTGATCCCGCCACCGTCTCGCTGCTCGCCGTATCGAAAACGTTTCCCGCCGACGACGTGCGCGCCGCGCATGCGGCCGGACAACGCGCGTTCGGCGAAAACTACGTGCAGGAATCGATCGACAAGATCGACGCGCTCGCCGACCTGCGCGCCGGGCTCGAATGGCATTTCATCGGGCCGCTGCAATCGAACAAGACGCGCGCCGTCGCCGAGCGTTTCGACTGGGTCCATTCGGTCGACCGGCTGAAGATCGCGCAGCGCCTTGCCGAACAGCGTCCCGCGCACCTGCCGCCGCTCAACGTGTGTGTGCAGGTGAACATCAGCGGCGAGGCGTCGAAGAGCGGTGTCGCGCCGGCCGACCTGGCCGAGGTCGCCCGCGCGGTCGCCGCGCTGCCGGCGCTGCGCCTGCGCGGCCTGATGGCGATTCCCGAACCGGCCGGCGATACTGATGCGCAACGCGCGCCGCATCGCGCGCTGCACGCGCTGTTCGACGCGTTGCGCGCCGAGGGCCTGCCGCTCGATACGTTGTCGATGGGCATGTCCGCCGATCTCGAAGCCGCCGTGCTCGAAGGCGCGACGGTCGTGCGCGTCGGCACCGCGATCTTCGGCGCACGCGACTATTCGCACTGAGCGCCGCCCTTTTCCGCCTTTCCGTTCACTCACTCGCTCATTTCGATACCATGAAAATCGCATTCATCGGCGGCGGCAACATGGCCGCGGCCCTGATCGGCGGCCTCGTCAAGCGCGGCGTCGCCGCTGACGGCCTCTATGCCATCGACGTCAACGAGGAAGTCCGCGCGCGCGCCGAGCAGCAATTCGGCATCCGCACCGGCGCGGCCGTCGACGCGACGCTCGCGGACTACGACGCGATCGTGCTCGCGGTGAAACCGCAGGTGCTGAAGGACGTCGCGCAGGCGCTCGCGCCGCATCTGAAGTCGCAGCTCGTGATCAGCATCGCGGCCGGCATCCGCGCCACCGATCTCGCCCGCTGGCTCGGCGACTACGCGCGCGTCGTGCGCACCATGCCGAACACGCCCGCGCTGGTCGGCATGGGCGTGACCGGTCTCGCCGCGCTGCCGGGCGTCGACGCGGCCGGGCGCGAGCTCGCGTCGAACGTGCTCGGCGCGGTCGGCGAGATCGTGTGGTTCGACGACGAAGCGCAGCTCGACGCGGTGACGGCGATCTCGGGCAGCGGCCCGGCCTACGTGTTCTATTTCATCGAAGCGCTGCAGGAAGCCGCGCGCCGCCTCGGCATGAACGACGAACAGGGCCGCGCGCTTGCGGTCGCGACGTTCACGGGCGCCGCGCAGCTCGCCGCGCAATCGGGCGAACCGGCGAGCGTGCTGCGCGAGCGCGTGACGTCGAAGGGCGGCACCACGGCCGCCGCGCTCGCGTCGTTCGACGCGCAGGGCGTGAAGGAAGCGATCGTGCGCGGCGCGCTCGCAGCGCAAGCGCGCGCGAAGGAAATGGGCGACGAACTCGGCCGCGCGTAAGCGCTGCGCCGTCTGCCGGGCTTGCCTGGCAGGGCCAACAAAAAAGCGGCCTCGGCCGCTTTTTTGTTGGCATCGCGCGCCGGCGCGCGGCCGCGTCAGTTGGCCGTCGGCCCCGCCAGCAGGTAATGCGCGGCGATGCCCGCGAACAGCACGCCGCCGAGCCAGTTGTTGTGCCGGAACGCCGCGAAGCACGGCATCCGCTCGCGGTCCTTGATCAGCGTGTAGTGATACAGCGCGCAGCCAACCGCCGTCGCCCAGCCGGCCCAGTACACAAGACCGAAGCCGAGTGTCACGCCGATCCACACGTAGATGCCGAGCGTCACCGCATAGCACGCCATCACGGCCGCGACGTCGAAGCGGCCGAACGTCAGCGCGGACGTGCGAATCCCGATCTTGATGTCGTCGTCGCGATCGACCATCGCATATTCGGTGTCGTACGCGACCGACCAGAAGATGTTCGCGATCAGCATCACCCAGGCGAGCATCGGCACCGTATCCTGCACGGCCGCAAACGCCATCGGAATGCCGAAGCCGAACGCGATGCCGAGATACGCCTGCGGAATCGCGAAGAAGCGCTTCATGAACGGATACGAGCCGGCGACGAACAGCGCGACGACCGACAGCTCCTTCGTCAGCGTATTGAGCGGCTGGATCAGCAGGAACGCGATGAACGACAGCACCACCGCGATCGCGACGGCTTCCCATGCGCGGATCTTGCCCGACGTCAGCGGCCGGTCGGCCGTGCGCTTCACGTGACGGTCGAAATCGCGGTCGGCATAGTCGTTCATCGCGCAGCCGGCCGAGCGCATCAGCAGCGTGCCGAGCACGAAGATCACGAGCAGCGGCCAGCGCGGATGGCCGTCCGACGCGATCCACAGTGCGTTGAGCGTCGGCCAGAGCAGCAGCAGGCTGCCGATCGGCTTGTCCATCCGGACGAGCCGCAGATACAGGGGGAAGCGGGCAAGCATGGCGAAGCACCGGGAAGATAACCCCGGCATTTTAGAACCGACCGGCGGTTCGCGTCATGTCGGGGCAGCCCGCGCGTCTTATCAGGGGACAGATGCACCCCGGCGCCGCCCCCACCCAGGATTTGACCCGATGCGGGCGAACCGGCCCGGGCTGACAGTCCGGACACCTCTGCGCGGCATCCGTTCGCGACATGCCCGTCTGGAGCGGCGAGCGAATCGCGCCGCTCAGCCGCCTGCAGCCGACGCGATCGCGTGCAGCGCCTGCGCGACCAGCTCGGCCGCACCGCCGACGACGATCGCGGAACCGACGATGCGCCGCGCCCACTCGGCCGGCGCGCGCATGTCCAGCATCATTTGCGTCATGGTCGTCACTCCTTCGACAAAACCTTGAATCGGAAGAAAAAACGGCCGGTCGTACGACCGGCCGTTTCACGTTACAACGTGACTGCGTTACCGCATCGCGAGATTCACGCGAGGTCGAAGCGGTCGAGGTTCATCACCTTGTTCCAGGCTGCGACGAAATCGCGTACGAACTTCTCGTTCGCGTCGGCGCTGCCGTACACCTCGGCCAGCGCACGAAGCTGCGAGTGCGAGCCGAAGATCAGGTCGACGCGCGTGCCGGTCCACTTGACCTGGCCCGTCGCACGATCGCGACCTTCGAACACGTCGTTCGCGGCCGACGCCGGCTTCCACTCCGTGCCCATGTCGAGCAGGTTCACGAAGAAGTCGTTCGTCAGCGTGCCCGGACGATCGGTGAACACGCCGTGCTTCGCATCGCCGACGTTCGCGCCGAGCACCCGCAGGCCACCGACGAGCACCGTCAGCTCCGGCCCGGTCAGCGTCAGCAGCTGTGCCTTGTCGACCAGCAGCGCCTCGGCCGGCGTCTTGTACGCGGCCTTCAGGTAGTTGCGGAAACCGTCCGCAACCGGCTCGAGCACGGCGATCGCCTCGATGTCGGTCTGCTCCTGCGACGCGTCCATCCGGCCCGGTGCGAACGGCACCGTCACCGCGATACCCGCGTTCTTCGCGGCCTGCTCGACGCCAGCCGCACCGGCCAGCACGATCAGGTCGGCGAGCGACACCTTCTTGCCGCCCGTCTGCGCGTCGTTGAACGCCTTCTGCACGCCTTCGAGGGTCCCGAGCACCGTCGCGAGTGCGGCCGGCTGGTTCACGTCCCAGTCCTTCTGCGGCGTGAGGCGGATGCGCGCGCCGTTCGCGCCGCCGCGCTTGTCCGACCCGCGGAACGTCGAGGCCGACGCCCATGCGGTCGACACGAGCTGCGCAACCGACAGGCCCGACGCGAGCACCTTCGCCTTCAGCGCCGCGACGTCGGCGTCATCGATCAGCGGGTGGTCGACGGCCGGGATCGGGTCCTGCCACAGCAGTGCCTCGGCCGGCACTTCCGGGCCGAGATAGCGCGCACGCGGCCCCATGTCGCGGTGCGTGAGCTTGAACCAGGCGCGTGCGAACGCGTCGGCGAACTCGGCCGGGTTCTCGTAGAAGCGGCGCGAGATCTTCTCGTAGGCCGGATCGAAACGCAGCGACAGGTCGGTCGTCAGCATCATCGGGCGACGCTTCTTCGCCGGATCGAACGCATCGGGAATCACCTCGTCGGCGCCCTTCGCGACCCACTGGTGCGCACCGGCCGGGCTCTTCGTCAGTTCCCATTCGTAGCTGAACAGGTGCTTGAAGAAGTCGTTGCTCCACTTCGTCGGCGTCGACGTCCACGTGACTTCGAGGCCGCTCGTGATCGCGTCCTGGCCCTTGCCCGATGCGTACGTGCTCTTCCAGCCGAGACCCTGCTGTTCGATGCCGGCCGCTTCCGGCTCGGGGCCGACGTCCGATGCGGGGCCCGCGCCGTGCGTCTTGCCGAACGTGTGGCCGCCCGCGATCAGCGCCACCGTCTCTTCGTCGTTCATCGCCATCCGCGCGAACGTTTCGCGGATGTCGCGTGCCGCCGCAACCGGGTCGGGGTTGCCGTCCGGGCCTTCCGGGTTCACGTAGATGAGGCCCATCTGCACGGCGGCCAGCGGGTTCTCGAGGTCACGGTCGCCCGAGTAACGGCTGTTCGGGCCGCCGCTCAGTTCCAGCCAGATCTTTTCCGAACCCCAATAGACGTCGTCCGGTTCCCACGTATCGACGCGGCCGCCCGCGTAACCGAAGGTCTTGAAGCCCATCGACTCGAGCGCGACGTTGCCGGTCAGGATCAGCAGGTCGGCCCACGAGATGTTGCGGCCGTACTTCTGCTTGATCGGCCACAACAGCCGGCGTGCCTTGTCGAGGTTGCCGTTGTCGGGCCAGCTGTTCAGCGGTGCGAAGCGCTGTTGCCCGCCGCCCGCGCCACCGCGGCCGTCGGCGGTCCGGTACGTGCCGGCGCTGTGCCATGCCATGCGGATGAACAGGCCGCCGTAGTGGCCGAAGTCGGCCGGCCACCAGTCCTGCGACGTCGTCATCAGCGCTTGCAGGTCGCGCTTCACCGCCGCGAGGTCCAGCTTCCCGAATGCTTCCGCGTAGTCGAAATCCTGGTCCATCGGATCGGACAGCGCCGAGTGCCGGTGCAGGATGTTCAGGTTCACCTGGTTCGGCCACCAGTCCTTGTTCGACGGGCCGCTGCCTGCGGTGTGATTGAACGGACACTTCTTTTCGTTCGACATGCGTTTTCTCCTAGGCTTGCTCATGTGCCTCCACCAACCCGGCCCGGCAGCGTGCCGCGCGCGGTTCGTGGAGTGTCATTGCGGGGGTAAGAAACGGAACAGGCTGGTCCTCCTGCTTTCTACGGGATGTCGTGCGTGACCGGCGGTGCGCATTCCCGTCGCGAAGCGCCGCAAGCGGGGCGCTCCAGGAATCGGCAACCGGCCGGCGCTACGCCGGCGGTGCGGGTGGTTTTCCGGACTTCGGACATGCAATGCTCCCTCATGGCTGGACGGCAGGTGAATCGGGGGAACACAGGACCGGCGTGCAGCGGCGCTCAGCCGCCGTACACACGGTCCGCCAGGTACGCGAACGCAATCGGGCGCAGGTTGCGGACCACGGCCCTGGCGCGAGTTACGACCTCGTCGCGCGACGGGATGTTCCGCTGCGCGTGCTGCATTACCGACCGCATCATGACATCCTCCTTTGACGCTTGCATCCAGCGTGCGAATCGGGCTGCCGATCCGGCGCCGATCCATGTAGAGCATTCTATGCAAACCTATCGATTATTTTAATTTGATTAATTTTATCTATGCGATAGAAAAAAATAAACGGGGTCGCAAGACCCCGTCCATCGGCCGACATGCGGGCGCGCCGCGCCCTGTTCAGTTCATCGTCGCCGGCATGTCGAGCTTCGCGACACCGGGCAGCTCGCACGCGGCAATCGCATCGCTGATCGCATCGATCGCGGGCATCCGCGTGAAGCTCTTGCGCCACACCAGCACGACGCGGCGATCGGGCACCGGTTCGTTGAACGGCACGTACGACAGCAGCTCGGCATCGGGGCCGTTCGCGCGCGGGCCGACCTCGGCGACCGACATCCGCGGCAGCACCGTGATGCCGACGCCGCTCGCGACCATATGGCGAATCGTTTCCAGCGACGAGCCCTCGAAGGTCTTCTGGATGCCGTCGGCCGTCTGCGAGAAGCGCATCAGCTCCGGACACACGCCGAGCACGTGATCGCGGAAGCAGTGACCATTGCCGAGCAGCAGCATGGTTTCCTGCTTCAGGTCCTCGGCGTCGATCTCGTCGCGCTTCTCCCACGGATGGCCCGCCGGCAGCGCGACGACGAACGGCTCGTCGTACAGCGGCCGCACCATCAGGCCGGTTTCGGGGAACGGCAGCGCCATGATCGCTGCGTCGATCTCGCCCTGTTTCAGCAGTTCGAGCAGCTTGAGCGTGTAGTTCTCCTGCAGCATCAGCGGCATCTGCGGAACCCGCTGGATCATCTGCTTGACGAGCGTCGGCAGCAGGTACGGCCCGATCGTGTAGATCACGCCGAGACGGAACGGGCCGACGAGCGGGTCCTTGCCCTGCTTCGCGATCTCCTTGATCGCGAAGGTCTGCTCGAGCACGCGCTGCGCCTGCGTGACGATCTGGTCGCCGATCGGCGTCACGCTCACTTCGCTCGCGCCGCGCTCGAAAATCTGCACGTTCAGCTCGTCTTCCAGCTTCTTGATCGCCACCGATAGCGTCGGCTGGCTCACGAAGCATGCTTCGGCCGCGCGACCGAAATGCCGTTCGCGCGCGACCGCGACGATGTACTTCAATTCAGTCAGGGTCATTGTGGGTCAATCAGGGATATACAGGCGATAGGTTTAATTTATACACCCACTGGCACCGGTTCGCCAAGTTTCTCTGCATCGGGATGCATCGAATCTCCGTCGAATGGCGGTTTTAAATCCGACCCCGAAAGCGCGAATCAGGCCTTCAGATACTGCTCCCGTGCGCCGAGCCAGCGCGCGAGATGCTGCGTGACGATGTCGGGATACGCGGCGATCAGTCGCGTCGCGGCGTCGCGAGCCGGATCGATCAGCCAGCCGTCGGTCTCGAGGTTCGCGAAGCGCAGCATCGCCGCACCCGACTGGCGCGCGCCGAGAAATTCGCCGGGGCCGCGGATCTCGAGATCGCGCCGCGCGATCTCGAAGCCGTCGGTCGTCTCGCGCATCGTCTTCAGCCGTTCGCGCCCCGTGAGCGACAGCGGGCCCGTGTACAGCAGCACGCATACCGACGCCGCGGTGCCGCGCCCGACCCGGCCGCGCAGCTGGTGCAGCTGCGCGAGGCCGAAGCGCTCCGCGTGCTCGATCACCATCAGCGACGCATTCGGCACGTCGACGCCGACCTCGATCACGGTCGTCGCGACCAGCAGCTGCACGTCGTTGCGCGTGAAGGCCTCCATCACCGCCGCCTTGTCGGCCGGCGACAGCCGGCCGTGCACGAGCCCGACCTTCAGCTCGGGCAGCGCCGTGGCCAGCGTCTCGTAGGTCTCGACGGCCGTCTGCAGCTGCAGCGTCTCGCTCTCCTCGATCAGCGGGCAGACCCAGTACACCTGGCGGCCGGTCAGCGCGGCCTCGCGCACGCGGGCGATCACCTCTTCGCGCCGCGCGTCGCCGACGAGGCGCGTCAGCACCGGCGTGCGGCCCGGCGGCAGCTCGTCGATGGTCGATACCTCGAGATCCGCGTAGTACGTCATCGCGAGCGTGCGCGGAATCGGCGTGGCCGACATCATCAGCTGGTGCGGCTGGAAATCGCGCGCGCCGTTGGCCGCGTTCGCGGCCTTCGCGCGCAGCGCGAGACGCTGCTCGACGCCGAAGCGGTGCTGCTCGTCGACGATCACGAGGCCGAGCCGCGCGAATTCGACGGTGTCCTGGATGATCGCGTGGGTGCCGATCACGAGCTGCGCGGTGCCGAGCGCCGCAGCCTCGATCGCCGCGCGCTTCTCCTTCGCCTTCAGGCTGCCCGCGAGCCATGCGACCGACACGCCGAGCGGCTCGAGCCACGCGCGCAGCTTGCGCGCGTGCTGTTCCGCGAGGATTTCGGTCGGCGCCATCAGCGCGGCCTGGTAGCCGGCATCGATGGCCTGCGTGGCGGCCAGCGCCGCGACGACCGTCTTGCCGCTGCCGACGTCACCCTGCAGCAGCCGCTGCATCGGATGCGCGAGCGTGAGATCGTGCGCGATCTCGTCGACGACGCGCGACTGCGCGCCCGTCAACTTGAACGGCAGCGCCGCGTAGAGGCGCGTCGTCAGCGCGTCGATGTCGCTCGCAGTGCGGCGCGGCATCGCGGGCGCCGCGCGCGTGCGGCGCTCCTCGTGCGCACGCTTGAGCGACAGCTGCTGCGCGAGCAGTTCCTCGAACTTGATGCGGGTCCACGCCGGATGCGAGCCGTCCATCAGCGCGGCTTCGTCGGAATCGACGCCCGGGTGATGCAGGATGCGCACGGCCTGCTCGAGCGTCGGCACGCCGAGCGGCTTCAGGTAGTCGCGCCCGATCTCGGGCGGCAGCAGCTCGGGCAGCGGCGTGCGCTCGACCGCGTTCTCGATCGCCTTGCGCAGATACGCCTGCGACACGCCGGCCGTGCTCGGATAAACGGGCGTGAGCACCTGCGGCAGCGGCGCATCCGCTTCGACGACGCGCACCGCCGGATGCACCATCTCCATCCCGAAGAAGCCGCCGCGCACGTCGCCGCGCACACGCAGCCGCTGGCCGACGGCCATCTGCTTGACCTGCGAACCGTAGAAATTCAGGAAGCGCAGCACGAGCTGCTCGCCGTCGTCGTCCTGGATCTTCACGACGAGCTGGCGGCGCGGCCGGTATGCGACCTCGTTGTCGAACACGACGCCTTCGGACTGCGCGATGCCGCCCGGCAGCAGGTCGCCGATCGGCGTGAGCGTGGTTTCGTCCTCATAGCGCATCGGCAGATGCAGCACGAGATCGATCGAGCGCGTGAGGCCGAGCTTCGCGAGCTTGTCGACGGTCTTCACGGGTTTGTCGGCGGCCGGCTTCTTCTTGCGCTTTGCGCCGGCTGCGCCCGCCTCGTCGACACCGCGTCCACCATGCCGTATGGCTGTGCTCCGTCACGAATGGTCCTTCGGCGTCTCGTCCGGTACCACCTTTACCTGTCGCTTTCGGTTTCGTGTGCCTCCCCGTGTCTCTTTTTCGCATCTTTCCTCGTATACCTCGTGGTGTAACCTGTCTTGCTTCCTGATTGTCTACTCTCCGATGATGACCAAGAAGCGCTCGCTCACCTTGTCATGGTCTTTCAGCTGGACCTTGTCGTTAGACTCGGCGGACCCGTTCACTCTATCGTTTACCCGGATTCCCCGGATCCTTTGACCGACGGCACGAAGGCGATGGGCGTCAGCCAGAGAGCGCGCCGTGCGGGCAGAACGTGGTGCGTGGAACATCGAGGTCCATTGTTTGGGAAGGTAGTGGCGCACGGGGGAGATGACACGATGCACGTGCAACGACCATCAGGTCGTGTACACCAGCGGATGGTCCTTGGAAGTGATGTGTGTCATCAGGCACGTGCGCGACGGCTCGCCGCAGAATGCACCTCGATGAGCCCCGGACGCGGTGTCGAGGCACACGTGCGAGCCGCCCGTCGGCGCCGCGCCGCGGGCCGGCGCGACGCGGCGCGGCACTGCGCGGCTCCGTGCCGGGCGCGGGTGACGCGGCATCGTCCGCGTCGAACGGATCGGCGGAATCGGCGGAATCGGCAACGGCGGCGGTAGAACGGCGTGGTGACACAGGCATCGGATCGTCTGGGTGCTTCGCAAGGCAAGTACAATAGCGGCTTTCACGTCGTCCGAACGAACGACGCCGGCCAGGCCGCGCATCCCGCCATCATAGCGGCTCGCGCGCCCCATTTATGCGTTTCCGCCCTGTCGGCGGCGCCCGCCGGCCGTTTCTAACCAGCCCGCATGTTCACGCTTTCCGATTTCGATTTCAATCTGCCGCCCGAGCTGATTGCGCAAACCGCGCTGCCGGACCGCACCGCGAGCCGCCTGCTCGAGGTCGACCGCACCGTCGAGCCCGCACGCCTCGTCGACCGCCGTTTCGCCGAGCTGCCGTCGTGCATCGCGCCCGGCGACCTGCTCGTGTTCAACGATACCAAGGTGCTGAAGGCGCGGTTCTTCGGCCAGAAGGCCAGCGGCGGCAAGATCGAGGTGCTGATCGAGCGCGTGACCGGCACCCACACGGCGCTCGCGCAGATCCGCGCGAGCAAGTCGCCGGGCGCCGGCACGACGCTGCGCCTCGCCGACGCGTTCGACGTGACGGTCGGCGAGCGCGTCGAGCCGTTCTTCACGCTGCACTTCCCGGAGCCGTGCCTCACGCTGATCGAGCAGCACGGCCGCCTGCCGCTGCCGCCGTACATCGAGCACGACGCCGACGCGAACGACGAGACGCGCTACCAGACCGTCTACGCGAGCAACCCGGGCGCGGTCGCAGCGCCGACGGCCGGGCTCCATTTCGACCAGCCGCTGCTCGCCCAGCTCGACGCGATGGGCGTCGAGCGCGCGACGCTGACGCTGCACGTGGGCGCCGGCACGTTCCAGCCGGTGCGCGTCGAGAACATCGCCGAGCACAAGATGCACAGCGAGTGGTACGACCTGCCGCAGTCGCTCGTCGACAAGATCGCCGCGACCCGCGCGCGCGGCGGCAACGTGATCGCGGTCGGCACGACGTCGATGCGCGCGCTCGAAGCCGCGGCGCGCGCCGCCGACGAAGCAGGACGCCCGCTTGCGGCGACACAGGCCGAGACCGACATCTTCATCACGCCCGGCTACCGTTTCCGGGTTGTCGACCGGCTCGTCACGAACTTCCACCTGCCGAAGTCGACGTTGCTGATGCTGGTGTCCGCGTTCGCGGGCGTCGAGACGATCCGCGCCGCGTACCAGCACGCGATCGACGAACGCTACCGCTTCTTCAGCTACGGCGACGCGATGCTGCTCACGCGCCGCGACACGCCGGAGGCGCCGCGCGCGTAAGCGCGGCAGGCGCGCCGGCCCGCGCCGCGCGCGGCCGCCGTCGCGCCGTCGCACCCCGTTTTCCCGCTGTGCGCGCTACGCTGGCGCGCACCCGCTTTTCCCCGCCGCCGGGCGCCCGGCGGCGTTTCCAACATGCGCCGGACTGTTCTCCGGTGGCAAGGAGAATGACGCGATGACCGAAGGTTCATCCCACGATATGCACGCCCCCGTGCAAGACCGCCCCGCCAACGGGCTCGAATTCGAACTGCTGACGACCGACGGCCATGCGCGCCGCGGCCGCGTGAAGCTCAACCACGGCGTGGTCGAGACGCCGATCTTCATGCCGGTCGGCACGTACGGCACCGTGAAGGCGATCCAGCCGCGCGAGCTGCACGAGATCAAGGCCCAGATCATCCTCGGCAACACCTTCCACCTGTGGCTGCGCCCGGGCCTCGACACGATCGACGCGCACGGCGGCCTGCACGGCTTCATGGGCTGGAACAAGCCGATCCTGACCGACTCGGGCGGCTTCCAGGTGTTCTCGCTCGGCGACCTGCGCAAGATCACCGAGGACGGCGTCACGTTCGCGTCGCCGATCAACGGCGACAAGCTGTTCCTGTCGCCGGAAGTGTCGATGCAGATCCAGAAGGTGCTGAACTCCGACATCGTGATGCAGTTCGACGAATGCACGCCGTACGCGACCAACGGCGTGCCGACGACGCACAAGGAGGCGGCCGACTCGATGCGCATGTCGCTGCGCTGGGCGAAGCGCTCGCTCGACGAGTTCGACCGGCTCGGCAACCCGAACGCGCTGTTCGGCATCGTCCAGGGCGGGATGTTCGAGGACCTGCGCGACGAATCGCTCGCCGGCCTGTCGGAGCTCGGCTTCCACGGCCTCGCGATCGGCGGGCTGTCGGTCGGCGAGCCGAAGGAAGACATGATGCGGGTGCTGCAGCACGTCGGCCCGAAGCTGCCGGCCAACAAGCCGCACTACCTGATGGGCGTCGGCACGCCGGAGGATCTGGTCGAGGGCGTCGCAAACGGCATCGACATGTTCGACTGCGTGATGCCGACCCGCAATGCGCGCAACGGCTGGCTGTTCACCCGCTTCGGCGACGTGAAGATCCGCAACGCGACGCACAAGAACTCGCTGAAGCCGCTCGACGCGAGCTGCGGCTGCTACACGTGCCAGAACTTCTCGCGCGGCTACCTGCATCACCTGCACCGCGTCGGCGAAATCCTCGGCGCGCAGCTCAACACGATCCACAACCTGCACTACTACCTGCAGCTGATGAGCGAGATCCGCGACGCGATCGAGACCCATACGTTCGACGCGTTCCGCCAGCGCTTCGCGGAGGATCGCGCAAGAGGCGTCGACTGACGGGCCGGCAACCCGTACCGCGGCCCGTCGCATGGGACGAGTACTAAATTGCTCGTTCCCAATACCGGTCACGACCGCCAAACATTACAATTGCCTTTCCAAACGCGTTACAACAATGCCGGTTCATGCTTTAACAGCTTGATCCGAAAGCGCATTTGCTGCGCCGTTTGCGCATGGGGCCGGTGGTAGAATAACCGGCTTATTTTTCGATCTTCCCCTACGGAGAGACCAACGTGCCGTTCATTTCCAATGCCTTCGCGCAAGGTGCCGGTGGCGCCGAATCGAGCCTGATGAGCTTCCTGCCGCTCATCCTGATGTTCGCGGTGCTCTACTTCATCATGATCCGCCCGCAGATGAAGCGCCAGAAGGAACACCGCAACATGCTCGCGGCCATGGCGAAGGGCGACGAAGTCGTCACGAGCGGCGGCCTCGTCGGCAAGGTGACGAAGGTCACCGAAGGCTACATCGGCGTGGAAATCGCCGAAGGCACCGAAATCACCGTGCAGAAGGCTGCCGTCACGACCATTCTGCCGAAGGGCACGATCAAGTCGCTGTAAGGCTTTCACCGAGCGTCCGGCTCCCCGCGCCGTGCCTGCCTGAGAGAGCGGGTCGCCGCGGCGCCGGACGCGACGCTTTCACGCCAACCACCCGTTCGGCCCCCTCATGAATCGTTACCCACTCTGGAAATATGTCGTGATGGTCGTGGCGCTCGCCATCGGCTTTCTGTACACATTGCCCAACTTCTTCGGCGAAGCGCCGGCGGTGCAGGTGTCGAGCGGCAAGGCCACGGTCAAGCTCGACTCGACCACGCTGACCCAGGTCGAATCCGCGCTCGCGTCCGCGCAGATCAAGCCGGACGACATCACCTTCGAGAACACGGCGTCCAACGCGAACATCCGCGTGCGCCTGAAGGACACCGACACGCAGTTGCGCGTCAAGGACCTGCTGCAGAAGTCGCTGAACGCCGATCCGAACGATCCGCAGTACGTCGTCGCACTGAACCTGCAGAGTGCGTCGCCGCGCTGGCTGACCGCACTGCACGCACTGCCGATGTATCTCGGCCTCGACCTGCGCGGCGGTGTCCACTTCCTGCTCCAGGTCGACATGACGGGCGCGCTCACGAAGAAGCTCGACTCCGACGCGTCCGACGCGCGCACGCTGCTGCGCGACAAGAACATCCGCGACGGCGGCGTGAGCCGCGTCGACCAGTCCGTCGTCGTGAACTTCAGCGATGCGCAGACGGCGGAAGACGCCCGCAAGGTGCTCGCCGCGTCGGTCACCGAACTGCAATGGGCGACCCAGCCCGGCGGCGGCGGCACGCAGGTCGTCGGCACCTTCACGCCGGCCGTGCAGAAGTCCGTCGAGGACGCCGCGCTCAAGCAGAACCTGACGACGCTCCACAACCGCGTGAACGAGCTCGGCGTGTCGGAACCGATCCTGCAGCAGCAGGGTAACGACCGTATCGTCGTCGAACTGCCGGGCGTGCAGGACACCGCGAAGGCGAAGGACATCATCGGCCGCACCGCGACGCTCGAGGCGCGCCTCGCCGATCCGATCAACACGCATCCGAACCCGAACGACCCCGTGCCGCCGGGCGAGGAACTGTTCACGCAGGGCAACCAGGCGCCCGTGCTGCTGAAGAAGGAAGTGATCTTCACCGGCGACCGCATCATCGACGCGTCGGCCGGCTTCGACGAACACCAGCGTCCGTCGGTCAACATCCGCCTCGACTCTGCGGGCGGCCGCTCGGTGCGCACGGTGTCGCGCGACAACATCGGCAAGCCGATGGCGATGGTGCTGTTCGAGAAGGGCAAGGGCGAAGTGCTGACGGTCGCGACGATCCAGTCGGAACTCGGCGACCGCTTCCAGATCACGGGCCAGCCGACGCCGCAGGCCGCGGCCGACCTCGCGCTGCTGCTGCGCGCCGGTTCGCTCGCCGCACCGATGGACATCATCGAGGAACGCACGATCGGCCCGAGCCTCGGCGCGGACAACATCAAGATGGGCGTCCACTCGGTGATCTGGGGCTTCTGCGCGATCGCCGTGTTCATGATCGCGTACTACATGCTGTTCGGCGTGATCTCGGTGATCGGCCTGTCGGTGAACCTGCTGCTGCTCGTCGCCGTGCTGTCGCTGATGCAGGCGACGCTGACGCTGCCGGGTATCGCGGCAATCGCGCTCGCGCTCGGCATGGCGATCGACTCGAACGTGCTGATCAACGAGCGCGTGCGTGAAGAACTGCGCGCCGGCCAGCCGCCGCAGCTCGCGATCCAGTCCGGTTACGCGCATGCGTGGGCGACGATTCTCGACTCGAACGTCACGACGCTGATCGCCGGCCTCGCGCTGCTCGCATTCGGCTCGGGCCCGGTTCGCGCGTTCGCGATCGTGCACTGCCTCGGTATCCTGACGTCGATGTTCTCCGCCGTGTTCTTCTCGCGCGGGATCGTCAACCTCTGGTACGGCGGCCGCAAGAAGCTGAAGTCGCTCGCGATCGGCCAGGTGTGGAAGCCGGAAGGCGCCGCAGCCGGCGCATCGTTCGCCGCGGCCGACGAATCGACCGACACCGCACGCGCCGCGAAGCTCGCCGCACCCGCGCAGGGCAACGCACCGCGCGCCGGCAAGCCGCAGCTGCGCAACCGCGCGCAGCAAGGCGTGTCGCCGAAGAAACCGGGCTCGACCCAATAAGGCCCCGGAGACGAAGCCATGGAATTTTTCCGCATCCGTAAAGACATTCCGTTCATGCGGCACGCGCTGGTGTTCAACGTGATCTCGCTGGTCACGTTCCTCGCCGCCGTGTTCTTCCTGTTCCACCGCGGGCTGCACCTGTCCGTCGAATTCACCGGCGGTACGGTGATCGAGGTGCAGTACCAGCAGGCCGCGCAGCTCGAACCCGTGCGCGACACGCTCGGCAAGCTCGGCTACGCCGACGCGCAGGTGCAGAACTTCGGCACGTCGCGCAACGTGCTGATCCGCCTGCAGCTGAAGGAAGGCCTCACGTCCGCGCAGCAGAGCGACCAGGTGATGACCGCGCTGAAGGCGCAGAGCCCCGACGTGTCGCTGCAGCGCGTCGAGTTCGTCGGCCCGCAGGTCGGCCGCGAGCTCGCGACCGACGGTCTCCTCGCGCTCGCGTGCGTCGTGATCGGCATCGTGATCTACCTGTCGTTCCGCTTCGAATGGAAGTACGCGGTCGCCGGCGTGATCGCCAACCTGCACGACGTCGTGATCATTCTCGGCTTCTTCGCATTCTTCCAGTGGGAGTTCTCGCTGGCGGTGCTCGCGGCGATCCTCGCGGTGCTCGGCTACTCGGTCAACGAGTCGGTCGTCATCTTCGACCGGATCCGCGAGACGTTCCGCCGCGAACGCAAGATGAGCGTGCAGGAAGTGATCAACCACGCGATCACGACCACGATGTCGCGTACGATCATCACGCACACGTCGACGGAAATGATGGTGCTGTCGATGTTCTTCTTCGGCGGCCCGACGCTGCACTACTTCGCGCTCGCACTGACGGTCGGCATCATGTTCGGCATCTACTCGTCGGTGTTCGTCGCGGGCTCGCTCGCGATGTGGCTCGGCATCAAGCGCGAAGACCTGATCAAGGAAAAGAAGACCGCGCACGATCCGGACGATCCGAACGCGGGCGCGCAGGTGTAAGCGCCACGCCGTTTCGGCTGATACCGGAAGGCCGGTCCGACAGGACCGGCCTTTTTTCATGCGCGCGCCGCCCCCTCTTCCGCCGGCGCGACGGCACGCAGCGCCGCCGCTTCACGACCAACTGGCCCGACTACGCAATGCCGGTCATGCCCGGGCAGGACCCGCTCGCGCCGCTGCAGGCCGCCGACTGGCAGCTCGGGCAAGCGCTCGCTGCGCTCGCCGGTCGCCCCGTGCGGAGCGTCGCTGCACCCGGACAACTGATGCCGGCACAGCCGGCATGCGAGCGCGTCGCCCCCTGACGACGCATCGCCGCGCGCACCGTCACCGGAACCCGAAGCGCCGGCGCAGCACGATCAGCGCCGCGAGGCTCAGCACGGCCGCGAACATCAGGTAGAAGCTCGGCGCGGTCTTCAACCCCGTCGCGCGAATCAGCCACGCGATGATGAACGGCCCGAAACCGCCGAAGATCGTCACCGCGACGTTATACGCGAGCGACATCCCGGTCGTGCGCGTCTGCACCGGAAACACCTCGGACAGCAGGCCCGGCAGCGCCGCGAAATAGCCGGTCATCAGGAACGCGAGCAGCACCTGCAGCGCGATCAGCGTGCCGAACCCCGGATGCGCGACCAGATACGCGAATGCCGGGTAGATCAGCACGAGGATGCCGACAGCCGGCGCGAGCATCACGCGCACGCGGCCATAACGATCCGACCAGTGGCCGACGAGCGGCGCGAACGCCATCTGGATCACGCCGACCACGAGGATCGCCGCGAACGCGGCGGACGGCGCGAGGCCGAGCTGCTTCACGCCGTAGGTCGGCATGAACAGCACGAGATAGGTCGCGACGGTGCCGAGCACGACCACGCCCATCGCGGCGACCAGGCGCGCCTTGTGCGACGCGAACGTGTCGCGCAACGGGCTCGCGGTGCTTTCGGCCGCAAGGAACTCGGGTGTCTCGTCGACTTTCGAGCGGATGTAGTACGCGACGGGCCCGAGCAGCAGCCCGAAGAAGAACGGGATGCGCCAGCCCCACGCGGCCATCTGGTCGGCCGTGAGCTGCGCGTTCAGCACGGTGCCGAAGCCGGCGGCGAGCAGCGTCGTGAGCCCCTGGCTCGCAACCTGCCAGCTGGCGAAGAAGCCGCGCCGGCCGGGCACGTGCTCGGCCAGGAACGCGGTCGCGCTGCCGAACTCGCCGCCCGCCGAGAAGCCCTGCATCAGCCGCGCGGCGACGAGGATCAGCGGCGCCGCGACGCCGATCGTCTGGTAGGTCGGCAACACCGCGATCACCAGCGTGCCGGCCATCATCAGCAGGATCGACAGCGTGAGCGCGGCCTTGCGGCCTGCGCGGTCGGCGTACGCGCCGAGCACGATCGCGCCGAGCGTGCGCATGAAGAACGACACGCCGAACGTGCCGAGCGTGAGCAGCAGCGACACGGTGTCGTTGCCGGCCGGAAAGAACAGCTTCGAGATCGTCACCGCGAAGAAGCCGTAGACGACGAGGTCGAACCACTCGAGCGCGTTACCGATCGACGCGGCGACCACCGCGCGCCACACGCGCGGCGACGAGGCAACGGAGCTGGACTGCGTGACGGCATGCATCGGCGATCTCCTTGTCGTTGTACGTTCTGTCCGACGCGTCGGGTTCCGCGCCGCGATTTGTGCTGACGATTATAGGCGCGCAAAAAAAACCGCCGCGCCCCCTCGAAGGGAGCGCGGCGGCTGGCACGCGACGGGCCGGCGGCGTGACGCGACGGCCGGCCCGGCCGGGCGCGTTACTGCTGCTTGACGGCTTCGGCCGTGATCAGCAGCTTCGTCTTCATCTTGAAGCCGTACTGCTTGCCGTAGTCGAGGCCGAAATCGTCGCGGCTGAATTCGCCGACCGCGTCGACGCCGCACACTTCACGCTTGAGCATCGGATGCGGCATGCACTTGAACCCGTCGATCTTCAGCGTCAGCGGCTTCGTGACGCCATGCATCGTCAGGTTGCCGACCACCGACACCGGCTTGTCGCCGTCGAACTTGATCGTGCCCTTGTAGTTCGCCTGCGGGAACTTGGTCGCGTCGAAGAATTCGGCCGTCTGCAGGTGCTCGTCGAGCTTTGCGCTGCCCGTGTGGATCGACGCGATGTCTGTCGTCACGTCGACCGTACCCGTCTTCGCCGCGCGGTCGAGCGTCACGCTGCCGCTCGACTTGTCGAACTTGCCGCGCCAGACCGACAGGCCGCCGAAGTGGTCGGCCTCGAAGCTCGGGTACGTGTGGCTCGGATCAAACTGGTACGTCGCGCTGTCGGCGAATGCCGAGAACGACAGCGATGCAGCCAGTGCGCCCGCGGCGATGATCAGATGCTTTTTCAACTCTTTCTCCTTGAAACAGCGCCGCGCCCTCGCGCGGCATTCGGGTGATGCGGGAACCCGTCGCTTACTTCGTGGCGACGAGATGGAACTTGATCTGCACTTCGTCCGCGACGATCGACGTGTCCTTCCACTCGCCGGTGCCGACGTTGAACGCCGAACGCTTGATCGGCAGCACGCCGTCGAAGGTCTGCGTCGCGCCGCTCTGCGTGACCGTGACGGGCAGCGTGACGGTCTCGGACTTGCCCTTGATCGTCAGCTTGCCGGTCACGTTGTACTTGTTGCCGCCGGCCGGCGCGATCGTCGACGACGCGAAGGTCGCCTGCGGATACGCCTTCGCGTCGAACCAGTCCTTGCCCGTGACCTGCTCGTTGTACATCTTGTCGCCGAGGTCGAAGCTCGCGATATCGATCGCCATTTGCGCGCTGCCCTGCGCGGCCTTGGCCGGGTCGAACTTCACCTGCGCGGAGAACTTCTTGAACGCGCCTTCGGTCGGCACGTTCATCTGCTTCGACACGGCGGACACCTTGCTCTTCGCGAGATCGACATCGGCGTGCGCCGCGCCCGACGCGACAAGTGACACCGCGGCGAACGCGGTCAGCATGGAGCGGGAGAAAGACACTTTCATGGGATCCTTCATTTGGCAAAGGGAAGCATCCGCGACAGCAGGCCGTCGCGGTCCAACAGCTGGTGCTTGATCGCCGCGAGCACGTGCAGCGAGACGAGTGCAAGCAAAATGTAATTCAAAGACACGTGCAGCGTCTTGAAGGTTTCCTTCAGCACCGGATCGGGATCGATCAGGCGCGGCAGCGGCACGATGCCGAGGTAGACGACCGGGATGTTCGCCGCCGAGCTGTACAGGTAGCCCGTCACCGGAATCACGAGCATCAGCAGGTACAGCAGGCCGTGCACGCCATGCGAGACCGCACGCTGCCACGCCGGCGTATTGCCCGGCAGCGCCGGCGCCGCGTGGGTTGCCCGCCACAGCACGCGGATGGCGGCCAGCACGAACGCCGTCACGCCGATCCACTTGTGCCACGAGAAGTACTTCAGCTTCGTCGGCGTGAAACCGGGGATGTCCGTCATCACCCAGCCGAGCGCGAAGCCGCAGACGATCAGCAGCGCGATCAGCCAGTGCAGCGCGATCGCGGTCTGCGTGTAACGTGCCGGCGTGGCCGGCAGCGAATTCGAAGCCATCTTGGATTCCTCAGTTGAGCGAACGGCTGCGCCGGTAAATTCATCCGACGCTTGTCAAGGGCGCCATGCTACCGCAACCTTTTGACCCGCGCGGACTCTGAGGACAGGCGCGCCAGCCGGCTGTCACGTTCCCGCCATGTTACCGATCGGTCACGCAGCAACCGAACGTTGACACGTCGAAAAAGCCGTTTTGGTAAGATTGGCGCGGGTTCCGGCCCCTCCGACGCGTTCCCCCGCCCGTCGCACAACCGCTTTTTCCATGCAACGACACGACCTGATTGCCTGCCACGAATGCGACGCACTGTTGCATAAACCGCGCCTTGGCGGCCGCGAAATCGCGCGCTGCCCGCGGTGCGACGCGCTGCTCTATCGCAACAGCACCACGCAGATCGAGCGGATCTGCGCGCTCGCGGTCGCGGCACTGGTCACGTTCGTGATCGCGCAGGCGTTCCCGATTCTGGAAATGGACCTGAACGGCACCCGCGTGCAGACGACGCTGATCGGTGCGGTCGAGACCCTGTGGCAGCAGGACATGGCGATCGTCGGCGTGATGGTGTTCTGCTCGACCATCCTGTTCCCGCTCGTCGAGATGGCCGCGCTGCTCTACGTGCTGCTGCCGATTCGCCGCGGCATCGTGCCGCCCGGTCTCAACCTGGTGCTGCGTACGATCCAGCTCGTGCGGCCGTGGGGAATGATCGAAGTATTCATGCTCGGCATCGTCGTCACGATCGTGAAGATGGTGAGCCTCGCGCGCGTCGTGCCGGAGGCCGCCCTGTTCGCGTTCGGCGCGCTCACGCTGATGATCGCCGTCGTGCTGATGTTCGATCCGCGCACGCTATGGGACATCGCCGACGACCTGCGCGCCCGGCGCCTGCCGGCACGGCCCGACACCGCCGCACCGCTGCCGGAAGCGCCCCGCCGATGACCATGCCGACCGCCGCCCGCGAGGGCTACGCCAGCTGCCACGCATGCGGGCTCGTACAGACGATCGATCACCCGCATGCGCATTGCGCACGCTGCGGCAGCGCGCTTCATTTCCGCACGCCGAACAGCATCATGCGCACGTGGGCACTGCTGATCGCGGCCGCGATCCTCTATATCCCGGCGAACCTGCTGCCGATCATGCGCACGTCGTCGATCGTGGGCTCGCAGGAAGACACGATCATGAGCGGCGTCATCTATTTCTGGACGTCCGGCGACTGGCCGCTCGCGCTCGTCGTGTTCGTCGCCAGCATCCTCGTGCCGATGCTCAAGCTCGGCGTTCTGACGATCCTCGTCAGCAGCGCGCAGCGGCGCGCCGCGTGGCGGCCGCTGCAGCGCACCCGGCTGTTCCGGATCGTCGAGCGGATCGGCCGCTGGTCGATGCTCGACATCTTCGTCGTGACGCTGACCGTCGCGCTCGTCCATTTCCGTTCGCTCGCCGTGATCACGGCCGGCCCCGGCGCACTCGCGTTCGGCTCGGTCGTGATCCTGACGATGCTCGCGTCGATGCAGTTCGATCCCCGCCTGATCTGGGATCCAGTCGAAACCTCAGGGAAACACCATGAATAGTCCGCAAGGCCCGCAGCACGACGCGTCCCGGCCGCCCGATCCGACGATCTCGACGAAAAGCGGCTGGCTGCCGTCGCTCGTCTGGCTCGTGCCGCTGATCGCCGCGCTGATCGGTATCGGCCTCGTGATCAAGTCCGTGCGCGAGCGCGGCCCGGAAATCTCGATCAGCTTCCACAGCGCGGAAGGGCTCGAGCCGGGCAAGACGCAGGTCAAGTACAAGGACGTCGAGATCGGCATGGTCAAGACGATCAAGCTGTCGAAAGACCTGTCGCGCGTGCTGGTCCAGGTGCAGCTGAAGAAGGAAGCCGAGGACTTCGCGATCAAGGGCTCGCGCTTCTGGATCGTGCGTCCGCGCATCGGCGCGACCGGCGTGTCGGGGCTCGGCACGCTGCTGTCCGGCGCGTACATCGGCGTCGACGCCGGCCACGGCCAGGACACGCAGACCGACTTCACGGGCCTCGAAACCCCGCCGGCCGTGACCGGCGACCAGAAGGGCACGCAGTACGTGCTGCGCGGCGATTCGCTCGGCTCGGTCGACATCGGCTCGCCCGTCTACTACCGCCGCGTGCAGGTCGGCCAGGTGGTCGGCTTCTCGCTCGACAAGGACGGCACCGGCGTCACGTTCAACGTGTTCGTCAATGCGCCGTACAACCAGTACGTCGGCGTGAACTCGCGCTGGTGGCAGGCAAGCGGCGTCGACCTGCGGCTCGATTCGAGCGGCCTGAAGCTGAACACGCAGTCGCTCGCGACGGTGATCCTCGGCGGCATCGCGTTCCAGACGCCGCCGAACCAGGACAGCGGTGCGACGGCGCCCAACAACACGACCTTCCGCCTCGGCTCCGACGAGACCGACGCGATGCGCGATCCGGACGGCCAGCCGCTGCAGGTCGTGATGAACTTCAACCAGTCGCTGCGCGGGCTCGCGGTGGGCGCGCCGGTCGACTTCCGCGGCATCGTGCTCGGCGAAGTGACGAACATCGGCATCGACTTCGATCCGAAGACCAAGAACTTCCTGATGCCGGTGACGATGAACGTGTATCCGGAGCGGCTCGGCCCGCGCTTCCGCGAAACCATCGAGAGCAAGGGCGAACCGGGCCGCCGCGAGATCGTCGAGCGCCTGGTCCGGCACGGGCTGCGCGGCCAGCTGCGCACCGGCAACCTGCTGACGAGCCAGCTGTACGTCGCGCTCGACTTCTTCCCGAAGGCGCCGACCGTGACGATGGACTCGGCGCGCCAGCCGCTCGAGCTGCCGACCGTGCCGAACACGCTCGACGAGCTGCAGCTGCAGGTCGCCGACATCGCGAAGAAGCTCGACAAGGTGCCGTTCGACCAGATCGGTGCGAACCTGAACAGCGCGCTGTCGAACGCCGACAAGCTGTTCAAGCAGCTCGACACGCAGGTCGCGCCGGAAGCGCGCGACACGCTGTCGGCCGCGAAGCAGACCTTCTCGACCGCCGAGGCGACGCTGCAGCAGGATTCGCCGCTGCAGTCCGACGTGCGCGGCGCGCTGAAGGAGCTGACGCGCACGCTGCAATCGCTGAACGCGCTCGCCGACTATCTGGAGCGCCACCCCGAATCGCTGCTCAAGGGCAAGCCAGGAGATCAACAATGACGACGACACGCGTAAACGGTCTCGCGAGCGCTGCGGCGGCAGTCTGCGCCGCATTCGCGCTCGCCGCGTGCAGCTCGCCGCCCGCGCGGTTCTATACGCTGAGCCCGGCCGACGCCGCGGCGCCCGTGCGCACCGCGCCCGCCAACCCGCCGTTCCTGATCGAGGTGCCGTCCGTCGGCGTGCCCGAACAGGTCGCGAAGAACCAGCTCGTCGTGCAGAAGAACGCCGCACAGGTCGACGTGCTCGAGCAGGAGCGCTGGGCCGCGCCGCCCGCCGACGAGATCCGCCGCGCGCTGTCGGACGATCTCGCCGCGCAGCTCGGCACGATCGACGTCGCGAATTCCGCCTACCCGGCCGGCGTGCCCGTCTATCGCGTCAGCGTGAACGTGCAGCGCTTCGAATCGTGGCCCGGCAAGCGCGCGGCGATCGATGCGGTGTGGAGCGTGCGCGCGCTCGGCACGCAGGCGGTGATGACATGCCGCACCAGCGTCGCGGAGCCGGTCGCCGACGGTTACGACGCCCTCGTCGCCGGCCACCGGCGCGCGCTGGACGTAATCGCGTCGCAGGCCGCGTCCGGCGTGCGCGCGATGGCCGCCCGGCGCGGTGCGACGGCTGCGTCGACCGCAGCGGCGTCCACGTCCGGCAAGGCAACCGCCGCCGCGCCCGTCGTGCCCTGCCCGGCCAATCCGATGCCCGGCGACGACACGGGCGCGACCGGCAAGTCCGGCGCGTAAGCGCGCCGCGCACGGGCGAGCGGCCGATGCACCCGCGCCTGCGACTGCAGTCGGCACGCCCTGCCCGATAGCGATTATCGGCATCGATCCGCGTGCGCGCGCGGCCGCGCACGCGCGACCTCGCCGCCTGCGGTGCTACCGTCGACGTCGCACCGCACACATCGGCCGAACGGCGGCTTTGCACTGTTTGTAGAAATCCGCCGGAACCGGCGCCACGCAACGCGGTCGGCTTGCGTTTTCGCGCCCGATTGACGATCCTACCCACTTTCAGGCCCGCGCCGCCCGTCGTGCGCGCGAGCCAGCGGCAATCGGCCCGCGTCCGGTCCGATCGCCGCGTCCCCCGGGGCCCGCACGCGAGTCGCGTGCATTGCATCGGAGCAGCCGCATCGCGGGTCGCCGCGCATCGTCCGGCCACCCGACCAGCGTCACCCGTTCTCCCCGGCGCCGCGCCGCGTTCCCGGCCGGCATCCCGAACCCGCCCGTCCAGGGCTTTCGCTATTCCGTTTATGTTTCGTTCCCTGACGACCCTGATCAAGAAGTGGCGCGCGTCGCGCAATGCGGGCCACCAGCTCGATGCGCTGCTCGCGCACGCCGACGCTCACGCGTCGTACGCCGAGCGCAGCGAATGGCTGATCGAGCTCGCGCACTGGCTGCGCCGCCACGGCGCGATGCAGGACGCGCCGGCCGAACGCGACGCCGACGCGCGCGCGTATCCGGCCCATGCGCGGCTGCGCTACCTGTTCCATGTACTCGACCGCAATCCCGTGTGGAAATCGCACGCCGCGCGCATCCTGCGCGGGATCCTGCGCGAGTGCGACGGCATCTCGCTGCTGTGCGACGCCGGCATGCCGGTGCACGCCGGCTTCTTCGGCGCGCTGTTCGAGCGGATCGACTCGTCGCTGATCCCGCCGGCGCCGAACCGCCGCGAGCTGACGGCGCTGTTCACGCTGATGTTCCCGACGCCGGAAGACGCGCAATGGATCGACGCGCTGCCGGACGACCTGCTCGCGCGCCTCGCCGGGCTGTTCGCGTTCGACGTCACCGACGAAGAACGCCACGAACCCGGCTCGTTCTCGCGCGACCTGCTGGCCGCGCTGCACAACCTGACCTGCCAGATCAGCTCGACCGGGCTATCGCAGACGGTACGCAGCCGCCTGTCCGACGACGATGCGCGCAAGCCGCTCGAAACGCAGCCGTTCTACCGGCTCACGCGCGCGATGCTCGCGGTCGAGACCGCGCACGCGGCCGCCGAGGACGGCGGCGAGCCGAGCAAGCTGCTGCACGAGGTGAACTACCTGCGCGTGCTGCTCGACGAATGCCGGATCGCGGTCGACGACGTGTTCGCGCACCTGTACCGCAACGGCGTGTCGGTCGACATCGTGTTCCAGGTCGAGCGGATGCGCATGCGCATCCTGCGTGCGGAAATGCTGCTCAACGCGTGGATGACACGCGATGACCTGCGCGGAATGGCACGCCTGACGGCCGAGCTCGTCGACGCGAACCAGAACAGCCAGAGCGTGTCGCACCTCGTGCGCAGCAACTTCTCGCTGTTCGCGCGCAAGCTCGTCGAGACCAACGCGGACACCGGCGAGCACTACATCTCGCGCGGTCGCGCCGAGTACCTGAAGATGCTGCGGATGGCCGCGGGCGGCGGTCTCGTCACCGTCGCGACCGTCTGCGTGAAGTTCGCGATCACGGGCGCGCACCTGCAGTCGATGCTCGAAGGGCTGCTCGCGGGCGTGAACTACGCGGCGAGCTTCATGCTGATGCACTTCCTGCACTTCACGCTCGCGACCAAGCAGCCCGCGATGACCGCGCCGACGCTCGCGCGCGAGCTCGACGACACCGGCCACGAAGAAGGCGTGAAGGCGTTCGTCGCGTCGGTGATCGCGCTGATCCGCACGCAGGCGGCGGCGATCTCCGGCAACGTGCTCGTCGTGCTGCCCGTGTGCCTGCTCGTGCAGCTGTTCGCGGGCAACCTGCTGCACGCGAACCTGATCTCGCCGGAGAAGGCGCACGCGACGCTGCATTCGTTCTCGCTGCTGGGCCCGACGCCGTTCTACGCGGCGCTCACGGGCGTGCTGCTGTGGGCGTCGAGCCTGCTCGCGGGCTGGGCCGACAACTGGTTCGTGCTGCACCGGGTCGGCGACGCGCTCACGTACAACCGCCGGCTGCGGCTCACGCTCGGCGCGACCGGCGCCGCGAAGCTCGCGCACTTCTGCCGGTCGAACGTCGCGGGCGTGGTCGCCAACGTCGGCCTCGGCCTGATGCTCGGCCTGATCCCGGCGATCGTCACCGTGTTCCTGTTCCCGTTCGAGGTGCGGCACGTGACGCTGTCGGCCGGCTCGATCGGGATCGCGCTCGGCGTACTCGGCAAAAACGCGCTGAGTACGCCCGAGCTGTGGTGGGCCGGTGCCGGCGTGCTGAGCATGGCGATCCTCAACGTGCTCGTGAGCTTCGCGCTCGCGTTCACGATGGCCGTGCGCTCGCGCAGCCTGCGCCGGACCAAGGTGCGCGCGCTGGTCGCCGCGATCGTCCGCACCGTGCTGTCGAAGCCGTCCGCGCTGTTCTGGCCGGCCGGCGGCCCGGCAGCACGCGCCGGCCAGCCGGGTTCGCACTGACCGCGCGACAGCAGCGCGGCACCCCGCCGGGCGCCGCCGCACGGGCCGCCCGGCGCACGCGTGCGGGCCGCGCACCCGCATCGGCATCCCGAATCGGACGCGACGCCGGCCCCGGTCGCCCGCGCCGCGTACAATAGTGGACTTTTGCACGTCCTCACCCGCCTTATGTCCTCGCCCACCCTGTACGAATTCTTCGCTCCCTGCCCGCGCGGCCTCGAAGCGGCACTTGCCGCCGAGCTGGCCGAGATCGCCGGCCGCCATCTGGACGGCGCGCCGTTCACCGCGGGCGCGCAGGTGCCGGGCGGCGTCCACTTCAGCGGCGGCTGGGCCGCCGGCATGGCCGCGAACCTCCATTCGCGGATCGCGAGCCGGATCCTGCTGAAGATCGCGCACCGCCCGTACCGCAACGAACAGGACGTCTACGCGCTCGCGCTCGAGCAGCCGTGGGAACGCTGGTTCGCGTCGACCCAGACGCTGCGCGTCGACATCACCGCGATCAAGTCGCCGCTGAAGAGCCTCGAATTCGCGACGCTGCGCGTGAAGGACGCGATCTGCGACCGGATGCGCGACAAGACCGGCGCGCGCCCGAGCATCGACACCGGTGCCCCCGACGTGCGCGTGTTCGCGTTCCTGACGGCCACCGAATGCACGCTGTACCTCGATACATCCGGCGAGCCGCTGTTCAAGCGCGGCTGGCGCCTCGACAAGGGTGCGGCGCCGCTGCGCGAGAACCTCGCGGCCGGCATCCTGCGCCTGACGGGCTGGACGCCCGGCACGGCGCTGTACGACCCGATGTGCGGCAGCGGCACGTTCCTCGCGGAAGCCGCGCAGATCGCGCTCGGCGTGGCGCCGGGCGTCGAGCGCCGGTTCGGCTTCGAAAAGCTCAAGCAGTACGACATCACCGCATGGCAGGGCCTGAAGGTCCCGGCACTGGACGCGAAGCGCGCGGCGCGCGGCAAGCGCAACGACGCGCTCGGCGTGTACGGCAGCGACATTTCCGGCGACATGCTCGAGAAGGCGCGCGCGAACCTCGAACGCGCGGGCGTGCCGTCGGTGTGGCTCAAGCAGGTCGACGCGCGCGGGATGACGCCGCCGTGCGACGGGCCGGGCATCATCCTCGCGAACCCGCCGTACGGCGAGCGGATCGAGGTGCGCGGCCGCAGCGCGCGCGGCGAGGTCCGCGAGACGGGCCGCAACCGCGGCAACGACGACGCCTTCCGCCGCACGCACACCGACGCGCCGGACAGCGAGTTCTTCAACGCGCTCGGCGATGCGCTGAAGCAGCGCTTCACGGGCTGGCAGGCGTTCCTGCTGACGTCCGACCGTTCGCTGCCGGGCCAGCTGCGGCTGCGCGAATCGGCGAAGACGCCGCTGTTCAACGGCGCGCTCGAATGCCGGCTGTTCCGCTTCGACCTGATCGCCGGCAGCGTGAAGGCTCGCCCGGCCGCGCCGGAAGGCGACGCCTGACGCAGGAACCGGCCGCTGCGGCCGCCTGCTGACACGCACGATGCCCGGCCAATCGGCCGGGCTTTTTTCTTTCCTCTGACCCAATGCGGGCGGCGCCACGCGTGCCGTCCCTCCCCCCACGCGCCGCCGCGGTTCCGCACGGCCGGACGTCATCGCAGCCGCCTTTTGTCAGCACCGCCACGACTACTGACAGCACGCTGTCAGCAGCCCCGCGCCACACTGCAATCCCGGCGCAATGCAACGCTGGTTTCCATCCAGAACCCGAACAACAAGGAGCGCGTCATGACGTCCGCAACCGCAACCGCAACTGCAACCGTATCCCTGGAACGCGCGATCGCGTGGTTCGACATCCCGTCCCTCGATTTCGACCGTGCGATCCGTTTCTACGAAACCGTGCTGCAAACGACGCTGCAGCGCGAAGTCATCGGCGGCGTGCCGATGGCCGTGTTCGATCACGAAGCATCGAGCACGGGCGGCAGCATCGTGTTCGATCCGCAGCAGATGAAGCCGAGCGCGAACGGCGTGCTTGTCTACCTGAACGCCGGCGAGTCGGTCGTCGCGGCGCTCGAACGCGCGAAACGCGCGGGCGGCGTCGTGCAGGGCTCGGTCGTCGAGCTGCCGAACAACTACGGCTACATCGGCTACCTGATCGATACCGAAGGCAATCGCGTCGGACTGCACGCGCCGAAATGCCACTGAGCGCGTCCACGCTCCGGCCGGCGCGGCGCTATCATCGCGAAGTCCCCGTAGCCGTTGGAGTCGAGGTGCAGCCATGACGCGCCGTGCCGACCGCCTGTTCCAGATCGCCGAGCTGCTGCGCGGGCGGCGCCTCACGACCGCGCAGCAGCTCGCCGACTGGCTGTCGGTGTCGCCGCGCACGGTCTATCGCGACGTGCGCGACCTGCAACTGTCAGGGGTGCCGATCGAAGGCGAAGCCGGCATCGGCTACCGGCTGAACCGCAACGCGAGCCTGCCGCCGCTCACGTTCACGGCCGAGGAGCTTGGGGCGCTCGCGGCCGGCGCGCGGATGCTCGAGACATGGGGCGGCGCGCGCTTCGCGGGCGGCGCCCGTTCGGCGCTCGCGAAGATCGCGTCCGCGATGCCGGCCGACAAGCGCACCGCGCTCGATCGCCTGCCGGTGTTCGCGCCGTCGTTCCACATCGACGAGACGTTTTGCGCGAAGGTCGACGCGATTCACCAGGCGGTGGACACGCGTCACGTCGTCAGCTTCGGCTACCGCGACCGGCTCGGCGCGCACACGCAACGCCGCGTGTGGCCGCTCGGGCTCGTCTACTGGGGCGGACGCTGGACGATCGGCGCATGGTGCGAACTGCGCGACGACTTCCGCACCTTCGATATCGCGCGGATGGGCGACATCACCGTGCACGAGCAGTTTCCGGACATGGAAGGACGGCGGATCGCCGACTACATGCGGATCGCGGAAGCGCCGATGCGCTGACGCGCCGGGGGCGGCGATCGCGCGGCCGCCGTTCGTTCGCCGGGGCGCCCGCGCCCCGGCAACCGCTGTCACGCCCCGAACACCACCGACCGCTTCGGCCGCTCGTCGACGTGCAGCGAAAACACGTCGGCGCGCGCATAGTGCCCGACCACGTCGAAGTCGTAACGCGCGCGCACGAGTTCGTCGGTATCGATGCGCGCGGTCACCAGCCCCGCCTCGCCGATCAGCGGCTCCGTCAGCAGGTCGCCGAGCGGCCCGACGATCACGCTGCCGCCGCGGATCAGCGGCCGCTCGGGGTCCCAGCCCGGCACGTCGATGCCGAGCGCGCGCGGCGACGGCTGCACCTGGCACGCGCTCACGACGAAACAGCGCCCCTCGTGCGCGATGTGGCGCATCGAGCTTTGCCACACGTCGCGCTCGTCGACGGTCGGCGCGCACCAGATCTGCACGCCCTTCGCGTACATCGCGCAGCGCAGCAGCGGCATGTGGTTCTCCCAGCAGATCGCAGCGCCCGCGCGGCCCGCGGCCGTGTCGACCACCGGCAGCGTCGAGCCGTCGCCCTGCCCCCAGATCAGCCGTTCGGTGCCGGTCGGCATCAGCTTGCGGTGCTTCGCGACGAGCCCGTCGCTCGGATCGAAGAACAGCGCAGTGCAGTACAGCGTGCTGCCGCCGCGCTCGATCACGCCGACCACGAGGCTCGCGCCCGTGCGCTGCGACAACGCGGCCAGTTCGTCGGTTTCGGGCCCCGGCACGTCGATCGCCTGCGCGGCGTAGCGCGCATACGCATCGCGGCCCTCGGGCAACCGGTAACCGAGCCGCGTGCCGAAGATCTCGCCTTTCGGATAGCCGCCGAGCACGGCCTCGGGCAGCACGACGAGCGACGCGCCGCTGTCGCGGATCGCGGTTTCGTAGCCGACGATCGAGTCGAGCGTGGCGCGCGTGCCGGCGGGCGATGCGCCGATCTGCAGCGCGGCGATGACTGAGGTGGACATGAAGGCGTCTCCGGTGAATGGGATGACGCCATCTTTATCGATATCATTTCATCGATCAAATCGATACAACGATAACTGACATGAATGCGGATGATATCGCCAGCCTCGACCTGAATCTGCTGAAGGTATTCGAGGCGCTGCATGAAGAAGGCGGTGCGAGCCGCGCGGCGCTGCGGCTCGGCCTCACGCAGTCGGCCGTCAGCGCGGCGCTCGCGCGGCTGCGGGTGATCTACGCCGATCCGCTGTTCGTGCGCACCGGCCGCGGGCTCGCGCCGACGCCGCGCGCGGACGAACTGAAGCCGATCCTGTCCGATGCGCTCGACCGCTGCCGCGCAAGCCTCGCGATCGCGGCCGACGGCGGCGAGCGGGTCGGCCGCACGATCTCGATCGGGCTGTCGGACGACTTCGAGATCGCGCTCGGCCGTGCGCTGATCGACGCGGTCGCGCGGGAAGCCGCGGGCATCCGGCTGATCTTCCGGCAGACCCACAGCAGCATCGCCGGCGATGCGCTGCTGCGGCACGGCGTCGATCTCGCGATCGCGTCGGGCGGGTTTTCGGCGAACGGGCTCAGCCGGCGCGCGGTCGCGACGGGCGGCTACGCGTGCCTGATCGATCCGGCCGGGCGCGCGCGGACGCCCCGCACGCTCGCGCTCGCGGATTTCCTGCAGCGCGATCACTTGCTCGTGTCGTCGGGCGGCGTGATCGGCATCGTCGACGAGGCGCTGGCCGCGCTCGGCCACAAGCGGCGTGTCGCGGCATCGACCACGCATTTCGCGGCGCTGCCGTACCTGCTCGCCGGCTCCGACGCGGTGGCGACCATCCCCGCGCACGCGGCGCGCGCGATCGCGCAGTCGACAGCGCTGCGCGCGCTCGCGTGCCCGGTCGAGCTGCCGCGCTACCCGGTGGAGATCGGCTGGCGCACGAGCACGCAGCGCGACCCGGCGATCGTGCGTGTCCGCGACACCATCGCGGCCTGCGTCGCAACGATCGTCGCGCCATAACAAGGGCCTGATTTGGTTTGCGCCGGTCGGGCGGTCCGGCCGCCCCGCCCGTCGATCGACGCAGACGACCGCCGCGCGGCCGCGGATGCGTCGCGGCGCAGGTCGTTCGGCACACCGCCATCGACCGAGCGACCGGGGAAGCCACTAGGGTCGGATTCGTCCAGCGAGACGGCCGGCAGCGTCCGGGCGCAACCGGTAAAATGCCGAACCATGAAACCCGAAATCTGGACCCCGCATGTGACGGTCGCGGCGCTCGTCGAGCGCGCCGGTCGCTTTCTCGTGATCGAGGAAGAAACCTCGACGGGCCTGCGCATCAACCAGCCGGCCGGCCATCTCGAAGCCGGCGAGACGCTCGCCGACGCCGTGATTCGCGAGACGCTCGAGGAAACCGCGCATCCGTTCGTACCCGACGCGCTCGTCGGCGTCTATCTCGCGCATTACGACCGTCCCGGCAGCGCCGGCGCGACCTACCTGCGCTTCACGTTCTGCGGCACCGCCAGCGAACCGCTGCCGGGCCACGCGCTCGACGAAGGCATCGTCCGCACGCTGTGGATGAGCGCTGACGAACTGCGCGCGTGCAGCGAGCGCCACCGCTCGCCCGCGGTGATGCGCTGCATCGACGACTATCTCGCCGGGCGGCGCATTCCGCTCGATTTCCTGCACACGCATTCGGTCGCGCCGCGTCCGGAAGCATTCGACCGTCAGGCGGTAAACAAATGAGCAAGCGCCGTGTAGTAGTGGGCATGTCGGGCGGCGTCGATTCGTCGGTGACCGCGTGGCTGCTGAAGGAACAGGGATACGACGTGGTCGGCCTGTTCATGAAGAACTGGGAAGACGACGACGACGGCGAATACTGCTCGACGCGCCAGGACTGGATCGACGTGGTGTCGGTCGCCGACCTGATCGGCATCGACGTGGAAGCCGTGAACTTCGCGGCCGAATACAAGGACCGCGTGTTCGCCGAGTTCCTGCGCGAATACTCGGCCGGCCGCACGCCGAACCCGGACGTGCTGTGCAATGCCGAGATCAAGTTCAAGGCGTTCCTCGATCACGCGATGTCGCTCGACGCGGAAATGATTGCGACCGGCCACTACGCGCGCGTGCGCGAGCGTGACGGCCGCTTCGAACTGCTCAAGGCATTCGATCATACGAAAGACCAGTCGTACTTCCTGCACCGGCTGAACCAGGCGCAACTGTCGAAGACGATGTTCCCGCTCGGCGAGATCCCGAAGACGAAGGTACGCGAGATCGCCGCACAGATCGGGCTGCCGAACGCGAAGAAGAAGGATTCGACCGGCATCTGCTTCATCGGCGAACGACCGTTCCGCGATTTCCTGAACCGTTATCTTCCGACGAAACCCGGCCCGATGAAGACGCCGGACGGCAAGATCGTCGGCGAACACATCGGCCTCGCGTTCTACACGTTCGGCCAGCGCAAGGGCATCGGGCTCGGCGGCAGCAAGGACGGCAGCGGCGAACCGTGGTTCGTCGCCGCGAAAGACATCGCGTCGAACACGCTGTACGTCGTGCAGGGCCACGACCATCCGTGGCTGCTGTCGCGGCAGCTCGTCGCCGGCAACGTGAGCTGGGTCGCGGGCGAGCCGCCGGCCGACGGCTTCTCGTGCGGGGCGAAGACGCGCTACCGGCAAGCCGACGCGGGCTGCTCGTTCGGTCGCGCCGACGCCGGACGCTTCTCGCTCGCATTCGACGACGCGCAATGGGCGGTCACGCCCGGCCAGTCGGCCGTGCTGTACGACGGCGAGATCTGCCTCGGCGGCGGCATCATCGAGTTCGCGGCCACCGGCCAGCCGGGCCAGACCGCACCGGCGGCAGGCCACGCGAGCGCACTCGCCGAAGCACGCTGACATCCATTCGGTTTAGACTTGCGGCACGCCGCGCCCGGCGGAACACGATTCCGCCGCGGCCGGTGTGCCGCCGCGCAGCGTACGCATGGCGGCATTTCAAGACTCTTCCGGAGCCCCCATGCTTTCCAGACGCTACCTCGCGATGTGGTGTGCCGTGCTGCTGCTCGTCGCGGCGGCCGCACTCGCGTCGATCCACGTGCTTTCCTGGCTGTGGATCCTAATCCCCGTCGCCCTCGTCGCACTCGGCCTGTACGACCTGAACCAGGACCGTCACGCGATCCTGCGCAACTACCCGCTCTGGGGCCATTTCCGCTTCCTGTTCGAATTCATCCGCCCCGAGATCCGCCAGTATTTCGTCGAGGACGACACCGACGAGAAGCCGTTCTCGCGCGCGCAGCGCAGCCTCGTCTACCAGCGCGCGAAGAACGTCGCCGACAACCGCCCGTACGGCACCGAACTGAACGTGAAGGCCGTCGCGCACGAATGGATCAGCCACTCGCTCGCGCCGACGAAGCTGCCGAACCACGATTTCCGCATCCGCGTCGGCGCGAACCGTACGCAGCCGTACGACATCTCGATCTTCAACATCTCGGCGATGAGCTTCGGCTCGTTGTCCGCGAACGCGATCCGCTCGCTGAACCTCGGCGCGAAGAAAGGCGGGTTCGCGCACGACACCGGCGAAGGCTCGCTGTCGAAGTACCACCGCGAGAACGGCGGCGACATCATCTGGGAAATCGCATCCGGCTACTTCGGCTGCCGCAACGACGACGGCACGTTCAATCCGGACAAGTTCGCGAAGCAGGCCGCCGATCCGCAGGTCAAGATGATCGAGGTCAAGCTGTCGCAGGGCGCGAAACCCGGCCACGGCGGCGTGCTGCCGGCCGCGAAGATCACGCCCGAGATCGCCGAGACGCGCGGCGTGCCGATGGGCAAGGACTGCATCTCGCCCGCGACGCACTCGGAATTCTCGACGCCGCGCGGGCTGCTCGAATTCGTCGAGCGGCTGCGCACGCTGTCGGGCGGCAAGCCGACCGGCTTCAAGCTGTGCATCGGCCATCCGTGGGAATTCTTCGGAATCGCGAAGGCGATGATCGAGACGGGCATCGTGCCCGACTTCATCGTCGTCGACGGCGCGGAAGGCGGCACCGGCGCGGCACCGCTCGAATTCACCGACCACGTCGGCGTGCCGCTGCAGGAAGGGCTGCTGCTGGTGCACAACACGCTCGTCGGGATCGGCGTGCGCGACCGCGTGAAGATCGGCGCGAGCGGCAAGATCATCACCGCGTTCGACGTCGCGCGCACGCTCGCGATCGGCGCGGACTGGGTGAACTCGGCGCGCGGCTTCATGTTCGCGGTCGGCTGCATCCAGGCGCAGACCTGCCACACGGGCCGCTGCCCGACCGGCGTCGCGACCCAGGATCCGGTGCGCCAGCGCGCGCTGGTCGTGCCCGACAAGGCCGACCGCGTGTACAACTTCCACCGCAACACGCTGCATGCGCTGCAGGAACTCGTGCAGGCGGCCGGCCTCGGGCATCCGTCCGAGCTGCGCGCGCATCACATCGTGCAGCGGGTCTCGCCGCACGAGGTGCGGCTGATGTCGCAACTGCTGAAGTACGTGAAGCCCGGCGCGCTGCTCGACGGCCATACCTGCGGCTATACGTTGTACGACAAATGGTGGCCGATCTCGCGCAGCGATTCGTTCGTGCTCGGCGAAACCGTTTACGCGTCGATCGAGTGACGCATGACGCGCAGGCTCGCCCGTCGTCCGGGCGATCCGCCAAAAGAAAAGCGCCCCGCGGGGCGCTTTTCTTTTGTCTGCTCGATACGCAGCCGGCGGCGGGTCAGGCTTGCGGCAGCGTGTCGGCGAACGTCTGCCGCTGCGACAGCTTCGCGAAATACTTGTCGAGGTTCGGATGACGGTCGCGCCAGTTGAGTTCGGGCATCCGGAAATCGAGGTAGCCGAGCGCACAGCCGAGTGCGATGTCGGCCAGCGAGTAATGATTACCGACACACCACGTCTTGCCGCCGAGACCCTGCGACATCGCCACGAGGCCATCGTCGATCTTGCGCTGCTGGCGCGCGATCCAGCTCGCGCTGCGCTGCGCCTCTTCGCGAAGCGTATGCTCGAGACGGATCGCGACGGCCGCGTCCAGCACGCCGTCACCCAGCGCTTCCCAGCAACGCACCTCGACGCGCTCGCGCCCCGACGGCGGAATCAGTTTGCCAACCGGCGACAGCGTATCGACGTATTCGCAGATCACGCGGGAATCGAACACCGCGGCACCATCTTCCATCACGAGACACGGGACCTTGCCGAGCGGATTCGACGCATGAATATCCGTCTCCGGCGCCCAGACGTTCTCGAGCTCCAGCTTGTAGTCGATCTTCTTTTCAGCGAGCACGATCCGCGCCTTTCGGACGTACGGGCTGCTGAGCGAACCGATTAATTTCATCATCTGCCTTTTTAAGGGAACCGCCGAGAGTATACGTTGTCGCCGATCATAACCGGCCGGCGTGGTCGGGTAGAAAATCGGCCGTCCGGCCTGTGGATGGTTTGCAACAGCCGTCGCCGAGCCCCGTCCCGCGCGGCTTGCAGCCCCCCCTCTCACACGCCGCGTCCGGCGGCGCTACAATCGCACGATGAATGCGCCCATCGATACCGCCATCGCCGTCGACGTCTACCGCCAGCGCCGCGAACGCGTGCTTGCCGCACTGCGCGCCGCCGGCGGCGGCGTCGCCATCGTCCCCACCGCGCCGGAAATGCTGCGCAACCGCGATACGGCCTATCCGTACCGGCATGACAGCTACTTCCATTACCTGACGGGCTTCACCGAGCCGGATGCCGTGCTCGTGCTGAACGCGGCCACGTCGCATGGCGCGCCGGAATCGATCCTGTTCTGCCGCGCGAAGAATCCCGACCTCGAAATCTGGGAAGGCTTCCATTACGGGCCCGAGGCCGCGCGCGATGCGTTCGGCTTCGACGCGGCCTACGCGGTCGACGTGATCGACACCGAAATGCCGCGCCTGCTCGCCGACGCCGGCACCGTGCACTACCGGTTCGGCGCATCGGCCGATTTCGACCGCCAGCTGGCCGGCTGGATCGACGCGGTCCGCGCGCAGGCGCGCACGGGCGTCGCCGCGCCGGACGCGCTGCTCGACCTCACGCCGCTCGTCGACGACATGCGGCTCGTGAAGGATGAGCACGAACTCGCGATCATGATGCGCGCCGCGCACATCTCCGCGCTCGCGCACCGCCGCGCGATGCAGGTGTGCCGCCCGGGAATCCGCGAATACGAACTCGAGGCCGAGCTGCTGTACACATTCCGCAAGCACGGCGCGCAGGCGCCCGCGTACGGCTCGATCGTCGCGGCCGGCGCGAACGCGTGCGTGCTGCACTACCCGGCCGGCAACGCGGCCGCGCGGGACGGCGACCTGATCCTGATCGATGCCGCGTGCGAACTCGACGGCTACGCGTCGGACATCACGCGCACGTTCCCGGCCAACGGGCGCTTCTCGCCCGCGCAACGCACGCTGTACGACATCGTGCTCGCCGCGCAGCAGGCCGCGATCGACGCGACGCGCGCGGGCGTGCCGTTCGAGGCGCCGCACGACGCGGCCGTGCGGGTGCTGGCGCAAGGGCTGCTCGATACGGGCATCATCCCGAAGACGCGCTTCTCGAGCGTCGACGACGTAATCGCCGAGCGCGCATACGCACGCTTCTACATGCACCGCACCGGCCACTGGATCGGCATGGACGTGCACGATTGCGGCGACTACCGCGAGCGGCTCGCCGCGCGCGACGCCAACGGCGCGCTGCCGTGGCGCACGCTGAAACCCGGCATGACGCTCACCGTCGAGCCGGGCCTGTACGTGCGGGCCGCCGACGACGTGCCGTCCGAATACTGGAACATCGGCATCCGCATCGAGGACGACGCGATCGTGCGCGAGCACGGTTGCGAACTGATCACGCGCGATGTGCCGGTGGCGGCCGACGAGATCGAGGCGCTGATGCGTGCGGGCGCGGCGCACGGCGCGTGAGCGTGCCGCAGGTTGCCATCGCGCCGATGCCGGGCCGACGTTGGCCCGGTGGTGATCTGCTGTTGATCTGCTGTTGATCTGCTATTGATCTGCTGTTGATCTGCTGTTGATCTGCTGTTGATCTGCTGTTGATATGCTGTTGATCTGCTGTTGATCTGCTGTTGATCTGCCGTTGATCTGCCGTTGATCTGCCGTTGATCTGCCGTTGATCTGCCGTTGCCCCGCAGTTGACCCGCAGTTGACCGTTACCCCGTTTCACGAACACTGATGACGACCGCTTCCTCCCCGGCCACGCCGGACTACGACCTCGCCATCGTCGGCGCGGGCCCCGTCGGGCTCGCGCTCGCCGGCTGGCTCGCCCGACGCAGCGCAACGCAGCACGCGTCAATCGCGCTGATCGACGCGCGCGAGCCGGCCGCGAGCGCGAACGACCCGCGCGCGATCGCCGTGTCGCACGGCAGCCGCGTGCTGCTCGACACGCTCGGATGGCCGGCCGACGCGACGCCGATCGAACACATCCACGTATCGCAGCGCGGCCATTTCGGCCGCACGCTGATCGACCGCGACGAGCACGACCTCGCCGCGCTCGGCTACGTCGTGCGCTACGGCTCGATCGTGCAGGCGCTCGCGCAGGCCGTGCGCGGCACGCGCGTCGACTGGCTCACCTCGACCACCGCACGCACGCCGCAACAGGACGCCGACGGCGTCACGCTGACGCTCGACGGCCCGCAAGGCGAGCGCACGCTGCGCGCGCGCATCGTCATCAACGCCGAAGGCGGGCTGTTCCACGAACAGCAGGCCGACGCCGGCAAGCATCGCCGCGACTATGGCCAGACCGCGATCGTCGGCACGGTCACCGTCTCGGCACCGCGCCCGAACGTCGCCTGGGAGCGCTTCACGCACGAAGGCCCGCTCGCACTGCTGCCGCTCGGTGGCCCGCGCCAGGCCGAGTATTCGCTCGTGTGGTGCTGCACGCCCGACGAGGCGGCCCGCCGCGCCGCCCTTCCCGACGACGCGTTCCTGCGCGAACTCGGCCAGGCGTTCGGCGAGCGGATGGGGCATTTCGTCGCGATCGCGGGGCGCGCGTCGTTCCCGCTCGGGCTGACCGCGGCGCAAACACTCGTCAGCGGACGCCTCGCGATCGTCGGCAACGCCGCACAAACGCTGCATCCGGTCGCCGGCCAGGGGCTCAACCTCGGGCTGCGCGACGCGCATACGCTCGTCGATGCGCTATCCACGCAAGGCTTCGAAGCGACCGCGCTCGCGACCTTCAATTCGCGGCGCGCGCTCGACCGGCGCTTCACGATCGGCGCGACCGACACGCTCGCGCGCCTGTTCACGCTCGACGCCGGGCCGCTGCCGCTGCTGCGCGGCGCGGCGCTCACCGCGCTCGAATTCGTGCCGCCGCTCAAGAAGGCGATCGCGCGCCAGATGATGTTCGGCCAGCGCAACTGACGCGCGGCGCACCGCGCGTTGCGCCCAGCCGCATCCCCCAAACCGGGTCAAATCGGCGGGGCATGGGAATACGGTAAAATACCCGTTTTCCCTCTGCCCTTTCTTGCCCGCGACGCCCTGTGCCCGCGGGCGGTGCCATTGCGATGCCCGTTATCGGCCCTCACGTTTTGCGTAACAACCTGTTCGTCGCCCCGATGGCCGGGGTGACGGATCGTCCGTTCCGCCAGCTGTGCAAGCGGCTGGGGGCCGGGTACGCCGTGTCCGAGATGGTCGCGTCCAATGCGCAGCTGTGGAAAAGCGCGAAGACGATGCGGCGGGCGAACCACGAGGGCGAAGTCGAGCCGATCGCGGTGCAGATCGCCGGCGCCGATCCGGCGATGATGGCCGAAGCGGCCCGCTACAACGTCGACAACGGCGCGCAGATCATCGACATCAACATGGGCTGCCCGGCGAAGAAGGTCTGCAACGTCGCGGCCGGCTCCGCGCTGCTGCAGAACGAGCCGCTCGTGCAGCGGATCGTCGAGGCCGTCGTCGCCGCGGTCGGCACGGGGCCGGATGCCGTGCCCGTCACGCTGAAGATCCGCACCGGCTGGGATCGCGAGCACAAGAATGCGATCACGGTCGCGCGCCTCGCCGAAGCGGCCGGCATCTCGATGCTGACCGTGCACGGCCGCACGCGCGCCGACCTGTACCGCGGCGACGCCGAGTACGACACGATCGCGGCCGTGAAGGCGGCCGTGCGCATCCCGGTGGTCGCGAACGGCGACATCACGTCGCCGGCGAAAGCGAAGGCCGTGCTCGACGCGACCGGCGCCGATGCACTGATGATCGGTCGCGCCGCGCAAGGTCGACCGTGGCTGTTCCGTGAAATCGATCATTTCCTGCAAACCGGCGAACTGCTGCCCCCGCCGCGGATCGACGAGATCCAGCACGTGATGAACGAACACCTGGAAGACCACTACGCGTTCTACGGTGAATTCACGGGCGTCCGTACTGCGCGCAAGCACATCGGCTGGTACACTCGCGGCCTTTCCGGCGCCAACGGGTTCCGGCACAGGATGAACACGCTCGATTCCACCCGCGAGCAGCTCGCCGCCGTCAATGCTTTCTTCGAGGCGCAAAAGGCGCTGTCGGACCACCTCGTCTACGTCGATGACGAAGAGGAAAACGGCCAGGGCGAGTCGGACGACCATAACCAGTTAGCAGCATGAGCAAGCACAACATCGAACAATGTGTCCGCGAGAGCCTGGACGTGTATTTCCGGGATCTAGACGGCTCCAATCCGCACGACGTCTACGAAATGGTGATGTCCTGCGTCGAAAAGCCGATGCTCGAGGTCGTGCTCGTACAGGCCGGCGGCAACCAGTCGCTCGCCGCGGAGTACCTCGGCATCAATCGCAATACGCTGCGCAAGAAGCTGCAGCAGCACGGCCTGCTGTAGGCAGCCGTCCCGTCCCCGTTTCCCTGGCTATTGGTGGTTCCATCATGATCAAGCAAGCGCTCATTTCCGTTTCCGACAAGACCGGCATCGTCGACTTCGCGAAGTCGCTTTCCGACCTCGGCGTCAAGCTGCTGTCGACCGGCGGCACCGCGAAACTCCTCGCCGACGCGGGCCTGCCCGTGACCGAAGTGGCCGACTACACGGGCTTCCCGGAAATGCTCGATGGGCGCGTGAAGACGCTGCACCCGAAAGTGCACGGCGGCATCCTCGCCCGCCGCGACCTGCCCGAGCACATGCAGGCGCTGGAGCAGCACGGCATCCCGACGATCGACCTGCTGGTCGTGAACCTGTATCCGTTCGTCGCGACGATCGCGAAGGACGACTGCACGCTCGCCGACGCGATCGAGAACATCGACATCGGCGGCCCGACGATGCTGCGCTCGGCCGCGAAGAACCACCGCGACGTGACGGTCGTCGTCGATCCGGCCGACTACGCGGTCGTGCTCGACGAAATGAAGGCGAACGGCAACGCGATCGGCTACGCGACCAACTTCCGCCTCGCGACGAAGGTGTTCGCGCACACCGCGCAATACGACGGCGCGATCACGAACTACCTGACGAGCCTGACCGACGAGCTGCAGCACGCATCGCGCAGCGCTTACCCGGCCACGCTGAACATGGCGTTCGACAAGGTGCAGGACCTGCGCTACGGCGAGAACCCGCACCAGAGCGCGGCGTTCTACCGCGACCTCGCGACGCCGGCCGGCGCGCTGGCGAACTACCGCCAGCTGCAGGGCAAGGAACTGTCGTACAACAACATCGCCGATTCGGATGCGGCGTGGGAATGCGTGAAGACGTTCGACGCGCCGGCCTGCGTGATCATCAAGCATGCGAACCCGTGCGGCGTCGCGGTCGGCAACGACTCGGCCGACGCGTACGCGAAGGCATTCCAGACCGACCCGACGTCGGCATTCGGCGGCATCATCGCGTTCAACCGCGAAGTCGACGAGACGGCCGCGCAAGCGGTGGCGAAGCAGTTCGTCGAAGTGCTGATCGCGCCGTCGTTCTCGGACGCCGCGAAGCAAGTGTTCGCCGCGAAGCAGAACGTGCGCCTGCTCGAGATCGCGCTGGGCGACGGCCATAACGCCTTCGACCTGAAGCGCGTGGGCGGCGGCCTGCTGGTGCAGTCGCTCGATTCGAAGAACGTGCAGCCGAGCGAGTTGCGCGTCGTCACGAAGCGCCAGCCGACTGCGAAGGAAATGGACGACCTGCTGTTCGCATGGCGCGTCGCGAAGTACGTGAAGTCGAACGCGATCGTGTTCTGCGGCAACGGCATGACGCTCGGCGTCGGCGCAGGCCAGATGAGCCGCGTCGATTCGGCACGCATCGCGAGCATCAAGGCACAGAACGCGGGCCTCACGCTGGCCGGCTCGGCCGTCGCGTCGGATGCGTTCTTCCCGTTCCGCGATGGTCTCGACGTCGTCGTGGCGGCAGGCGCGACCTGCGTGATCCAGCCGGGCGGCTCGATGCGCGATGACGAAGTGATCGCGGCAGCCGACGAGCACGGCATCGCGATGATCCTGACGGGCGTGCGTCACTTCCGTCACTGATCGCACGCGGCCCGCGCGGCTGCTGCACGCAAACCCGGCGGCATCGCACCCGCCGGGTTTTTTATTGCGCGGCGCCGGCGCTCGCGACCGTGCGGCCGGCGCCGCACACCATTCGTTGTAGTATCGCTGCATCAGGTTTTTCTCCTCACTCATGCGAATTCTCGGCATCGACCCCGGCCTGCGCGTCACCGGCTTCGGCGTCATCGACGTCAGCGGCCACCGCCTCGCCTATGTCGCGAGCGGCGTGATCCGCACGCCCACGGCCGACCTGGCCACCCGGCTCGGCACGATCTTCCAGGGCGTATCGACGCTCGTGCGCGAACACGCGCCCGACCAGGCCGCGATCGAACAGGTGTTCGTCAACGTGAACCCGCAGTCGACGCTGCTGCTCGGCCAGGCGCGCGGCGCCGCGATCTGCGGGCTCGTCTCCGGCGGCCTGCCGGTCGCCGAATACACCGCGCTGCAACTGAAGCAGGCCGTCGTCGGCTACGGCCGTGCGACCAAGTCGCAGATGCAGGAGATGGTCACGCGGCTGCTCAACCTGTCCGGCCAGCCCGGCAGCGACGCGGCCGACGCGCTCGGGATGGCGATCTGCCACGCGCACAGCGGCAATACGCTCGGCACGATCGGCGGCCTCGCACCGGCGCTCGCGAAAAAAGGGCTGCGCGTGCGGCGCGGGCGGCTCGTCGGCTGACACGACGGCACGCAATCGCCCGGCGCGACGCGTGGTCACGCGCGTCGCACGCGTGACGTCCGCAACCGCCCTGCCCGCGTGATCGGCCCACGCCGCGCACGCGCGGCGCATCGCCCTGACCTGACGGCCAACCCATCGGCATCGCGCCGCACCTGCGCTACACTCGCGCTTTCTTCCTCGCATCCCGCCATCCATGATCGGTCGCATCGCCGGCATCCTGCTCGAAAAGAACCCGCCTCACCTGCTCGTCGACTGCAACGGCGTCGGCTACGAAATCGACGTGCCGATGAGCACCTTCTACAACCTGCCGCAAACCGGCGAGCGCGTCGTGCTGCTCACGCAGCAGATCGTGCGCGAGGACGCGCACCTGCTGTACGGCTTCCTGACGCCGCAGGAGCGCACGACCTTCCGCGAACTGCTGAAGATCACCGGCATCGGCGCGCGCATGGCGCTTGCCGTGCTGTCCGGCATGAGCGTGCAGGAGCTCGCGCAGGCCGTGACGATGCAGGACGCCGCGCGCCTCACGCGCCTGCCCGGTATCGGCAAGAAGACCGCCGAGCGCCTGCTGCTCGAATTGAAGGGCAAGCTCGGCGCGGACCTCGGCGCGCTCGCCGGCGCCGCGTCGCCGTCCGATCACGCGACCGACATCCTCAACGCGTTGCTCGCGCTCGGCTACTCCGAAAAGGAAGGCCTCGCCGCGATCAAGAACGTGCCGGCCGGCACCGGCGTGTCCGAAGGCATCAAGCTCGCGCTCAAGGCATTGTCGAAGGTGTAACGGCCGCCCGACCCGGCTGTCGAAGCCAGTGTCGCGCCGCGATGCGGCGGGCGCCAGTCGGCCGTTCGGCCAGTTCGGCCGCGTGACGGTGCGCGGTACAATGGCCGCATGATTGAAACCGACAAACTCGCCGCCGAGCGGATCATCGCCGCCACGCCCGCCTCGTCGCACGAAGAGGTGTTCGAACGCGCGCTGCGGCCGCGCCAGCTCGACGACTACGTCGGCCAGGAAAAGGTGCGAGGCCAGCTCGAGATCTTCATCGAGGCCGCGAAGCGCCGCTCCGAGCCGCTCGACCACGTGCTGCTGTTCGGGCCGCCGGGCCTCGGCAAGACCACCCTCGCACACATCATCGCGCGCGAGATGGGCGTGAACCTGCGCCAGACATCGGGCCCCGTGCTCGAGCGCGCGGGCGACCTCGCCGCGCTGCTGACCAACCTCGAAGCGAACGACGTGCTGTTCATCGACGAGATCCACCGGTTGTCGCCGGTCGTCGAGGAAATCCTGTATCCGGCGCTCGAGGATTACCAGATCGACATCATGATCGGCGAAGGCCCGGCCGCGCGCAGCGTGAAGCTCGACCTGCAGCCGTTCACGCTGGTCGGCGCGACCACCCGCGCGGGGATGCTGACCAACCCGCTGCGCGACCGTTTCGGGATCGTCGCGCGCCTCGAGTTCTACAACGCCGATCAGCTGTCGCGCATCGTGCGGCGCTCGGCGTCGCTGCTGAACGCGCAGATCGATCCGAACGGTGCGCTGGAAATCGCGAAGCGCTCGCGCGGCACGCCGCGGATCGCAAACCGGCTGCTGCGCCGCGTGCGCGACTATGCGGAAGTGAAGGCCGACGGCCAGATCACCGCGGCCGTCGCCGATGCCGCGCTCGCGATGCTCGACGTCGATCCGGTCGGCTTCGACCTGATGGACCGCAAGCTGCTCGAGGCGATCCTGCACAAGTTCGACGGCGGCCCGGTCGGCATCGACAACCTCGCCGCGGCGATCGGCGAGGAGCGCGACACGATCGAGGACGTACTCGAACCGTACCTGATCCAGCAGGGCTTCCTGCAGCGCACGCCGCGCGGGCGCATCGCGACGCTGCTCACCTATCGCCACTTCGGGCTCTCCGCGCCCGATGCCGGCGACGCCGACCGCGGGACGTTGGACACGCCCGCCGGGAAGTAACCGGCCGTCCGAGCCAGCCCAGCCATGACCACGCCGCCCAGCCCTCACCCAGCCGCGCCCGCTCCGGGCCGGCGCTGGGTCGAACCGATCCGCAAGCGGCTCGTGGCCGGCGTCACGCACCTGACGACGGGCGGTGGCGGTCCGTCGATCGATCTCTCGTCGCCGCCTGGAGACCCCGGGCTGTTCGGCCCTGACGCCATCTGCTGGCGCGTGCATGCCGATTTCACGTCGATGATGACGGGCGGCATCGCCGCGCTGCTGCTGCAGGCGCTCCATCCGCTCGCGCTCGCGGGCGTCTGGGATCACTCGTCGTTTCGGACTGACATCCTCGGCCGCTTGCGGCGCACCGCCACGTTCATCACGGGCACGACGTTCGGCAGCCGCGCGGACGCACTCGCGCTGATCGAGCGCGTGAAAACGATCCATGCGCGCATCTCGGGTACCGCGCCCGACGGCCGGCCGTACCGGGCCGACGATCCGGCGTTGCTGACCTGGGTGCATGTCGCGGAAGTATCGAGCTTCCTCGCCGCGCATTTGCGGTATGTGAATCCGTCGCTGTCGGGCGAGCAGCAAGACGGCTACTACGCCGAAACGGCATTGATCGCCGAACTGCTCGGCGCCCGGGGGGTGCCTCGCTCACGTGCCGAGGTAGCAGCCTATCTCGCGCGCATGCAGCCCGAACTCGAAGCCGGGCCGCACACATTCGAGGTGATGGACATCCTGCTGAACGTGCCGGTTGCAACGCCCGTGCTGCGGCCAGCCGCGTCGCTGATCATGCATGCGGGAATCGATCTGCTGCCGCCCTGGGCGCAGCGCATGCTCGGCGTGTCGACGTTCGCGCCGCTGCGACGCGCGGTGGTCCGGCCCGGGGTGCGGGCAGTCGCCCCCGTGCTGCGCTGGGCGCTCGTCAACGGCGCGTCGAAACGCGCACGCCGCCGCGCAGCCGCGCCACCGCCCGACGGCACCCCGCCCGCCTGACGATCCTGCTCTTCACATCATTTAAATTTGCCGTCGAATACTTGTGACAAGCTGACTGGCTTGCAACTGCGCACGCTCGCACGTCCAGCTCGTCCCGCCTGTCCGTGACCCGCGCGGTGTCCCGCCCACCCGACCGACACCCGATGCCCGCGATGCCACGCCTGCCGATCCGTTTCGCCCTGGCCGCCAGCCTGACCACCGTCTTAGCCCTGACCGCATGCGGAGGCGGCAATGTCACCGCCGTCGCACGCTCGAACGCGCAAACGCCGTCCGGCGGCAACACGGCGACACCCACGCCGCCCGCGACCGTCGCGCCGCAAGCGGGCAAATGGAAAGCCGCCCGTGCCGGCGAGCTGATCGACGTGACGCTCGGCGATCTCCATCCGACGCAAGGCGCGATCGGCTACGACCAGATCTACTACAAGCTCGGCCGCTACGAACTGCAGCCCGACAAGAAGTTCGACGACTTCTGCGCGGACGAAGGCCTCGGCGGCGTCGCATCGAGCAGCTACACAGCGCAATCGACGCTGCGCGGGCCAGCCAGCTACACGTGCACGACCACCGACGCGAACGCCCGCGACCGCACGCTGCTGAACGCGGTGTGGAACGCGTCGACGCGCATGGTCGCGACCACGGACCCCGTGCTCGACGGCAAGACCGGCGCCGATCTCGGCCGCGCGGACGCGATCAACGGCGGGAAGAAGTACAGCAAGGGGGAATTCGACAAGCTGCGCCAGCCGATCACGGCCGACAAGCCGGGCAAGATCGCGTACGCGCTCGACTACAAGACGCACCACGCACTGCCGCAGCAAGCCTGACGCAGAAGGCGGCCCCGGCCGGTCACGCCGGGCGGGGCCGGTGCAATCGGCTCAGAGTACCTTGCGATACCCGTCGTCGTCACTCGCGGCGTCCAGATGCGACACGTCGGCCCATTGCACGACCTGCGCGTGGCCGTCGACGTAATCGACGACGTTGATGCTCGTGTTGAGCAACTGATAGCTGCGCGGTGCCGACAGGTCGAGACCGTTTGCAAAGCGGTACACGCAGTCGAGCACGCCGCCGTGCGCGACACACGCGATCCGGCCGCCCGGATGCGCGGCGACGATCGGCTCGAGCGCATGCAGCACGCGGTGATAGAACTCGCGCTGCGACTCGCCGCCGTCGGGTGAGAAGCCCGGGTCGCGGGTCTGCCAGGCGGCGTAGGCGTCCGGAAACAGCGTCTCGATTTCGGGGCTGTCATGCCCCTGGAACACCCCGTACGCCCGTTCGCGCAGCCCCTCGCGCAACCGCAGCGGCAACCCGAGCGCATCGGCAAAGGGTTGCGCGGTCTGCTGCGCGCGCATCAGGTCGCTCGAATAGACGGCGTCGAGCCGCTGCCCGTCGCGCGCTTCCCGCGCGAGTCGCGCGGCCAGCCGCTGCGCCTGCGCGAGGCCCGTGTCGGCCAGCGGAATGTCGATATGGCCCTGGATGCGCTTGATGCGGTTCCAGGCCGTCTCGCCATGGCGAATGAAGAGAATCTGCGTGGTGGCCATCGCGGCGCGTCTCCGGGAATGAATCAGGGCCGCACTTGCAGCCAGAACGTCACGGGGCCGTCGTTGACGAGCGACACCTGCATGTCGGCGCCGAACTCGCCCGTCTCGACGACCGGATGGCGCTCGCGCGCGGCCGCGACGAAATAGTCGAACAGGCGCGCACCTTCATCGGGCGGCGCGGCCGGCGTGAAGCTCGGGCGCAGCCCGCTGTTGGTATCGGCCGCCAGCGTGAACTGCGACACGAGCAGCAGGCCGCCGGCGCCGCCAGCACCGTCGATGTTCGACACCGGCAGGTTCATCTTGCCGGCCGCGTCGCTGAACACGCGATAGCCGAGCAGCTTCGCGAGCAGCTTGTCGGCCGCGGCCTCGGTATCGCCGCGCTCCGCACAGACCAGCGCGAGGAGGCCCGCGCCGATCTCGCCCGTCGTGCGGTCGCCGACGCGCACGTCGGCACGCCTCACGCGCTGGATCAGCGCGATCATGCGGTCAGCGTGACGCGCGCGAAGCGGCGCTTGCCGACCTGCACGACGAATTCGCCGGCCTCGACCTTCAGGCCCTTGTCGGACACGGTCGCACCGTCGATCTTCACGCCGCCCTGCTCGATGTTGCGCAGCGCTTCGCTCGTCGACGGCACGAGGCCCGCCTGCTTCAGCAACTGGCCGATCGCGAGCGGCGCGCCCGCGAGCGTGATCGACGGGATATCGTCCGGCACGCCACCCTTCGCACGGTGGTTGAAGTCCTCCAGCGCACGCTCGGCATCGGCCTGCGAATGGAAGCGCGCGACGATTTCCTGCGCGAGCAGCACCTTGAAGTCGCGCGGGTTGCGGCCGCCTTCGGCGTCGCGCTTGAAGCCGGCGATCTCGTCCAGGCTACGGAACGACAATAGCTCGAAGTAACGCCACATCAGCGTGTCCGAGATGCTCATCAGCTTGCCGAACATGTCGGTCGGCTTCTCGCTGATGCCGACGTAGTTGCCCTTCGACTTCGACATCTTCTCGACGCCGTCGAGGCCTTCGAGCAGCGGCATCGTCAGGATGCACTGCTGTTCCTGGCCGTACTGCTTCTGCAGTTCACGGCCGACCAGCAGGTTGAACTTCTGGTCGGTGCCGCCGAGCTCGAGATCGGCGTTCAGCGCGACCGAGTCGTAGCCCTGCATCAGCGGGTACAGGAATTCGTGGATCGAGATCGGCACGCCGCCCTGGAAGCGCTTCGTGAAGTCCTCGCGTTCGAGGATCCGCGCGACCGTGTAGCGCGACGCGAGCTTGATCATCCCGTCCGCGCCGAGCGGCATCGACCATTCGCTGTTGTAGCGGATCTCGGTCTTGTCGCGGTCGAGCACGAGCGCGGCCTGTTCGAAGTAGGTCTTCGCGTTCGATTCGATCTGTTCGCGCGTGAGCGGCGGACGCGTCGCATTGCGGCCCGACGGATCGCCGATCAGCGACGTGAAATCGCCGATCAGGAAGATCACCGTGTGGCCGAGGTCCTGCAGCTGACGCATCTTGTTCAGCACGACCGTATGGCCGATGTGGATGTCGGGCGCGGTCGGGTCGAGGCCGAGCTTGATGCGAAGCGGCGTGTTCGTGGCCGCGCTGCGCGCGAGCTTCTGCGCGAACTCTTCCTCGATCAGCAGCTCGTCGACGCCGCGCTTCGTGACGGCGAGCGCATGCCGGACTTCGTCGGTGATCGGGAAAACAGGCTTGGAACTGGGTTCGGTGCTCATCGGTGCCGGGAAGAATGTCGCAAAGACAGGGATTTTCCCATAACTTGCGCGTGCATCGCTTAACGACGCGTCAGGTTGCGCGGATAATCGGGCGCAAGGCGCGCGGCACCGGCCCGCGCCGCATGATCCAGGAGAACCCAACGTGCCGCAACGACATCTGCAACCCGCCCATCCGGCCGACGGCACCTATTTCGGGCTGATGTCGGGAACCAGCATGGACGGCGTCGACGGCGTCGCCGTGCGTTTCGAAACCGGCCGCGCGCCGGTCGTGCTCGCGGAAGCGTTCGTCGGCTTTGCGCAATCGCTGCGCGACGCGCTGTTCGCGCTGCAACAGCCCGGTGACGACGAGATCGACCGCGAATCGCTCGCGGCGAACGCGCTCGTCACGCGCTATGCGGTGTGCTGCCACGAATTGCAGCGCACGGCCGGGCTGTCGCGCGACGAGATCCGCGCGATCGGCGTGCACGGCCAGACGGTGCGCCATCGCCCCGAGCGTGGCTACACGCGCCAGCTCAACAATCCGGCGCTGCTCGCCGAGCTGACCCAGGTCGACGTGATCGCCGATTTCCGCAGCCGCGATGTCGCCGCCGGCGGCCACGGCGCGCCGCTCGCGCCGGCGTTCCATGCGACGGTGTTCGGTGCGCCGGGCGAAACACGCGTCGTCTGCAATCTCGGCGGGATCAGCAACATCACGATCCTGCCGGGCGAAGGCGGCGACGTGCGCGGCTTCGACTGCGGCCCCGCGAACGCGCTGCTCGACGAATGGGCGACCCGCCATCTGGGCAAGCCGTACGACGACGGCGGCAAGTTCGCCGCGCGCGGCACCGTGCACGCGCCGCTGCTCGACGTGCTGCTCGACGAGCCGTATTTCGCCGCGCCGCCGCCGAAAAGCACCGGCCGCGACCTGTTCAATCCCGCATGGCTCGACGCGAAGCTCGCTGCGTTCGGCCAAGTTGCGCCGGAGGACGTACAGGCGACCCTCACCGCACTGACCGCCGTGTCGGTCGCACGCGAGATCGCCAAACACGCATCGGGCTGCAAGGCCGTCTTCGTCTGCGGCGGCGGCGCACGCAACCCGGTGCTGCTCGACGCGCTCCGGCACGCGCTGCACGAGGCCGGCGTGCCGGCCACCGTCGATACGACGGCCGCGCTCGGCGTGCCGCCGCAGCAGGTCGAGGCGCTCGCGTTCGCGTGGCTCGCCTACCGCTTCACCGCGCGCCAGCCCGGCAATCTCGCGACGGTCACCGGCGCCGCCGGCAACCGCGTGCTCGGCGCGCTCTATCCGCGCTGATGCGATGCCCGCCATACGACGGGCGCCGCATCGCACACGGGCATAAAAAAACGGGGCATGAAGCCCCGTTTTTCATTCCGGCGAACCGGCGCGAAACTGTCGCGTGCTCAGACCGAGAACGACGAACCGCACCCGCAGGTGGTGGTCGCGTTCGGGTTCTTGATCACGAACTGGGCGCCGTTGAGGTCGTCCTTGTAGTCGATCTCGGCGCCGACCAGGTACTGGTAGCTCATCGAGTCGATCAGGAGCTGGACGCCGTTCTTGTTCATCACGGTGTCGTCCTCGTTGACTTCCTCGTCGAACGTGAAGCCATACTGGAAGCCCGAGCAGCCGCCACCCTGCACGAACACGCGCAGCTTCAGGTCGGGGTTGCCCTCTTCGTCGATCAGTTGCTTGACCTTGTCGGCCGCGGCGTCGGTGAAGACGAACGGCAGCGGCATATCGGTCGTCGTTGCTGCGGATTCGGTAACAGCGTTCATTCGAACTCTCCAAAAAGCTTTAGCCGCTATTGTAGGGCCGATCAGAAGATCGTGCTGAAGTCCATGAAATCAATAGGTTCTTGTCGATTTCATCAAACGTGCCCGCGCGGGCTGCCGCGGCGGCGGCCGGGGCGCGGGCAAACAAGCGGGCATAAAAAAACCGCCAGCATGAGAGCTGGCGGTTTTTCCGGCGGACGCCACCCGAAGGCGGCGAGGCCATGAAGCGGAATTAACGCTTCGAGAACTGCTTTGCGCGGCGTGCCTTGCGCAGACCGACCTTCTTACGCTCGACTTCACGCGCATCGCGCGTGACGAAGCCTGCGCTCGACAGCGACGGCTTGAGCGTCGCATCGTAGTCGATCAGTGCGCGGGTGATGCCGTGGCGCACTGCGCCTGCCTGACCCGTTTCACCGCCGCCGTTCACGTTCACCTTGATGTCGAACGTCTGGCCGTGGTTCGTGAGTTCCAGCGGTTGACGCACGATCATCAGCGACGTTTCGCGCGAGAAGTAGTCAGCGATGGGCTTGCCGTTGACGATGATGTCGCCCTTGCCAGCCTTGATGAAGACACGTGCGACTGCGCTCTTGCGGCGGCCCGTACCGTAGTTCCAGTTACCGATCATGTGGGCTCCCCTTAGATCTCGAGCGCCTTCGGCTGTTGAGCCGAATGCGGATGCGTCGCTTCTGCGTAGACCTTCAGCTTCTTGATCATCGCGTAGCCGAGCGGGCCCTTCGGCAGCATGCCCTTGACCGCCTTCTCGAGCGCACGGCCCGGGAAGCGTTCTTGCATCTTGCCGAACGTCGTTTCATAGATACCGCCCGGGTAGCCCGAGTGACGGTAGTACTTCTTGTCGAGAGTCTTGTTGCCCGTGACCTTCAACTTGCTCGCATTGACGATGATGATGAAATCACCAGTATCGACGTGCGGAGTGAACTCAGGCTTGTGCTTGCCGCGCAGACGGCGTGCCACTTCGCTGGCAACACGGCCGAGAACCTTATCCGTCGCGTCAATCACGTACCATTCGCGCGTCACCTCATGGGCTTTTGCGGAAAACGTCTTCATGATCGATCCAAAAAAAATGCTTTGCCCGATGTGTTCGTCCTGCTTGTCTGTGTGCGCTTCGAGGCGCGGTGCAGGCTCTCCCTGTTCTTTTTCCGTGGGCATGAATGCGGAAAAGCCCTGAATTATAAAGGAAATACCGGAGCACGGTCAAAGAGAATCCACGCCCCGTGCCGGCGGCGCCTGAAATGGGCCAAAATCCGGTCGTGCCCCAACCAGCCAGGCGAACCGAGCGCCCGGTGAGGCACCCATCGACGCGCGGCACGTGACCTTGCCGCGCCAGACCGGTCACATCCGAAAAAACAACAAACAAGCATGATGAAACAACGACTTACGCCCTTTCTCGCAGCTGCGTTGCTGGCCGCCGCGGCGCCCGCCGTCGCAGCCCGGACCGGCTGCGAGGCCAAGCTCGACGCCCTCGATGCCCGTATCGCCGACGCCCGGGGCGCCCATGCCGAGGATCGCATTGCCCGCCTACGTGCGGTACGCGAGCGCGTACGCCACTTCTGCGCGCGCGGCCACGGCCATGCGTCGGGCGCACACGCTCCCGCGCCGGCCGCACATTCGACTGACACGCTGCCAGGCGCGGCATCGCAACCGGCCGCACGACGGCCCGCGTAACCGGCGTCGATACGTGGTGTCGGGGCGCGCAAACTGCGCGCCGATGTTTGCATGGGACGAAAAAAAGCCCGAACGGCTGGTTCGGGCTTAATCCACCTTTGGAGGAGGGTGGAGGAGACATGCGGAGGTTGCCGCAGCGCGACAACCAATGAGGCTCATTATACGAACGCGTCGCTGACTTCACAAGAAAATTTGCATTGCGAAATCGATAACCATAATGCGAAATTTCGCGAACGGCGCAGGAGAAATCTCTTTTCTCTTTGAAATCAAATAATTGAGAGAGATGGCCACGGCTGGAAACCCGCTACATCTAGAGTAAAACCCCTAAGGACGGCAGGGAAATCGGCGCTCGGCGCCCCGCCGGGCGCCGCACACGCCGGCGCGGCGCGTCCCGTCCTGCAGCGCATCAGCCGACCGTTGCGCAGCGGGCTACAATGCCGGATCGAATCCGAATCAGGCAACGCTGGAGTGCAAGCATGGAATGCAAAGTAAGCTGGATGGGTCAGGACGGCATGGCGTTTTCGGCCCAGACCGGAAGCGGGCATCTCGTCGCGATGGACGGCGCGCCGGAAGGCGGCGGCCACAACCTCGCACCGCGCCCGATGGAAATGGTGCTGGTCGGCACCGGCGGCTGCACCGCGTATGACGTCGTGCTGATCCTGAAGAAGAGCCGCCAGGAAGTCACCGGCTGCTCGGTCACGCTGAAGGCCGAACGCGCGAGCGAGGATCCGAAGGTGTTCACCAAGGTTCACTTCCACTTCACCGTCACGGGCCACAACCTGAACCCGGCCACGGTCGAGCGCGCGATCAACCTGTCGCACGACAAGTATTGCTCCGCGTCGATCATGATCGCGAAGACGGCCGAACTCACGCATTCGTTCGACATCGTCGCGGTCTGAACCCGCGGCGGGCCGAGATGAAAAAAGGGCCGGCGCTCCTCACGGAGCGCCGGCCCTTTCGCATTCGAATCGCAAAGCAGGCCGATAAGCCGGATTCTGTGCACGCCGCACGCCGAAGCGCGCAACGCGTGGCAGCCATTCCTCTAGGCGCGCCATTGCTGACGCGCTCAAGCTTCCTACCCGCAGACGAGACGGGGGCCCCGTCCTGCATCCGAAAATGCGCGCCTGCCTACTTGGAATTGCTCCGGGTGGAGGTTACCGTGCCGGCGAACGTCGCCGTCGCCGCGGTGCGCTCTTACCGCACCGTTTCACCCTTACCTGATCCCGGCTTGCGCCGGGCCATCGGCGGTTTGCTTTCTGTTGCCCTGTTCCGCGTGTCGCCACGGATGGCCGTTAGCCATCACCCTGCCCTGTGGAGTCCGGACTTTCCTCGCCCCCGCCTGCCCGAAGGCGGCGAGGCCGCGACTGCCTAGCCTGCTTTGCGACGCGCATTCTAGCACTGCGCGCCGTCGCGGGCAGTGCGCGAGCGGCGGCCGCTGCGAAAAACGGCCGGATCGTCGTAGAACGCAGGGGCGACGTTCGCGTCGCACCAGCCCGGCACGCCGAGCACCGGGAGCGGCGAGAAATCGCGGCTCGTCAGGTCGCGGGTCGCAATTGCGCCGGCAATCCATGCATCGACGTGCGCGGCCCGCTGCGCGTCGGGCCACGTGAAATAGTCGTCGCTCACGTCGACGATCCACGTATGCGCGGTGCAGGATTTGTAAGGCACGACCAGCTTCTCGAGCAGCGCATGGCCGACGAGCCGCGCCTCGCAGCGCACGCCCCATGCGGCGCGCGCCGCCACCAGCAGTTGCTGCCAGTCAAAGCCGCGCAGCGCGTCGGCGAGCGCGCGGTCGGCCGTCACGACGAGCGCGGCGTTCTCGTCGAACAGCGTGAGCGCATCGCGCAGCGTGCCGCGCACCGGCCCGACGCCGCCCGCTGCGTCGATCGCCGCGGCCTGGCGTGCGTTCAGCGCGGCCTTGGTGCGCGGATACGCGAACCAGACGAGCGCATTGAAGAAGTCGTGGAGATTGTGGCGGGTCGGGACGCCGCCGGTGTCAGCGATATGGGTTTCGTACGCGACGCCGGGCGGCAGCTCGGCCTGCGGCACGAAGCGCAAGGGCCGGCCGCGGCCGCTGACGCGAGCGCCGTCGCGCAGCGCGCCGTTCAATGCATCGAGCAGCGCGGCCTCGCCCGCGAGCGCGGCCGCCTGCAGCGTGCGACCCAGCTCGGCGTAATGCGCGAGCCACGGCGCGGACCAGTCGATCCGCGCGAACGCCGCCGCACCGCCGCCGGCCGTCTGGCCGGCCGCGCGCGGCGGCGTGCCGGTCACGCGAACTTCCAGCCGATCGTCTCGCCGGCGCGCAGCGGCACGACCGGCGTATCGCCCGCGAAGACCTCGCGCGGCAGTTCCCATGTCTCGCGGCGCAGCGTGACCGTCTCGGTGCTGTGCGGCAGCCCGTAGAAATCGGCGCCGAAGCGGCTCGCGAAATTTTCCAGCTTGTCGAGCGCGCCGGCCTGGTCGAACGCCTCCGCATACAGCTCGAGCGCGTGCAGCGCCGTGTAGCAGCCCGCGCAGCCACACGCGGTTTCCTTCGCGTCGCGCGCGTGCGGCGCGCTGTCGGTACCGAGGAAGAAGCGCGGGTTGCCCGACGTCGCGGCCTCGACGAGCGCGACACGGTGCGTTTCGCGCTTCAGCACGGGCAGGCAGTAGTAATGCGGGCGAATCCCGCCGACGAACAGCGCGTTGCGGCTGTACAGCAGGTGCTGCGGGGTGATCGTCGCGCCGAGCAGGCCCGGCGCCGCGTCGGCGTCGCGCACGTAGTCGGCCGCGTCCTTCGTCGTGATGTGCTCGAACACGACCTTCAGGCCCGGGAAATCGCGGCGCAGCGGCGTCATCACGCGGTCGATGAACACCTTCTCGCGATCGAACACGTCGATCGACGGATCAGTCGCCTCGCCGTGCACGAGCAGCGGCATGCCGGTTTCCTGCATCGTCTCGAGCGTCTTCGCGCACTTCGCGAGATCGCTGACGCCGTGGTCGGAGTTCGTGGTCGCGCCGGCCGGATACAGCTTCACGCCGTGCACGAAGCCGCTGTCGCGCGCGCGACGGATCTCGTCAGGCGACGTGTTGTCGGTCAGGTACAGCGTCATCAGCGGCTCGAACGTCATCCCGGCCGGCAGCGCGGCGAGGATCCGCTCGCGATAGGCCTGCGCGTGCGCAGTGGTCGTCACCGGCGGCTTCAGGTTCGGCATGACGATCGCGCGGGCGAACTGGCGCGCGGTGTGCGGCAGCACGGCGGCCAGCATGTCGCCGTCGCGCAGGTGCAGGTGCAGGTCGTCGGGACGGGCGAGCGTGAGCGTCGCCGGAGAGGAAGCGTTCGAGGCAGTCATAGGAGGCGTCGTGAGGAACGGGCTGGTCAGCGGCGAAATCGGCGGGATCGACGGGGCCGGAACACGCGTGCGCGGGCCGAATGACGGCAAACCGCAACACGAGGCCTTCGGTCAGCGGAATCCGCTTTTTACCGCTCAAGGCTCGGTGATATGCTAGAACCCGCATTGTACCGGGGTTCACCCGGTTCGTTACCCTGCTTCAGCCTCCCGCCCCAAGTAAAATGTGCCAACTGCTAGGAATGAACTGCGCCGCGCCGACGGACGTCACATTCTCCTTCACAGGTTTCGCGGCCCGGGGCGGCCTCACGGATCACCATGCCGACGGCTGGGGGATCGCGTTCTTCGAGGACAAGGCCTGCCGCCTGTTCATCGACCAGCAGGCCTCGGCCACGTCGCCGATCGCCGAAATGGTGAAGCGCTACCCGATCAAGTCCAAGAACACGATCGCGCACATCCGCAAGGCCACGCAGGGTCACATCCTGCTCGAGAACAGCCACCCGTTCATGCGCGAGCTGTGGGGGCGGCACTGGATCTTCGCGCATAACGGCGATCTGCAGGACTACGAACCCGACCTCGACGGCAGCGTCTACCACCCGGTCGGCACGACCGACAGCGAGAAGGCGTTCTGCGTGCTGATGCAGGGGCTGCGCGAAGCGTTCCCCGGCGCGCAGCCGCCGTTGCCGGAGCTGTTCGAGCGCGTCGGCGAGCTGACGCGCGGCATCACCGATCACGGCGTGTTCAACTTCCTGATGTCGAACGGCCAGGCGCTCTTCGCGCACTGCTCGACGCGGCTGCACTACCTCGTGCGGCGCTGGCCGTTCTCGACCGCGCATCTGGTCGATGAAGACCTGTCGATCGACTTCGCGAAATACACGACGCCCGAGGACCGCGTCGCGGTGATCGCCACGCAGCCGCTCACCGACAACGAGGTCTGGACTTCGTTCGAACCGGGCGAGCTGATCATGTTCCAGTGCGGCGACGTCGCCGCGCGGATGCAGATTCCGGTGCCCGAACGCGTGCTCGAGAAGCTGCGCAACCCGGCGCTCGACGCATCGGCGTCCGCGCCCTGCGGTGCGCGTCGCGAGGCGCTTGCGGCCGGCGCCGCGGACGACGCCGACGACCCGATCGATTTCTGAGCCCCGCGCGCTCGCGCCCTTCCCCGCTCCTTTTCCCGTCGCCACACGACGGAACCGTTGACGGTCGCGCCCGATCGCCGTGCGCTGCATCCGGCGTCGTGCGAACGGCTGGTACCTGCGTTCCCAGCTCGACCCGACGGCCCCCGGCGACCCGGTCGCCCCGCCCACCATCGGCGGCGCAGCGGGCGACGGGCAGCGGGCGACGGGCAGCCGGCGAAAAAAAACCGCCCGGTGTTCAACCAGGCGGTTTATTCATCAGCGTGCATGCAGCGCAGGCGCTGCACGAACGCTCAGTGCAGGATCTTCGCGAGGAAGTCCTTCGCGCGATCCGACTTCGGATTCGAGAAGAAATCGTCCTTGCGGTCGTCCTCGACGATCGCGCCCTTGTCCATGAAGATCACGCGATGGGCGACCTTCTTCGCGAAGCCCATTTCGTGCGTGACGACCATCATCGTCATCCCTTCCTGCGCGAGTTCGACCATCACGTCGAGCACTTCGTTGATCATCTCCGGATCGAGCGCGGACGTCGGTTCGTCGAACAGCATCGCGATCGGGTCCATCGACAACGCGCGCGCGATCGCGACCCGCTGCTGCTGGCCGCCCGACAGCTGGCCCGGAAACTTGTGCGCATGCGCCTTCAGGCCGACGCGATCGAGCAGCTTCATGCCCTTCTCCGCCGCCTCGTCCTTGCCGCGGCCGAGCACCTTGATCTGCGCGAGCGTCAGGTTCTCGGTGATCGACAGGTGCGGAAACAACTCGAAATGCTGGAACACCATCCCGACCTTCGAGCGCAGCTTCGACAGGTTCGTCTTCTTGTCGCCGACCGACTGGCCGTTGACGAGGATCTCGCCCTGCTGGAACGGCTCGAGGCCGTTCACGGTCTTGATCAGCGTCGACTTGCCCGAGCCCGACGGGCCGCACACGACGACCACCTCGCCTTTCTTCACCTCGGTCGTGCAATCGGCGAGGACCTGAAACTGGCCGTACCACTTCGAAACGTTCTTGATGGAAATCATCTTGTGACCTTTTTCTGGAGACCTTTGACGAGGGCAGACGCCACCGAGCAAATCACGAAATAGCATGCACCCGCGAACAGGACCATCTCGACGGTCGTGCCGTCGCGATCGCCGACGTTGGCGGCCGTGCGGAAGAAGTCCGCGAGACTGATCACGTATACGAGCGACGTATCCTGGAACAGGACGATCGCCTGCGTGAGCAGCAGCGGCACCATCGCGCGGAATGCCTGCGGCAGGATCACGAGGCGCATCGCCTGCGCGTAGTTCATGCCGAGCGCGAACGCGGCGTTCACCTGCCCGCGCGGCACCGCCTGGATGCCGGCGCGGATGATCTCGGAATAATACGCGGCTTCGAACAGCGAGAACGCGACCATCGCCGAGGCAAGCCGGATGTCGATCGTCGGCGACAGCCCGAGCACGCCCTGCAGCACCTGCGGCACGATCAGGAAGAACCACAGCAGCACCATCACGAGCGGGATCGAGCGGAACACCGTCACGTACGCTTTCGCGAACCACGCGAGCGGCTTCACGCCGGACAGCCGCAGCAGCGCCAGCAGCGTGCCCCAGACGATGCCGACGACGATCGCGATCAGCGTGATCTTGAACGTGACGATCGCACCCGTCCACAGCGTCGGTATCGCGCCGGGAATACTACTCCAGTCGAACTGATGCATCACTTGCCTCCGATGTAGCCGGGCAGCCGCGTGCGGCCTTCGATCCAGCGCATGAACGCCATCACGACGAGGTTGATGATCACGTACGCGAGCGTGACCGCGATGAACGACTCGTAGGTCTGCGCGGTGTAGTCGACGAGCTGGCGCGCCTGCGCGGACAGGTCGAGCAGGCCGATCGTCGACGCCACCGCCGAGTTCTTGAAGATGTTCAGGAACTCGGACGTGAGCGGCGGCACGATGATCCGGTACGCAACCGGCAGCAGCACGTAGCGGTACGTCTGCCATTGCGTGAAGCCCATCGCGAGGCCGGCCGCGCGCTGCCCCTTCGGCAGCGCGTTGATCCCGGCGCGCACCTGTTCGCACACGCGCGCGCCGGTGAACAGGCCGAGACAGATGATCGACGCGGTGAAGAACTGCGTGCCGGGCGGCAACTGCTTGATCCAGGTACCGATCGCTGCGGGCAGCAACTCGGGCACGACGAGGTACCAGACGAAAAACTGCACGATCAGCGGGATGTTCCGGAAGATCGACACGTACACGGTGCCGAGCGCGGAGAGCCATTGGTTCGGCACCGTGCGCAGCACGCCGAACAGCGAGCCGACGATCAGCGCGATGACCCAGGCGACGAGCGACACCTCGAGCGTCACCCAGAAGCCGGACATCAGCCATCCGAAGTAAGTCGTCGGCTCGCCGGTCGAGACGGGGCTCAGGAAGATGCCCCAGTTCCAGTGGTAAGACATGGGCAAGACTCCAGCAAAAAGAAACGGAAGAAGCGTGGCCTCTTCCGTTTCAGTAGCGTCATTTCTGCATCAACGACCGCGTGGTCAGTCGAGCGCCTTGTCGTTCGGGTTCGCGTACAGCTTCTTCATCGAATCGGACAGCGGGAAGTTCAGGTTCAGCCCCTTCGGCGGGATCGGGTTCTCGAACCACTTCGCGTAGATCTTCGCGGCTTCGCCCGACTTCTCGACTTGCGAGATTGCATCGTCGACGACCTTCTTGAAGTCGCCGTCGCCCTTGCGCATCATGCAGCCGTAAGCCTCTTCCGATTGCGGCGTGCCGACGATCACCCACTCGCCCGGCTGCTTCGCCTTCGCGCGCTCGCCCGCGAGCAGCGCGTCATCCATCATGAACGCGACCGCGCGGCCCGATTCCAGCGTATTGAACGAGTCGCCGTGATCCTTCGCGCTGATGATGTTCATGCCCAGCTGCTTCTCGTTGTTCATCTTGCGCAGCAGGCGCTCCGACGTCGTGCCGGCGGTGGTCACGACCGTCTTGCCCTTCAGGTCGGCGAAGTCCTTGACGCCCGAATCCTTCTTTGTCATCAGGCGCGTGCCGATCACGAAGATCGTGTCGGAGAAGGCAGCCTGCTGCTGACGCTCGGCGTTGTTGGTCGTCGAGCCGCACTCGATGTCGACCGTGCCGTTCTGCACGAGCGGGATGCGGTTCTGCGACGTGACCGGGATGTTCTTGACCTGCAGGTTCGGCAGGTTCAGCTTCTTCTTCACCGCGTCCACGACCTTCATCTGGAATTCGCGCGAATAGCCGACGACCTGCTGGCTCTGGTCATAGTAGGAGAACGGGATCGACGATTCGCGATGGCCCAGCGCGATCACGCCCGTGTCCTTGATCTTCTTCAGCGTGCCGTTCTCCTGAGCATGCGCGCCGCTTGCGAATGCGCACAGCGCCGCGACCATCAGGACTGCCTTGTGGAATTTCATTTTGGTCATCTCCTTGGCTAAAACCCGCGCCAGTGTATCAAAGTAATGTTTTTGAAAGAACCGGTTGTTTACCGCACTACGAATCGCCCTGTGCGAAGCCGTCCTCCCGGCTTCGGGCACCCCGTGCGGCACCTGAATGCGCGCGCGGGCGGTGCCGAATCCGGCACCGCCCGCGCGGGTTCATGCACACAATCGGGTGGATTGCGTCATGCTTTGATCGTAGTCAACCGATCGACGATCGGCAATGACCGATCAGGGGTACAGGCCGCGCATTTCGCGCGCCATCAGGATGCGCTTGCACGCGACGATGAACGCCGCCGTGCGCACCGACACCTTGTGCTCTTCCGCGACCGCCCACACGCCGGCGAACGCTTCGCGCATCACGCGCTCGAGACGGTGGTTGATCTCGTCTTCCGTCCAGAAGAAGCTCGAGAAGTCCTGCACCCATTCGAAGTACGACACGGTCACGCCGCCCGCGTTCGCGATCACGTCGGGGATCACGAGCACGCCGTTCGCGCTCAGGATGTCGTCGGCCGCCGTCGTCGTCGGGCCGTTCGCGCCTTCGACGATGATCTTCGTGCGGATCTTCGCTGCGTTCTTCTCGGTGATCTGGTTTTCCAGTGCCGCCGGGATCAGGATGTCGGTCTCGACCGTCCAGAACTCGTCGTTCGGCATCGGTTCAGCGCCTTCGAAGCCCGCGACGCCGCCGGTGCGTGCCACGTGGTCGAGCAGCTTGTTCGAATCGAGGCCGGCCGGCTGGTAAATCGTGCCCGTGTGATCCTGCACCGCGATCACCTTCGCACCTGCTTCCTGGAACAGCTTCGCCGCGATGCCGCCGACGTTGCCGAAGCCCTGCACCGCGATGCGCGCGCCTTCGATTTCCAGGCCCTTCTTCTTCGCCGCTTCGGAGCCGACGACGAACACGCCGCGACCCGTCGCTTCCTTGCGGCCGAGCGAACCGCCGAGCGCGATCGGCTTGCCGGTCACGACGCCGGTCGACGTCTGGCCCTGGTTCATCGAGTACGTGTCCATCATCCACGCCATCACCTGTTCGTTGGTGTTGACGTCCGGTGCCGGAATGTCGGTGTTCGGCCCGATGATGATGCCGATTTCGCTGGTGTAGCGACGCGTCACGCGCTCGAGCTCACCGCGCGACAGCTTGCGCGGGTCGACGCGGATGCCGCCCTTCGCACCGCCGTACGGCACGTTCACGGCTGCGTTCTTCACCGACATCCATGCGGACAGTGCCATCACTTCCGACAGCGTCACGTCCTGGTGGTAGCGCACGCCGCCCTTGCCCGGGCCGCGCGACACGTTGTGCTGCACGCGATAGCCTTCGAAGTGCGCGACGGTGCCGTTGTCGAGCTCGATGGGGCAGTCGACGATCAGGATGCGCTTCGGGCGCTTCAGCGTTTCGAGCCAGCGCGACAGCGAACCGAGGTACGGTGCGACGCGATCGACCTGCTGAAGGTAGTTGCCCCACGGGCCGAGATCGTCGGCGTGCAGGTAGGACGGGATGGACTGCAGTTGCGAAGACATGGATGCTCCAACGTTCAACGGATTGCGCACATTGTCGAAAAACCCGTTTTTTTTATCCAATGCCGTTTGCTTATTCGATTATGCGTTTCTTGCATGATCGGGATTTTTCGCAAATCCGCGGTCGATTTACGCAAGAACGCCCGCGATCGGTCGTGCATCGCGTGCGTGAAAAATCGTCGGGGATAGTCGCCGGACGCCCGCCGGACAGGCGTCCGACAGGCGGCGCAAGCTCGCCGTCAGCCGGTCGCGCCCGAACGGTCCGCGCTCGATCCGGTTAACCGCCCACGGTTAACCGGTGGTGTCGCGCAGTTCGTCGCGCACCACGTCCCACAGCGCGCGCACGAGCTTCTGGCGCGGATCGTCGCCCTGCAGCGCGAGCTTGTCGCAGTACAGCCGGATCTCCATCGTCAGCGTGAACGGATGCGTGCCGCCGCGCGCGGAACGGTCGAGCCGGATCAGGCGGCCGCTCGCAACCGCATCCTCGACCGCGCTGTGCGGCAGGAACGCGATGCCGTGGCCCGCGAGCGCCATCGCCTTCAGCCCTTCGGCCATGTCGGTTTCATAGACGCGATCGAGGAACAGCGACGTCGGTGCGTTCGCAACGATGACTTCCGTCATCCGGCCTAGATACGCGTTCGGCGTATACGACAGGTACGGCACGCGCGCATCGGCCGTGCCCGGCAGCGTGTAGCGCGGCCGGCCCGCGCGGCCGGGCGCCGAGAATGCGCTGATCGGCTCGCTGCCGAGGACCAGCATGTCGTAGCGGGCCGGATCGAGCGCGACCGGGTGGCTCGGGTGGTGATAGCCCATCACGAGATCGCAGCCGCCCTCGACGAGCGACAGCACGGCGTCGTGCACGTTGAGCGCGCGCAGCCGCGTGTGGACCTGCCCCATCTTCGCCTCGATCCGCTGCAACCAGCGCGGGAAATAGGTGAGCGACAGCGTGTGCGGCACCGCGAACTCGATCGTCGGCACCGGCGCGCCGACGTGGCCGCGCAGCAGCGTGCGCGCCTCGTGCGCCTGCGACAGCATCGTCAGCGCCTGCTCGTAGAAGATCTGGCCGGCCTGCGTGAGCCGCGTCGGATAGACCGAACGATCGATCAGTTCGGTCGCGAGCCATGCCTCGAGCGCCTGGATGCGCCGCGAGAACGCCGGCTGCGACACGTGCCGCAGCTCGGCGGAGCGGCTAAAGCTGCGCGTTTCCGCGAGCGAGACGAAGTCTTCGAGCCATTTGAGTTCCATGCAGGCGGGCGCGGCGGGCGGCGGGTCGGGAAGAAGCCTGCATTCTACCGGTGGGCGGGGCGGGCCGCCGGCGGCGCGCGAGGCGCAGCAAGGCGGCGCTGGCCGCCCGTCAGCAGACCGCCTGGGTGCCGTCAGGGCGCCGTTTTCCCACCGTTTTCCCGCCATTCCCCCGCAGCAGCGGCGGCCGGACCGGTTCGGCCGGGATCGACCCGCGCCAATGGTAAAATGCCGGATTCTCCTCCCCCTCGTTCGCCCCGGCCCCAAGGCCCCGCCCGATCATGTCCGACACTCGTCCCGATACGCTTTTCGCCCTCACCGCGCTCTCGCCCATCGATGGCCGCTACGCCAGCAAGACCGAAGCGCTGCGCGACTGGCTCTCCGAAGCCGCCTTCATGCGCCACCGCGTCACCGTCGAGGTGCACTGGCTGATCGCGCTGTCGCGCGCCGGCTTCGCGGAAGTCCCGCGCTTCTCCGATGCGTCCGAACAATTCCTGCTGCAGCTGGCCGAGCGCTTCACTGCGCACGACGCCGCGCGCATCAAGGAAATCGAGCGCGTGACGAACCACGACGTGAAGGCGGTCGAATACTGGCTGAAGGAATCGGTGAAGGGTCAGGCCGAACTCGAGAAGGCCAGCGAATTCATCCACTTCGCGTGCACGTCCGAAGACATCAACAACACGTCGCACGGGATGATGCTCGCCGGCGCGCGCGAGCACGTGATCGTGCCGGCGCTGCGCACGGTCCACCAGCGCCTCGTCGCGCTGTCGCACGCGCTCGCCGAGCAGCCGATGCTGTCGCGCACGCACGGCCAGCCGGCCAGCCCGACGACGCTCGGCAAGGAACTCGCGAACGTCGCCGCGCGCCTCGCACGCGCGATCACGCGCATCGAGAAGGTCGAGATCCTCGGCAAGATGAACGGCGCGGTCGGCAACTTCAACGCGCACCTGTCCGCGTATCCGGAGTTCGACTGGGAAGCGTTCTCGCGCGACGTGATCGAGACCCGCCTGAAGCTGACGTTCAACCCGTACACGATCCAGATCGAGCCGCACGACTACATGGCCGAGCTGTTCGACGCGGTCGCGCGCGCGAACACGATCCTGCTCGACCTCGACCGCGATGTGTGGGGCTACATCTCGGTCGGCTACTTCAAGCAGAAGACGAAGGCCGGCGAGATCGGCTCGTCGACGATGCCGCACAAGGTCAACCCGATCGACTTCGAGAACTCGGAAGGCAACCTCGGCCTCGCGAACGCGACGCTGCGCCACCTCGCCGACAAGCTGCCGGTGTCGCGCTGGCAGCGTGACCTGACCGACTCGACGGTGCTGCGCAACATGGGCGTCGCGCTCGGCTACTCGCTGCTCGCGTACGACTCGCTGATCCGCGGGCTCGACAAGCTCGAGGTGAACCCGCAGCGCCTGAACGACGATCTCGACAACTGCTGGGAAGTGCTCGCGGAACCGGTGCAGACGGTGATGCGCCGCTACGGCATCGAGAACCCGTACGAGCAGCTGAAGGAACTCACGCGCGGCAAGGGCATCACGCGCGAAGCGCTGCAGGAATTCGTCGGCACGCTGGCGATCCCGCAGGACGCGAAGGACCGCCTGCTCGCGATGACGCCTGCGTCGTACATCGGCAAGGCCGTCGAACTGGCGAAGCGGATCGCGTAAGCGCCGCCGTCGCCGGACGGAAAAAAAGCCCGATGCGAGCAATCGCATCGGGCTTTTTCAATGGCGGCTCGCCTGCGGCCGGAAGGTCAGAACGAGATCATCCGCCCCGGGTTCAACGCGCTCATCACGCTCATCGCCGCCTTCGCGGCCGGAATCGCGATCGGCGACAACTGCCGGCCGAGCGGAATCTCGCGATGGTCGATGCCGGTCAGCATCGAGAAATCGTCGTTGCGTCCGACGAAATCGTCGCAGATCGCCTTGCCGATCCGCACCGTCTGCGCGACGCCGTGCCCGCTCCAACCCTGCACCATGTACATCGGCACGCGACCGTCGGTCTTGCGGCTGTCGGTCGCGCCGTTCAGCGTGAAGTCGCTGACGCCGCTCCAGCAGTAGTCGAGCGCGAAACGGCCGTCGTGCTGCGGAAACACCGTGTTCAGCCGCGTCAGCAGATACGCGTTGACGTCGTGCTGCGCCCAGCACGTGCCGGTGCCCTGCCCGCCGAACAGCAGGCGGTTGCCGCGCACCGGCCGGTAGTAGTCGATCTGGAACTGCGTGTCGTACACCGGCATGCCGGCCGGCATCAGCGTGGCGACGTCGATGTCGAGCGGCGCCGTCACGCTCACGTAGGTAAAGAACGGCACGGTGGTCGCGGCACCGTCGTCGAGCAGCCGGAACGTCGTGTTGTGCAGCGCAAGCACGACGCCGCGGCGCGCGGTGATCGTGCCGCCCGGCGTCGTCGCGACGACGCCGGCGGGCGTTTCTTCGAGCGCCAGCACCTCGGTGCCTTCATGGAGCGCGCCGCCGTTCAGCCGGAAGCCGTGCACCAGCCCGCGCACCAGTGCGAGCGGATGCAGCTGGCCGCCGATCGCGTCGATCGCCGCGCCGTGATACAACCCCGAGCGCACGTATTCGTCGTGCAGCTGATGGCGGCCGACGAGCGTCACGCCGGCGTCGCCGAGATGGCGGCGGGCGTCCGCGCCGTCGAGCAGCGCGCTCATGTGGCCCGGGTGGACTGCCGCCGTCACGTGGCCGCGCTTGCGGTCGAGGTCGAGCGCATAACGTGCGCCGATCGCATCGATCAGGTCCATCGACTCGGCCGACGCGAAGCGCCACAGCCGCTTCGCGTCGGCGTGCGCCAGGTGGTCGATCATGTCGGCCGCTTCCCAGCGCGCGAGGCCCGGCGTGAGCTGGCCGCCGTTGCGACCCGACGCCGCCGAGCCGACGTGATGCTTGTCGACGAGGATCGTGTCGACGCCCGCTTCCGCGAGATGCAGCGCGGCCGATGCGCCGAGCAGCCCTGCGCCGATCACCAGCACGTCGCACACGGCGTCGTGCGCGAGCGGCCCGCCGTTCTGATGGCGCGACAACGACGCCTCGTACCAGTTGGCCGGGCGCTCGCCGTCGTAGCGGGACGGCTCGCACCAGTTCCAGTTGTCCTTTTCGATGTTCAGTTGCGTTTGTTCAAAACGCGATTCGCCCTGGATCAGGGGTTTGTCATTGGAAGTCATGATTGCACTTGCATGGTCTTGGGCCGCCTGTCGAAGAGCCATAAGGCTTCGCGGGTGGGGCAGCCGGTTCCACTTGGGTGTCAACGGGATAAAGGGCGCGATGGCCCGTGTTGACGGCAGGCACGCTCGTGTCTGCCTGGATCCCGGACCGTGCGAAAGCACGCATTGAAAGGTGCCGGGACACCCAATTTCTACACCGCAGAAATAATTCTACAGCGTAGAATACGCTTCCGTCAAGATTGCACCCCGCCGCCGTACCCGCTCCCATGAAAGACAAACCCGCCCAGGGCCCGCGCGGCCTCGACAAGGACGCGATCGTCGCGGCTGCGCTCGCGCTGCTCGAAGAGGTCGGCGAAGCCGCGTTCAGCGTGCGCAAGCTCGCGCAGTCGGTTGGCTGCGACCCGATGAGCGTGCTGTATCACTTCAAGTCGAAGGACGGGCTGAGCCGCGCGATCGCCAACGCGCTGTCGCGCTCGCTCGTGCCGGTCGACCCTTCACTGCCGTGGCGCGAGCGGCTGCGCGATCTCGCGCGCCAGTACCGCGCGCTCGCGCTGCGCCACCCGGCCGCGTTCGCGCTGCTGCAGCGCCATATGAGCACCGGCCCGGCCGATCTCGCGCACATCGAGGCCGTGCATCGTGCGCTGCTCGATGCCGGCGTGGCGCGCACCGCGCTGCCGTCCGTGTGCGTCGGCTGGTATGCGAGCGTGATCGGGCTCGCCGCCGCCGAGGCCGGCGGCCTCACGCGGCCCGCGAACGACGTCGAGCTCGCGGAGATGAACGCGCTGTCCGACACGGCGCACCCGCTCGTCAAATCGGCCGCCCCGCTCTATGCGCGGCTCGACCCGGCCGCCGTGCACGACACGATGCTCGACGTGCTGCTCGACGGCATCGCGCAGCACGCACGCGCGGTCTGACCGCTTGCGGGCCGCAAACGAAAAAGGCGCCCCGAGGGGCGCCTTTTTCACTGCTGCATGACGATTGCCGCGAACCGCGCTCAGTGCTGCTGCGCGAGGCCGATCTTCACCATCACTTCATCGACGATCTGTTCGGGCGTCAGCTCGATGCTGACCACGATCGCTTCGTCCGGGCCCGGTTCCTCGAGCGTGTCGAGCTGGCTTTTCAGCAGCGACGGATCGAAGAAATGGCCGGTGCGGGTCTTCAGGCGCTCGTGCAAGACCTCGAACGAGCCCTTCAGATACACGAACCGCACGTCGGTGTCGGTGCCGCGCAGCACGTCGCGGTACGACCGCTTCAGCGACGAGCACGTGAACACGGCCGTCTCGCCGGCACGCTGCTTGGCCTCGATGGCCTCGCGGATCGTGCCCAGCCACGGCCAGCGGTCGTCGTCGGTCAGCGGAATGCCGTGGTGCATCTTTTCCTTGTTCGCCGCGCTGTGAAACGCGTCGCCGTCGGTATAGCTGCACGACAGGCGTTCCGCCAGCATTTCGCCGATTCGCGACTTGCCCGCGCCCGACACGCCCATTGCGATCAGAATCATTGACTACCCCTTGTTACAAAACCAGGCTCAGCAGCAGTGTAAAGCTCAGACCGAGCACCGAGATGATGGTTTCGAGCAACGACCAGGTCTTGAACGTCTGACCGACCGTCATCCCGAAGTATTCCTTGATCAGCCAGAAGCCGCCGTCGTTCACGTGCGAGAAGATCAGCGAGCCCGAGCCCGTCGCGAGCACCAGAAGCTCCGGGCTGACCGCCGCGCCGGACGCTGCCGCGATCGGCGCGACGATGCCGCAGGCCGTCGTCATCGCGACCGTCGCGGAACCCGTCGCGAGACGCATCAGCGCCGCGACGAACCAGCCGAGCAGCAGCGGCGACAGGTGCGCGTGCTTCGCGGTCTCGACGATCTGCTGCGAGATCCCGCTGTCGCGCAGGACGCCGCCGAAGCCGCCGCCCGCGCCGACGATCAGCGTGATGCCGGCGATCGGCGCCAGGCACTCGCCGCAGAACTTCTGGATCTGGTCGCGGTTGAAGCCCTGCAGCTTGCCGAACGTGAAGAAGCTCACCAGCACGGCGATCAGCAGCGCGACGTCGGAGTTGCCGGCAAAGCGCAGCAGGTTGTTCGGCAGCGACTTCGGCGCGAACACCAGGTCGGCCCAGCTGCCGACGAGCATCAGCACGACGGGCAGCAGGATCGTGAACAGCGTGATGCCGAAGCTCGGCAGTTCGCGCTTGCGGCCGTCCGTGTGCGTATCGACGAACTGCGCTGCGAGCGGATTGTTGTCCGGCAGCTTCACGAACTTCGAGATCGTCAGCGCGAACAGCGGACCGGCGATGATCGCGGTCGGCACGCCGACGATCAGGCCGAACGCGATCGTCTTGCCGATATCGGCGCCGTATTGCTGGACGGCCAGCAGCGCGGCCGGGTGCGGCGGGATCAGCCCGTGCACGACCGACAGGCCGGCCACCATCGGCAGGCCGACGACGAGCAGCGACTTGCCGGTGCGCTTCGCGACGTTGAACGCGATCGGGATCAGCAGCACGAAGCCGACTTCGAAGAACACCGGCAGGCCGACGATGATCGCGACGAACATCATCGCCCAGTGGATGTTCTTTTCACCGAACCAGTCGATCAGCGTGGTCGCGATCCGTTCGGCGCCGCCCGATTCGGCCATCATCTTGCCGAGCATCGTGCCGAGGCCGACGACGATCGCGATGTGGCCGAGCGTGCCGCCGGTGCCCGTTTCGAACGACTTGACGATCTTGTCCATCGGCATGCCGACGACGAGACCCAGGCCCAGCGAAACGATGATCAGCACCAGGAACGGGTAGATCTTGTAGCGCGCGATCATCAGGATCAGCGCGGCAATCGCGATCAGCGTGAATACGAGCAGCATGCTGCCTTGGACAGCCCCCATGTGGCACTCCTCCTTGGATTGTTCGAAACCGGGCGAGTTGTTGCGAGTATGCCCGGCTATGCAGGTCTCCGGAACACGGGGGGTACCCACCCCGTGAGGACGCTGAATTTTACTTATCTTTACGGTCGACGGATAGAACCGGTTCCATCAGCAAAAACCCTCGGTAAAACAAGCACTAAGCGCTTGCTCTCCGAGGGTCAAACCGCCATTTGATACAAGCCTTAACGCGGGAGCTGGCTCGCGGCTTGCGCGAGGCGCGTGACTTCGGCCCAGTCCTGCGCGGCGAGCGCGGCCTTTGGCGTGAGCCACGAACCGCCGACGCACACGACGTTCGGCAGTTTCAGGAAATTCGGCGCCGTGTCGACCGTGATGCCGCCCGTCGGGCAGAACTTCAGCGCCGGGAACGGACCGTGGAACGCCTGCAGCATCGGCACGCCGCCGGCCTGCTGCGCGGGGAAGAACTTGACGATTTCGTAGCCGAACTCGAGCGCCTGGATGATGTCGCTCGGCGTCATCACGCCTGGCAGCAGCGGCAGGTCCGCGTCGAGCGACGCGAGGTGCAGGTCCTTCGTCAGGCCCGGCGACACGCCGAACTTCGCGCCCGCGCGCTTCGCCTGCGCGCAGTGCTCGGGCTTCGTGATCGTGCCGACGCCGACGACGATGTCGTCCGCGAGCTGGCTCGCGCGCTGGATCGCCTCCAGGCCGGCCGGCGTGCGCAGCGTGATCTCGAGCACCTTGACGCCGCCCGCGTGCAACGCGCGCGACACGTGTTCGCCCTGCTCGACCGAGTCGAATGCGAGCACCGGAATCACCGGACCCAGCTTCACGATTTCAGCAATCGTCTTCATTTGATGACACTCCTTGAAATTCATGCAGCGACGCTGACGGCCGTTTCGCCGACCAGCGCGCCGAAAACCGATGCGCCCTGCTCGGCCGGTGCCGCGGCCGCGCGGAACACGCCGAACAGTTCGCGCCCGAAACCGACCTCGTTCTCGGCCTGGTGCAGCGGCTGCGCGACCGGGCGCGCGTGCCACTCGGCGGCGTCGATCTCGATGTCGAGGACGCCGGCTTCCGCGTCGATCACGAGCGTGTCGCCCGTCTTCACCTTGCCGAGCGGGCCGGCCAGCAGTGCTTCCGGCGACACGTGGATCACGGCCGGCACCTTGCCCGACGCGCCGGACATGCGGCCGTCGGTGACGAGCGCGACGTGGAAGCCCTGATCCTGCAGCACGCCGAGCAGCGGCGTCAAACGGTGCAGCTCGGGCATCCCGTTCGCGCGCGCGCCCTGGAAGCGCACGACCGCGACGAAATCGCGCTTCAGCTCGCCGCGATCGAATGCCTCCTGCACGGCTTCCTGCGAATCGAACACGATCGCGGGGGCCGTCACCTTGCGGTGCTCGGGCGCGACCGCCGAGATCTTGATCACGCCACGGCCGAGCCGGCCCTGCATCAGGCGCAGGCCGCCGTCCGGCTGGAACGGGTCGCGAATGCCGCGCAGCACATTCGTGTCGTGGCTCTCGGCCGTGCCGTCGACCCACGTCAGCTTGCCGTCGATCAGCTTCGGCTCCTTCGTATAGTGCGACAGGCCCTTGCCCGCGACCGTCGTCACGTCTTCGTGCAGCAGCCCGCCTTCGAGCAGGTTGCGCACCAGGAACGCGACGCCGCCCGCCGCGTGGAAATGGTTCACGTCGGCCTTGCCGTTCGGGTAGATCTTCGCGAGCAGCGGCACGACGGCCGACAGCTCGTCGAAATCGTTCCAGTCGATCAGCACGCCGGCCGCGCGCGCGATCGCGACGAGGTGCAGCGTGTGGTTGGTCGAGCCGCCCGTCGCGAGCAGCGCGACGATGCCGTTGACGATCGCCTTCTCGTCGATCACATGACCGATCGGCGTGTAGCGGCCGCGCTCGACCGTCAGGTCGAGCACGCGGCGCGCGGCTTCGGCGGTCAGCGCATCGCGCAGCGGCGTGTGCGGATGGACGAACGCCGAACCCGGCAGGTGCAGGCCCATCAGCTCCATCAGCATCTGGTTGCTGTTCGCGGTGCCGTAGAACGTGCAGGTGCCGTGGCCGTGATACGCGGCCGATTCGGCTTCGAGCAGCGCGTCGCGCCCGACCTGGCCGGTCGCGAACTGCTGGCGGATCTTCGCCTTGTCGTCGTTCGAGAGCCCGCTCGTCATCGGGCCGGCCGGCACGAAGATGGTCGGCAGATGGCCGAACTGCAGCGCGCCGATCAGGAGGCCCGGCACGATCTTGTCGCAGATGCCGAGGCAGAGCGCTGCGTCGAACATGTTGTGCGTGAGCGCGATCGCAGTGCCCATCGCGATCGCCTCGCGCGAGAACAGCGACAGCTCCATCCCGGGGTTGCCTTGCGTGACCCCGTCGCACATCGCCGGCACCCCGCCCGCGAACTGCGCGACGCCGCCGTTCTCGCGCGCGGCGGCCTTGATGATGTCGGGGAAATCCTTGTACGGCGCGTGCGCGGACAGCATCTCGTTGTACGAGGACACGATGCCGATGTTCGGCTCACGGATCGCCTTGATCTGGAACTTGTCGCTGCCTTCGAGACCCGCGAAACCGTGCGCGAGGTTCGCGCACGACAGCGCGCCGCGCGCCGGGAACTTGCCCTGCGCGCCGTCGATGCGCTGCAGATAGGCGGAACGGGTCGATTGGCTGCGGGCGATCACGCGTTCGGTGACTTTCGCCAGAGTGGGGTGCAGCGACGTCATGCTGGGCGCTCCTGTATGCCGGACGACACCGGCGGTTGGAATCGTGGGGACGATCGAATGCGTCGAACGAACGAGGCCAGTCTAGTAGAAAAACTACACGCACGCAATGCGGATCGATCTGCGTGCAACCCTTACTCCCGCCACCAGCAAGGCTTTACCTAGTGAAAACCCTAATCAACCGCGCCGCCAGCTCCGAAAAATGCCACCCATGAAGCTAGCATTTTCTTGTAGATTTTCTACAATTCGATTGCGATACACTCGCTCATCCGAACCCGATTTTCATCCGCCGTCCCATGCTGCCTCGCATTGAAGCGATCCGCGCCGAGTTGCGCCCGTCCGAGCGCAAGCTCGCCGACTACATCCTCGCCGCGCCGCGCGAGGTGCTCGACCTCGCGATGACCGAGCTGTCGACCCGCGCGGGCGTCAGCCAGCCGACCATCGCGCGCTTCTGCCAGGCGCTCGGCTGCAGCGGCTTTCGCGAATTCAAGATCCGGCTCGCGCAGAGCATCGCGCCGGGCGTCTCGTCGGTGTATCGCGACGTCGAGCCCGACGAGCCCGCGCCCGGCATCATCGGCAAGGTGTTCGACCGCACGATCGGCGCGCTGATCGAGGTGCGCAACAGCCTGTCGGCCGGCAGCGTCGCCGATGCGATCGCGCTGCTGTCGAACGCGTCGCGCATCGAGTTCTACGGCGCCGGCGGCTCGGGCATCGCCGCGCAGGACATCCAGCACAAGTTCTTCCGGCTCGGCGTGCCGAGCGTCGCGTATTCGGACCCGCACACGTTCTCGATGTCGTCGGCGCTGCTCGGGCCGCACGACGTCGTCGTCGCGATCTCGAACGCCGGCCGCACGCGCGACATCGTCGATGCCGCACGCTCCGCGCTCGCCTGCGGCGCGAAGGTCGTCGCGATCACGCAGAGCCATTCGCCGCTCGCGAAGCTCGCGACGGTGAGCCTCGCGTCGAACGTTGCCGAGGAAACCGACGTGTTCTCGCCGATGACGTCGCGGATGTCGCATCTCGCGATCGGCGACATCCTCGCGGTCGGCGTCGCCCTGTCGCGCGGGCCGGCGCTGATGGAGCGGGTCGGCCGTGCGAAAGAAGCGATCACGCGCCGCCGGATCGACGACCCGACCAAGGAGTAGCCGCGCACGACGCGCAAACGAAAACGGCGCCCCGAGGGGCGCCGTTGCGCATCGATCGCCGGCCAGCGCGCCGGCGGTGCCGTCCGGAACGATCAGAACGGCTTGATCACGACCAGCGCGACCGCCACGAGCATGCCGAGCACCGGCAGCTCGTTGAACACGCGATACCACTTGTCGGTGCGGCGGTTCTCGCCGCGCTCGAACACTCGCAGCAGGTGCCCGCAATACGCGTGGTAGATGACGAGCAGCAGCACCACCGTCACCTTCGCGTGAATCCAGCCCTGTCCCTGGCCGATGCCGATCACGAGCCAGAGCCACAGCCCGCACGCCAGCGCCGGCACCGCGATCATCGTCATGAAGCGGAACAGCTTGCGCGCCATCAGCAGCAGGCGTCGCACGGCGGCCGGATCGGTTTCCATGGCCAGGTTCACATAGATGCGCGGCAGGTAGAACAGCCCGGCGAACCACGCGGCGATCAGAACGATATGGAACGTCTTGACCCAGAGCATTGCCATCGATTGTGCGCCTCGCTTTACTGGCGGCCTTCGCCGTGCCCGAGCACGACGTACTTCAGCGACGTGAGCCCTTCCAGGCCGACGGGACCGCGCGCGTGCAGCTTGTCGTTCGAGATGCCGATTTCCGCGCCGAGGCCGAATTCGAAGCCGTCGGCGAAGCGCGTCGACGCGTTGACCATCACGCTCGCCGAATCGACTTCGCGCAGGAAGCGCATCGCGCGGTCGTGATCCTCGGTGACGATCGCATCGGTGTGGTGCGAGCCGTAATGGTTGATGTGCTCGATCGCCGCGTCGAGGCCGTCGACGACCTTGATCGCGAGCACCGGCGCGAGATATTCGGTGTACCAGTCTTCTTCGCTCGCATCGACGAGCGGGCCGACACCCGCCTCGTCGAGCACCGCGCGCGCGGCCGCATCGACGCGCAGTTCGACCGCCTTGTCGCGATACAGCTTGCCGAGCGGCGGCAGCAGCGTCGCCGCGATGCCGCTCGCGACGAGCAGCGTTTCCATCGTGTTGCAGGTGCCGTAGCGATGCGTCTTCGCGTTGTCGCACACCGTCAGCGCCTTGGCCAGATCGGCGCGCTCGTCGACATACACATGGCAGATGCCGTCGAGGTGCTTGATCATCGGCACGCGTGCCTCGTTGATCAGGCGCTCGATCAGGCTCTTGCCGCCGCGCGGCACGATCACGTCGACAGATTCGGTCATCGTGATCAGCTTGCCGACCGCCGCGCGATCGGCCGTCGCGACGACCTGCACGGCGTCCTGCGGCAGGCCGGCCGCCTCGAGCCCTTCGCCGATCAGCTTCGCGAGCGCCGCGTTCGACTCGAGCGCCTCGGAGCCGCCGCGCAGGATCGTCGCGTTGCCCGACTTCAGGCACAGCGCGGCCGCGTCGATCGTCACGTTCGGGCGCGACTCGTAGATGATGCCGATCACGCCGAGCGGCACGCGCATCTGGCCGACCTGGATCCCGCTCGGGCGGTACTTGAGATTGCTGATCTCGCCGATCGGATCGGCCAGCGACGCGACCTGGCGCAGGCCTTCGACCATCGTCTTCAGCGCCTTGTCCGACAGCGTCAGGCGATCGATGAACGCTGCATCGAGCCCCTTTTCACGGGCACGGGCAACGTCGCGCGCGTTGGCATCCTTCAGCGCCTGCGCGTCGCGCTCGATCGCGCGGGCCACCGCATCGAGCGCCGCGTTCTTCGCGGCCGTGCTGGCGCGCGCCATCGCGCGGGAAGCGTGCCGGGCACGGCGGCCCAGGTCCGTCATGTACTGGTCGATATCCATCGTGTGACTCGAAAAGCGAGCCGCTTGGCGCGGCGTGAATGCGTGGGGGAAGCGTGCAGCGCGGCGGCAGGAAGGCCGCGCCAGCCATCGAAATATTGTAAGCGGGTTGCGATGCGTGCGCTGAAGGCCCGGACGAGGCTTAACGCCGCACGCGACCCGCGGTCGGCGGTCGCTCGCCGCGGGCGCCCGCCACCGTCATCGCAAGCTGGAACAGGCCGTCCCACGGATCGGGCGGCGGATCGTCCTGCGTGCGGCGGCCCGGCGTGACGGCCGACAGCCCCTTCACCTGGCGGTCGAGCTTCGCGGCGAATGCGAGCGCCTTCTCGAGCACGGCTTCCGACACGCGATTCAGCGCGGGGCCGATCAGCCGCTCGCGCGGGCCCCATACGCGGTTCTCGCGCAGCAGCGTGGCCAGCGGCTTGCCGGCCGTCGTGCCGCGCTTGATCCGCAGCAGCGTGCGCAATTCCTCGACGACGGCCCACATCACGAGCACGATCGCCTCGCCCTCGCCCTTCAGCCCGTCGATCATCCGCGCGAGCCGCGCGGCGTCGCCCGCGAGCATCGCCTCGTTCAGCTTGAAGACGTCGTAGCGCGCAACGTTCAGCACCGCGTCGTGCACCTGCTCGAACGACAGCGCGCCCTGCGGATAGAGCAGCCCGAGTTTCTGGATTTCCTGGTGCGCGGCGAGCAGGTTGCCCTCGACACGCTCCGCGATGAACTGCAGCGCGCGTCGCCCGTCGTCGCCGGCAGCGACGCGCTGGCCCTGCATCGACAGGCGCTGGCCGATCCAGGTCGGCAGCTGCGCACGGTCGACCGGATCGATCTTCAGCGCGACGCCGCCGTTCTGCAGCGCAGTAAACCACGCGGACTTCTGCGTCGCCGCGTCGAGGCGCGGCAACGTGACGAGCATCAGCGCGTCGGGATTGGGGGTTGCCGCGAGCGTCTTCAGCGCGTCGGCGCCTTCCTTACCGGGCTTGCCCGACGGAATGCGCAGCTCGATCAGCTGACGCTCGCCGAACAGCGACATCGCCTGGGTCGCGCCGAGCAGCACGCTCCAGTCGAAGCCGCGCTCGACCGTATGCACCGAACGCTCGGTGAAGCCGGCCGCGCGCGCGGCCGCACGAATGCGGTCGCACGCTTCCTGCGCGAGCAGCGGCTCGTCGCCGTAGACGGTGTAGAGCCCGGCCATCCCCTTCGCGAGGTGCGGCTCCAGCGCATCAAGTCGCAATTGCATCGGTACGTGCGCCGGCGGTCAAAGTGGCGGCGGCGGCAGCGGTGCACCCGGCGCAACGCCCGGCACCACGTCCTCCGGCGCCGGCGTCAGCGAGTGGACGATCGCGAGACGCCGCATCAGCTGGTCGACCGCGTCGTTCTCCATATCGCCGTACAGGATCTCGGCTTCCTGCGCCTTCGCGTTCGTGTACTGGTCGCTGTACGTCATCGCGCGGTTCAACGCGATCGCGCTCGGCGGGATCAGCACTGTGCCGTCCTTGCTCGTCAGCGTGTAGTTCAACGTGTAGAAGAGTGCGTACTCCTGCGCCGAGCCGTACTTGTTGAGCGTCAGCGTGTTCTGGCCACGCGACTCCCACATGCGCAGCACGGCGTCGGCGTCGTCCGCCGACTTGACGATCTTCGTGTCGCTGCCGGCCTCGACGAGGCGCACGAGGCGCGCCTCGACGGGTGCCGGCGCGCCGGCCACCAGCAGGCGCTTGAACGCGTAGTCCTGCTGGCCGCGCAACTGGAAGCCGCATGCCGACAGCGCGACCGCGCTGCCGACGAGCATCAAAAACGATCTGCGGATCACCTTCGCTCCTTCTGTGTGCGCCCGACGGCCGGCGGCCGTCAGACGACGATGTTCACGAGGCGGCCCGGCACGACGACGATCTTCTTCGCCGGCTTGCCGTCGCTGAACTTCGCGAATGCTTCGTCGGCCACCGCCGCGGCTTCGATCGCCTCGCGGCTCGCGTCCTTCGCAACCTTCAGCGCGCCGCGCACCTTGCCGTTCACCTGCAGCACGAGTTCGATCTCGGCCTGCTCGAGCGCGGCCTCGTCGACCTTCGGCCAGGGTGCGTCGAGCAGCGGGCCGAATTCGTCCGCGTAGCCGAGCGCCTTCCACAGCTCGAACGTGGCGTGCGGCACGACAGGGTACAGCACGCGCAGCAGAACACCGTACGTCTCGCGCTGCACGCCGGGCGTCGCGCCCTTCGCGCCGTCGATCGCGTTCAGCATCTTCATCGCGGCCGACACGACCGTGTTGTACTGCAGACGCTGGTAGTCGAAATCGGCCTGCTTCAGCACGCTGTAGATCTCGCGGCGCAGCGCCTTGTCGGCGTCGCCGAGCGCGGCAGCGTCGAAGCCCGCGCGCGCGGCAAGCGCTTCGCGATTCGTGGCGCCGAAGCTCCACACGCGGCGCAGGAAACGGCTCGCGCCTTCGACGCCCGCACCCGACCACTCGAGCTGCTGCTCGGGCGGCGCGGCGAACATCGTGAACAGGCGCGCGGTATCGGCGCCGTACTGGTCGATCAGCACCTGCGGGTCGACGCCGTTGTTCTTCGACTTCGACATCTTCTCGATGCCGCCGAGCACGACCGGCTCGCCGTCCTTGTTCAGCGTCGCGCCGACCGGGCGGCCCTTGTCGTCGTGCGTGACCGTCACGTCGGCCGGGTTGTACCAGGTCTTCTTGCCCGACGCGTCTTCACGGTAGAACGTCTCGTTCAGCACCATCCCCTGCGTGAGCAGGTTCTTCGCCGGCTCGCCGAACTTCACGAGGCCGAGGTCGCGCATCACCTTGGTCCAGAAGCGCGAATACAGCAGGTGCAGAATCGCGTGCTCGATGCCGCCGATGTACTGATCCATCGGCATCCAGTAATCGGTGCGCGCGTCAACCATCGTCTCGGCATCCGGCGCCGTGTAGCGCGAGAAGTACCACGACGAATCGACGAAGGTGTCCATCGTGTCGGTTTCACGCTTCGCCGCCGCGCCGCACTTCGGGCACGTGCAGTTCAGGAACGCTTCCGACTTCGCGAGCGGGTTGCCCGAGCCGTCCGGCACGAGGTCTTCCGGCAGCACGACCGGCAGGTCCTGCTCCGGCACCGGCACGTCGCCGCACGACGGGCAGTGGATGATCGGGATCGGCGTGCCCCAGTAGCGCTGGCGCGACACGCCCCAGTCGCGCAGGCGCCACGTGACCTGCTTGTCGCCGAAGCCGCCGGCCTTCAGATCAGCCGCGATCGCGTCGACCGCCGCGCCGTACGCGAGGCCGTCATACTTGCCGCTGTTGATGCAGACGGCGGTGTCCTTGTCGCCGTACCATTCCTGCCACGCGTCGAGCGAGTAGGTCTGGCCTTCGGCCGCGATCACCTGCCTGATCGGCAGGTCGTATTTCTTCGCGAATGCGAAATCGCGCTCGTCGTGGCCCGGCACGCCCATCACCGCGCCTTCGCCGTAGCTCATCAGCACGTAGTTGCCGATCCACACCTCGACCGGCTCGCCGGTCAGCGGGTGCGTGACCGAGAAGCCGGTCGGGACGCCCTTCTTCTCCATCGTCGCCATGTCGGCCTCGGCGACGCCGCCGCGCTTGCATTCGTCGATGAACGCCTGCATCTCCGGCTTGCCCTGCGCGAGGCGCGTCGCGAGCGGGTGCTCGGCCGCGATCGCGCAGAACGTGACGCCCATGATCGTGTCGGCACGCGTCGTGAACACGCGCAGCAGCTTCTTCTCGCCGTCGAGTTCGTACGGGAAGCCGAAGTTCACGCCGAAGCTCTTGCCGATCCAGTTCTGCTGCATGATCTTCACGCGCTCGGGCCAGCCGAGGCCGTCGAGGTCATTCAGCAGCTCATCCGCGTACTGCGTGATCCGCAGGTAGTACATCGGGATCTCGCGCTTCTCGACGAGCGCGCCCGAACGCCAGCCGCGGCCGTCGATCACCTGCTCGTTCGCGAGCACGGTCTGGTCGACCGGGTCCCAGTTCACGGTGCCCGTCTTCTTGTACGCGATGCCCTTCTCGAGCATCTTCAGGAACAGCCACTGGTTCCACTTGTAATAGTCGGGCTTGCACGTCGCGATCTCGCGCGACCAGTCGATCGCGAGGCCCATCGACTGCATCTGGCCCTTCATGTAGTCGATGTTGTCGTAGGTCCACTTAGCGGGCGGCACGCCGTTCGCCATCGCGGCGTTCTCGGCCGGCATCCCGAACGCGTCCCAGCCCATCGGCATCAGCGTGTTGTAGCCGTTCATCCGCAGATAGCGGTACATCACGTCGTTGATCGTGTAGTTGCGCACGTGACCCATGTGCAGCTTGCCGGACGGGTACGGCAGCATCGACACGCAGTAGAACTTCGGCTTCTGCGAGTCTTCCTTCGTCTTGTAGGCATCGGCTGCGCGCCAGTCGCCCTGGGCGGCGGCTTCGACGTCGGCGGGTACGTATCTCTCGTGCATGGTGTGGTTCGGACTAGGCTTTAAGCGGCGCGCCACGAGGCGGGCACGCGGAAGTGGACGAAATCGGGCAGCCCGGCGACGGGAGCAGGCTCACGGTTCTCGGGCCTGCATCATGGTTCCGGAGCATCACCCGGTAACCCGGAGGTTCTCCGGGCTACCCGGCGAAACCCTGCCAACCGGGCGGAAACGACGATTATACCGTTCGTGGAGTGCGGTACGGCCGGTCTCGCGGGCCGGTGCGCATTCTTGCCTGCGCGGGACGCGCCGGCGGCCGGCGCGTCAGCGTTTCGCGCCCGCGGCGGCCGGCGCGGCGGCGCCCGCCGGCGGCATGTCGGTGACGAAGCCGATCCGCGCGAGCCCCGCGGCCTGCGCGGCGCCCATCACCTGTGCGATCACGTCGTAGCGGGTCGCGCGCGATGCGCGCAGCCGCAGCTCGGGCGGCGCCGCGCCCGCGGCGGCGGCCCGGAAGCGCGCGGGCAGCGCGTCGAGCGCGACCGGTGCGTCGTCCCAGTACAGCTTGCCGGCGTCGTCGATCGACAGCGTGATCGATTGCGGCGTATCGCGCGCGACGCCGGCCGCGACCTTCGGCAGGTCGAGGCGGATCGCGTGCGTCATCAGCGGCGCGGTAATGATGAAGATCACGAGCAGCACGAGCATCACGTCGATCAGCGGCGTCATGTTGATCTCCGCCATCGGCGCGGACGTCTTGTGGTGCTCCAGCCCGCCGAATGCCATGGTCGCTCCTCCCGGCCGCGCGTCAGGCGCCCTGCGCGCACACGAACACGTGCAGGTCGCGCGCGAAGCCGTCGAGCTCCTCGGCGAGTTGCCGCACGAGCCGCCCGAGGATGTTGTAGGCAAGCACCGCGGGGATCGCGACGACGAGCCCGAACGCGGTCATGATCAGCGCCTCGCCGACCGGCCCCGCGACGTTCTCGATCTGCGCCTGCCCGCTCGCGGCGATGCTGCCGAGCGCGTGGTAGATACCCCAGACGGTGCCGAGCAGCCCGACGAACGGTGCGGTGCTGCCGATCGACGCGAGCAGCACCTGGCCGAACTCGAGACGCCGCTGCGAACGCAGCATCGCGTGACGCAGCGCGCGCAGCACGCGTTCGCTGCGCTCGACGCGCGCGGCCAGCGCGGCCGGATCGTGTTCGTCGGCCGCATCACGCGCGGCTTCGGCGAGCGGTACGAACACGCGCTCTCGATCGGCGCCGGCGAGCGCGGCGATGCCCGCGTCGAGCGACGCCGCACGCCAGAACGCGGCGAGCGCGCGCGGCCCCTGCCGCTTCGCGCGGACCAGCAGCCAGGCTTTCATGACGAGGAAGCACCAGCTGGCGATGGACATCGCCAGCAGCACATAGGCGACGGCGTGCGTGATCGCATCGCCGCTTTCGAGGTAGTGGACAACACCGGTGGGAATGGCCATCGGAGTTTCCCCGTGAGGGTCAGCGCAGGCCGAGCACGTCCTGCATGTCGAACAGGCCGGCGCCGCGCGCCGACAGGAAGCGGACCGCACGCAGCGCGCCCTGCGCGTACGACACGCGGCTCGACGACTTGTGGGTGATCTCGATCCGTTCGCCGATCCCGGCGAACAGCACGGTGTGATCGCCGACGATGTCGCCGCCGCGCACGGCCGCGAAGCCGATCGTCGACGGATCGCGTTCGCCGGTCACGCCCTGGCGGCCGTACACCGCACACTCGTCGAGCGAGCGCCCGAGCGCGCCGGCGACGGCCTCGCCCATCATCAGCGCGGTGCCCGACGGCGCGTCGACCTTGTGACGGTGGTGCGCCTCGATGATCTCGATGTCGTAGCCGTGCGAGAAATGCTTCGCCGCGAATTCGAGCAGCTTCAGCGTGACGTTCACGCCGACGCTCATGTTCGCCGCGAACACGATGCCGATCTTGCCTGCCGCGGCCTGCAGCTCGGCCTTCTGCTCGGCGGTGAAGCCGGTCGTGCCGATCACGAGCTTCACGTCGTGGCGCAGCGCGGCCGCGACGTGCGCGATCGTGCCTTCCGGACGCGTGAAGTCGATCAGGTAGTCGGCCTGCGCGAACACCGCGTCGAGGTCGTCGGTCAGCTTGATCCCGGTTTCCTTGCCGAGGAACGCGCCCGCGTCCTGGCCGAGGAACGGCGAATCGGCGCGGTCGAGCGCGCCGACGAGCTGCGCGTCGGCATCGTTGAGAACGGCTTCGATCAGCATCCGGCCCATACGGCCCGATGCACCGGCAATCGCAATCTTCATGGCTTTCTACACGACAGGTCTAAAGGCGGGCGGCGCATGCCGCCCTGTTTCCGCACGCCGGCCGCTTACTGCGACTGGGCCGGCGCGGTGAGCGGCTGGTTCTGCAGGTTGTCCGAGCCTTGCGGGCCGACCGGCGGCGCTGCCTCGTTCGACGCGTTCGGCGGCGGCGGACGATGGAACTGGAACTGCGGCTGGATCGCCGGCGCGGCGCCCGGCGGCTGGCCGCCCGGCACCGGCGCGCCGCTCGAGGCCTGCGCGGACGGCGTGAAGCGGCGTGCGGCCGCGCCCTGACCCGACACCTGGTTGGTCGCGCGGTTCGCCGCGCGCGCCGCCTGTGCGTTCGCATCCTGTTCGACCGCCGCGGCCGCGCCGGATGCCGGCTCGGGGGACGGGCTCGCGGCGGCGGTGGCCTGCGCGGCACTCGCGGCAGCGGCTTCGGAAGCCTTCTTCGCCGCGGCTGCAGCCTTCGCCTTCTTGCCGCCGCGATCGCCGTCGATATCGGCCAGCAGATCGAGTTCGGAAGGCAGGTTGTCGGCGCCCGTCCAGCCCGCGAGGCGATCGCCCGAGAACGTCAGCACGAGGTCGCGCTGCTGGACGACGGACGTCGAGCCGCGCTTGAAGTAAAAGAGGTAATCCCAGCGGTCCGCATGGAACATGTCCGTCAGCAGCGGCGTGCCGAGCAGCGCGCGGACCTGCTCGCGCGTCATCCCGGCCTGCAGCTGCGCGGCCTTCTCCTGCGACACGAAGTTGCCCTGCACGACAGTGATCCGATAGGGCGTGATGCTCTGCGCGATACGCTGCGTCACGCTGTCGTACGACGAACAACCAGCCAGCGCGGCAACGGCGGCGGCAGCGATGATGGCACTCCGCATGCGACTCCTCTGAAAGTGCGAAAGAGATTCTGGGATCATTTCCGTCACCGTGCTGGCCCGCGTCGCGGACCGCGCGTGTTTCTGGAACGGCGAAAAGCCGGTAACATTGAAGCCCTGCATTGTACTCTAGGGATGCCTAGCCATGACCAATCCGACGGATCTCAAGAATATCGGGCTAAAGGCCACCCTACCGCGCCTCAAGATTCTCGAGATCTTCCAGCAAAGCCCGGTGCGTCACCTGACGGCCGAAGACGTCTACCGCAACCTGCTCAACGAGCAGCTGGACATCGGGCTCGCCACCGTTTACCGCGTGCTGACGCAATTCGAGCAGGCCGGCCTGCTCACGCGCAGCAACTTCGAATCCGGCAAGGCCGTGTTCGAACTGAACGAAGGCTCGCACCACGACCACCTCGTCTGCCTCGATTGCGGCCGCGTCGAGGAATTCTTCGATGCGGAGATCGAAGGCCGCCAGCAGGCGATCGCAAAGGAACGCGGCTTCCGGCTCCAGGAACACTCGCTCGCGATGTACGGTTCCTGCACGACCGAGAACTGCCCGCACCGCAAGCACTGATCCGCACCCATCGCGCATGCGCGACGGCCCGGCCGGCATCTCGCCGTCCGGGCCGTCTTGTTTTCGGGACAGGGACCATGACACGGCCCGCGCGTCACGTGCGGGCCGGTTCGGGAACGTCGTCGATCGTGCGGCCATTGACGCGGCCGCGTGCCGTGCCGCGCCCCGCGGCGGCCTTCTGCCCGATGCCGGCTGCGCCGCGCGTCAGGCCGCGCTCGCGCAGGCCGGCTCGAACTCGAGCGCCCATGCGTGGTCGAGCGGGATCTCGTCGCAGTTCGGCTGCGGGCCGCCGCGATCGACGATCACGAAGTCGCTGACCGCATCGAGCGCGAGCAGCGGATGGTGCCAGACGCCCTTCGCGTAGTTCACGCCCTGCCAGCCTTCGGCCAGGAACGCACGCATCGCGTCGGGCCGGAACTCGCCGGCCGGCGCAACGACGATCGCGTAGCGCGACACGGCCGCCAGCGGGATGAACGCCTGGCTGCCGTGCGGATGGCGCTCCATCAGCGTGATCGCGACCGGCAGCGCGCGCGGCTGCGCGCGGAACACGCTGACGAGCGGCCGGCCGCCGTCCGCGCAGACATCGATCGTCGCGAGGTCGTGGAAGCGCTCGGTCGTGCCGCCGTTGATCGGGAAATGCCGCGCGCCTTCGAGCGCGATCACGTCGCCGAACGGCGCGAACGCTTCGCGGGTCAGGCGCTCGACGCGCAGGAGATGAGGTCCGTTCATGCCGATGCCCTCCTTCAAGCCGGCTCGCCCCACAGACGCAGGCGCGACACGCCGCCGTCCGGGAAGATGTTCAAGCGCACGTGCGTGACGGGGCCGAGCGCGGCGAGTTGGTCGAACGTATGCACGTGGTCCATTTGCAGCTTCTGCTCGCCGAGCAGTTCGGCCCAGAACATCGCCTGCGTGACGAGCGAATCGTCGGTGCCGCCCGCGACCCACGCGGCCTGCAGCGAACAGCGGTCGGGGAAATTGCCCTTGAAGAACGCCGTATCGACCTCGACGCGCCGGATGATGCCCGGCCGCGCCAGCGCGACGATCGCCCAGTCGTTGCCGGGCTCGCGGCGGCGCCGCGTTTCCCAGCCGTCGCCCATGTTCGCGCCGCGCCCCGGCATCAGCATCTGCGAGGCCGGGCCGAAGTGCTGGTTGTTCGCGGCCACCAGGTAACCACCGTTCTCGATCGCCGCCAGATCGACGAGTTCGCCGGCCGGCACGTGGCGCCAGTCGCGCTGCGGCTGGCCATACACGCGCAGCCGCGCGAGCCCGCCGTCCGGATACAGGTTCACGCGCAGGTGCGTGACCGGCTGCGCATCGTCGACGCTCACGTAGTGATGCGAATTGCCCTGCAGCGTCGTCGCGGGGACGATCGCGCGCCATTCGGCGTCGTCCGGCGGCGTGTCGCCGTCGACGCTGCACGCCTCGATCGACGCGGCGGGCGGGAAGTTGCCGGTGAAGTGGCTCGTATCGAGGTCGACGCCGTAAATCACGCCCGGCCGCGCGAGCCGCACCACGCAGAAGTCGTGACCGGTAGTGCGCTTGCGGCGCGTCTCCCAACCGTCCATCCACTTGCCGTGGTCGTCGTACTTGCCGGGAATGAAGACGGCCGGCTCGGGGTTCAGCATGCGCTCCTTCGGCGCGAAGAATTCGTCGCTGGCGAAGAGTGCCTGCGCGCCCAGGCGCGGGTCGGCGAGGTTCATGTAGCGCCGCGTGAAGGCCGGCGCGTTCGGATCGAGGATGGGGGCTGCCATGTCGTCTCCATTATCTTGAGAGGGGCCGGCGCAGCGTCGTGCCGGCCGCAGGAAATTCGCTCGCGCGGCGCAACCGGGGAAGCGGCGCCGCGCGGGGTCGCGCTCAGAGCGCGTGGGCCTGGTCGCCGGCGACCGGCGCGGCGCTGCCCTGCTCGTCGGCCGGCACGTAGCGCAGCTCGCGGTTCAGCACGCGCTTCGCACGGGCCCGGTCGATGTCGTGCTCCCACACCGCGACGACCACCGTCGCGACGCAGTTGCCGATCAGGTTGGTCAGCGCGCGGGCGATGCCGACGAACCAGTCGACCGGCAGGATCAGCACGAGGCCGAGCACCGGAATCGCCGGGATCGCCGACAGCGTCGCCGCGAGGATCACGATCGCCGAACCCGGAATCCCGTGCGCGCCCTTCGACGTGACGAGCGACACGAGCAGCACGACGATCAGGTCATGCGTGGACAGCGGCGTGTTGGTGGCCTGCGCGATGAACAGCACGGCGAGCGTCAGGTAGATCGAGAAGCCGTCGAGGTTGAACGAATAGCCGGTCGGGATCACGAGACCGACCGTCGAATCCTTGATGCCCATGTATTCGAGCTTGCTCATCACCTGCGGCAGCACCGCGTCCGACGATGCCGTGCCGAGCACGATCGACAGTTCCTCGCGCAGGTAGCGGATCAGCTTGAACACCGAGAAGCCCGCGAGACGCATCACCGTGCCGAGCACGACCGTGACGAACACGAAGCAGCTCAGATAGAACACCGCGACGAGATAGCCGAGCTGCTTGAGCGATGCGACGCCGTACTTGCCGGTCGTGAACGCGATCGCGCCGAGCACGCCGAGCGGCGCAAGCTTGATGATGAAGCCGATGATGCGGAAGAACACGTGCGACAGCTCCTCGATCAGGCTGTTCACGCGCTGCGCCTTGTCGCCGAGCAGCGACAGCGCGGAGCCGAACAGCACCGCGAACACGAGGATCTGCAGGATGTCGCCCTTCGCGAACGCGTCGATCGCGGTCTCGGGGATGATCTTCATCAGGTAGCCGGCCGTGTCCTTCAGGCTTTCGGCGTTCTTCGCGTACGACGCGAGCGATGCCGCGTCGAGCGAGTGCAGGTCGATGTTCATCCCGACGCCCGGGCGCGTGAGCCACGCGAGGACGAGCCCGATGCCGAGCGCGATCGTCGTCATCACCTCGAAATAGACGACCGCCTTCAGGCCGACCCGACCGACCTTCTTCAGGTCGCCCGCATTGGCCATCCCGCTGACCACGACGCAGAACACGATCGGGCCGATGACCATCTTGATGAGCTTCAGGAAACCGTCGCCGAGCGGACGCAGCGATTCGGCGAAATGCGGGAAGAACGCGCCGAGCGCGACCCCCAGGATTAATGCGACGACTACCCGGCCAAACAGCGAATTGAGGAATTTCGACACGGCGCTCTCCCGATCCAACGGTTGCAGTTTCGTCTGTTCATACTGGTAAGACCAGTGATGTTATGGTGGATAGTAGGAAGCCGATATAGTGGCGTCAAGGACGAATCAAATAGGGATTTCCCACCCCTTCGCCCGCGCTTTCGACGCACCAAACAGGGGCGGATCGTGGCTTTCCCGTAGGTCGGTGATGCACCGTGCGCGTGCGGATTACAATGCTGGTCAGACCGGCCATCGCTCACATCATGAAAAACGTTCCGCACACCGTGACCGACGCCGCCATCGCGACGATCCGCGACCGGATCGAGGCAGGCGTGTATCCGGTCGGCAGCCTGCTGCCGGCCCAGCGCCAGCTCTCCGAGGAGCTGGAGATCAGCCGCGCGTCGCTGCGCGAGGCGCTGTCCACGCTCGAGGCGCTCGGGATGCTGCGCATCCGCGCCGGCAAGGGCGTGTATGTCGAAAGCGCGCAGGCGACGGCCGCCCATCCATGGCGGTTCGCCGAGCAGTCATCGCCGCCCGACACGTACCAGATGCGCTACGCGCTCGAAGGGTTCGCCGCGCGGATGGCCGCGCACGTCGTCAGCGACGACGACATCGCGTGGTTCGAGGACAACCTCGCCGACCTGCACGTCGCGCTGACCGAAAACGCGCTCGACGAAGCGTCGCGGCTCGACTTCGACTTCCACATGCGGATCATCCATCTCGCCGGAAACGCGGCGATCGAATCGGTGCTGCGCAGCAGCGCGGACATCATGAAGGAAAGCCAGCGCATGCCGTTCTACCGGCGCGAGCTGCTGCTGTCGACGTGGCACGAGCACCGCGCGATCGTCGACGCGCTGATCGCGCGCGATGCGCTCGCCGCGGGTACCGCGATCGAGACGCACATCGCGAACGCCGCGCAGCGCGCGGGCATCTTCTTCCCGACGCCGGGCGCCTGACGGCCGCCGGCCAACGCTCGCGGCCGCTCGTCGGCCGTAC